>JAICMS010000169.1 GCA_025929075.1 Propionibacteriales bacterium
GAGGACGTTGATCGCGCCCCTGTCGTCCACGGCGAGGACGCCCTCGCGGATCCCGTGCAGCATCGCCTCGCGCTCCTGCACGAGCTCGACGATCTCGGCCGGCTCCACGCCAAAGGTCACCCGCTTGATCACCCGGGCGAGCAGCAGCGAGGCGATGACGCCGACCGCGAGCGCCAACAGGGTGAACAGGGCGATGTCGCCGATCTCGGCCGACAGGCGGACCCCCACCTCGGACTCGAGGAAGCCGACCGACACCTCTCCGACGGGGTGGCCCGCCGAGTCGAGGATGGGCGCTCGGGCATTGGCCGACCGGCCCAGGCTGCCCGGGTCGAAGCCGGTGTGGACCTTCCCGTCGAGGGCGACGACTCGCTCCTCGATGCGCTGGCCGATCAGGTCTGGGTTCGGGTGCGAGTAGCGCAGGCCGGTCCGGTCGACGAAGACGACGTAGGAGGCCTGGGTCGCCTGCCGGATCTGCGTGGCGAGCCCCGGCAGGACGTGGTGCGGGTCGCCGACCTCGATCGCGGTCGCCACCTCCGGCATCCGGCCCAGGGTGACCGCGACATCGCTGGCCTGCTCCATGGCGTGCGCGTCCTCGGTCTGCCCGGCCAGGTGGGCGTAGAGGCCGAACCCGATGGCCATGGTCGCGACGACGATGAACAGGACGGCAACGAGGATGCGTGCCGCCAACGTCCGTCCCACACGCGGCATGGCCCTCCTCAGACCTCCGGAGTCCTGCTCGGCCACCAACCGGATCACCGAATCCAGCATGACTCAGCAGAACGCACAAAACCAACACCCGGGAACCGTGCTGGCGCCGGTACGAACGCCGTGCCCGCCGCGTGCAGAAACGCACAAAACCGCCATCAACGCGGTCAACGGCGAGATTCCTTCGCAAGCGTGACCCAGTGCACGGCACGTTCTTACGCTCGTTGAGGCACCGCCGAAAGGAGCGTCAAGATGGTTGGCAAGAAGCGGCGACCCGCAGCACCCGTCCCTGGATCATCCGCGGGCACGGACGCCGCCCGGATCGAGATCACCGGGCTGACGAAGCGCTACATCACGCCGGCCGGCGAGCCGTTCACCGCGATCCGGGACGTCACGTTCACCGTGGAACGAGGGGAGTTCTGCGCGATCGTCGGGCCGACCGGCTGTGGCAAGTCCACCACGCTGGCGCAGGTGGCCGGGCTGGAACGGCCCAGCTCAGGCTCCGTCACGGTGGGCGGCCAACCGGTGCACGGCGTGACGACCGGTGTCAGCTTCATGTTCCAGGCCGATGCACTCTTCCCCTGGAAGAGCGTGCTGGGCAACGTCATGATCGGCCCCACGCTGAACGGCACCCCGAAGCGCGAGGCCGTCGCCCTGGCCCGGGACTGGTTGCGCCGGGTCGGGCTGGCCGGGTTCGAGGATCGCTACCCGCACCAGCTGTCCGGTGGCATGCGCAAGCGCGTGGCGATGGCCGCCGCGCTCATCAACGAGCCGAAGATCCTGCTGATGGACGAGCCGTTCGGGGCGCTGGACGTGCAGACCAAGGCGATCATGCAGACCGAGCTGCTCGGCCTGTGGGAGCAGCTGCGTCCATCGGTCCTGTTCATCACCCATGACCTCGACGAGGCGGTCGCCCTGTCCGACCGGGTGCTGATCATGACCAGCAGCCCGGGCTCCATCAAGGAGAACTTCGAGATCGACCTGCCCCGCCCGCGCGGTGAGGTGCAGGAGATCCGCCACGAGAAGCGGTTCCTCGAGCTGCAGGGCCAGATCTGGGCCTCGCTCAAGGACGAGGTCGAGCGCGCCTACGCGCGGACGGTGAGCGCGGCATGATGGGCACTCTTCACGCCGGCGCCGTCCCGCTGGCAGACGTGGACCAGGGCGAGGCGAGCATCGCGGCCGCGGCCCGCACGGCCCGGCGGCGGCGGGCCGGCTGGGTGTGGCTCGGTCGGATCATCCTGCCGGTCGTCGTGATCGGCGGTTGGCAGCTGTCCACCGAACATGGTGTCGTCGACAAGTTCTTCTTCGGCCAGCCGACTGACGTCTGGACCGCGCTCGTCGACCTGTTCACGCAGGGCACTGCCTTCGGCTCGATCTGGTTCAACCTCTGGGTGACGATCCAGGAGGCGATCATCGGCTTCGCACTAGGGGCCGCAACAGGGATCGTGTTCGGGCTGCTGCTCGGCCAGAACCGCCTCCTGTCCGACGTGTGCAGCCCCTACATCAAGGCCCTCAACTCCGTTCCCCGGATCATCCTCGGGTCCATCTTCGTGGTCGCCTTCGGGCTGGGCACCTTGCCGAAGGTGCTGCTCGCGGCGGTCCTCGTCTTCTTCATCGTCTTCTTCAACGCGTTCCAGGGCGTGCGTGAGGTTGACCAGAACCTGCTGGCCAACGTCCGCGTGCTCGGCGCGTCCTCCCTCCAGGTCGCCCGGCACGTGACCATCCCGTCGGCCCTCACCTGGATCATCGCCAGCCTGCACACGGCGTTCGGGTTCGCGATCATCGGCGCGCTGGTGGGCGAGGTGCTCGGCTCCCAAGCCGGCATCGGCCTGATCATCACCCAGGCCCAAGGCCACTTCGACCCGGACACCGTGTTCGCCTGCATGATCCTCATGGCTGCGGTCACCCTCGTCGCCGAGTACCTCCTGGCGCTCCTCGAGAAGCGGGTGCTGGCCTGGCGTCCACCGAGCCGGTCCGAAGCCCAGGCGATGTGATGCCCCTCCCCCGGCCCCGTTCATCCATCCGTAGCACCAAGGAAAGGAAACCGCACATGTTCAAGCGCGCACTGTGTTTGACCGCGGTCGGGGCACTCGCCCTGGCGACGGCAGCATGTTCCAGCAACGGACCGTCCTCCGCCTCCGCCCAGGGCCACTCGGGCCAGAACGCGGCCAAAGGCTCGATCCCCACCGTGAAACTGATGGTCGGCGGCATCGACAAGCAGATCTACCTGCCGTACCAGCTGGCCCAGGACCTCGGCTTCTACAAGAAGTACGGCGTCAACGTCGAGCTGTCGACCGAGCAGAACGGCGGCGTCGGTGCCGAGGATGCGATGGCCTCCGGCCAGGTCGACATGGCCGGCGCCTGGTACATCCACACCATCGACTTCCAGTCGAAGGGCAAGAACGTCATCGACGTCGTGCAGCTCTCCGGGGCGCCCGGCGAGCGCGAGATGTGCGGCACCAACAGCGGTGTCCACTCCGCCGCCGACTTCAAGGGCAAGACGCTCGGCGTCACCGACCTCGGGTCCGGCACCGACGAGCTCACCCAGTTCCTCGCGTCGCAGAAGGGCATCCCGCGCAGTGGCTACCACACCCTCGCTGTCGGCGCCGGGGCGACCGCGATCGCGGCCATCCAGCGCGGCACGGCGCAGTGCGTGATGACCACCCAGCCCACCGTCGGGGCGCTCGAGTCCAAGCATCTGGCCTACTCGGCCCTGGACCTCGCCACGACCAAGGGCGCGACCGCCGCGCTCGGCGGAGCCTGGCCCGCGGCCGGGGTGCTCGCCCGGGCTGACTGGGTGAACTCGCACCAGGACGCCACGCAGAAGGTCGTGGACGCACTGGTCGCGACGATGCACTGGATCGACACACACTCGGCTGCGGACATCGCGAACGCGATGCCGCCGCAGTTCGTCTCGAACCAGACCATCACCAAGCAGCAGTACGTCAACGGCCTGACGACCGACAAGGGCCAGTTCCTCCCTGACGGCATCATGCCGGCCGGTGGCCCGAAGACGATCTACAACATGGAGAAGGTGATCGGCGTCGACGTCAGCAAGGTCAAGATCGGCGACACGTTCACCAACACCTACGCCCAGAAGGCCAACCAGCTCGAGGGCTTCAAGACGACGACCACCCCTGCCGGTGCTGCCGGCTGACGGGCAACCCAGATCGGGTATGCCGCTCGGCGGGCTTGCGTTCGAAGCCCGCCGAGCGGCATACCCGGAGACGCCGTCCTGCGCGGCGCGGGCAGGGCAGCAGCGAGGAGTCGGAGGGGTCGTCGATCACGTCGACCCGGAAGGGCCGGCGGTAGCAGTCAGCTTCTCCACCAGCGTCGCCAAGCCCTGGCGGGCGGAACGCTCCGCGGACCGCACCCGTTCAAGCATGGTGCGTGCCGCCTCGAGCGTCTCGGTTGCCTGCTCTTCGGCCACCCGGCACGCTTCGACACCGCCGTCCCGTTCGCGCTCGGCGGCGGCCTGGTCGTCGCGGAAGCCCTTGACCTCCGCGGCGGCCAGCTCCAC
>JAICMS010000075.1 GCA_025929075.1 Propionibacteriales bacterium
AGATGAGCCGGGTGACCGGGCGGGACAGCGTCGGATGTCCGGTCACGACGACCCGCTCGATCCGGTCGGCCAGCGACGTGTCGAGCAGCAGCCGGTAGGTCCGGATCGCATGCGTGCCGGTGCGGGCTCCCGAGGTCGGCTCGGCCAACAGCGGCCAGTTGGCGTGTTGGGCGAGCAGCCGGGCGGGCGGCCCCGCATCGTCCCCCGCGACCATCACCGTCCGCTTCCCCGGACGCAACACGTCCCGCCGAGACGGCGCCAACCCACCGGTTTCGTCGGCGTGTCGGTGCAGATGTGACGCCTCGGCGGGGTCGGAGGGGTCGGGGAGGGGCGGTTCGGCGTCGTCGGGGAGCAGCGGCTCGGCGAACTGCAGGTTGACCTGGGTCGGGCCGGCACGTCGCAGCGCCGAGTCGACTGCGGCGGTCGCGCCCGTGTCGTTCCCCGGCGGTACGTCGTCGAAGACCGCAGCCGACCCGAACATCTCTCGCTGGTCGGTCGTCTGGTTGGCGCCGGTGCCGCGCAGCGATGCCGGCCGGTCCGCGGACAGTACGACGAGTGGCTGGCCGCTGTGGAACGCCTCCAGCACCGCTGGATGCAGCTCGGCCACCGCCGTCCCCGACGTCGTGACCACGGGCACCGGCAGGTGGCCGCCCTTGCACAGGCCGAGCGCCAGGAAACCCGCGCTGCGCTCGTCGATCCGGACGTGCAACCGCAGCAGTCCGGCCCCGTCGGCCCGGTCGAGCGCAAGTGCCAGCGCGCCTGAGCGCGATCCCGGGGCCAGCACGGCGTCGCGCACACCGCCGGCCACGAGCGCCTCGACGACGGCTCGCGCGAGCGCCGTGGACGCGTTCACGGCCGACCGTCCCGCAACGCGGCGAGGCAGTCGTCGTACCGACGCTGCCATCTCTTGGTGACCTCGCCGTCAGGGCGCGCAGCCTCGACGGCGGCTTCGTCGGGCTCGACGCGCTGGATCGACAGACAGCCGTCGACCGGGCGCAACGGGGAAACCACCAGGTCGCGGGCCAGCATCGACGTCGTCGCCAAGCCGCAGGCATACGGCAGCTCTGGCAGCGCGGCCGCCAGCGCCACCCCGGCGGCAATGCCGACCGACGACTCGAGCGCGCTCGACACCACGACTGGTAGGCCGATCTGCTCGGCCAGCCGCAGGCACGCGCGCACTCCGCCGAGCGGCTGAACCTTCAGGACGGCGACGTCCGCGGCGCCGAGGCGCTTGACCAGGAACGGGTCCTCCGCCCGCCGGATCGACTCGTCGGCGGCGATGGGCACGTCGACCAGACGCCGCACTTCCGCGAGCTCGGACACGGAGCCGACCGGCTGCTCGACGTACTCCAGGTCGAACTCCGTGAGCACGCCGATCGCGCGCACCGCCTCGGCCACGGACCAGCCGCCATTGGCGTCGACTCGGACGTGGCCACTCGGGCCCAACGCCGACCGCACCGCGGCAACCCTGGCGGCGTCGTCGTCGAGCGTCTGCCCGGGCTCGGCGACCTTGACCTTCGCGGTGCGGCAGCCGTGCGAAGCCGTGACCACCTGGGTTGCCTGCTCCGGCCCGACTGCCGGCACCGTGCAGTTGACCGGCACCCGGTCACGCACCGGCGGCGGGAAATCCTCATCGGCCGACTCGACTGCAGCCGTGAGCCAGCGGGCCGACTCGTCGACGTCGTAGTCCCAGAACGGGCTGAACTCGCCGACCCCCGCATCGCCGTACACCAAGACGCCCTCCCGCCGGGTCACGCCTCGGAAGCGGACGGTCATTGGCAGTGCGAAGACGTCGAACCGGCGGCTCCGCGGGTCGGTCATCGTGCCGCCGAGTCGACGAGGTCGCGCAACGCCTGCCGGTCGGGCTTGCCCGACGCGAGCATCGGGATCGCGGCCACGGCGATGACCGCCCGCGGCGCCCAGGCCCGGGGACACTGCGCGGATACGAAGTCCCGCACCGCGCCGAGCGACGGCAGCGCCCCGTCAGCCTCAGCGGCCACCACGGCCACGACCCGGCTCCCCCACTCCTCATCGGGCACGCCGAGCACGACGCACTGTCGCACACCCGGCATCGACGCGAGCCGCCCCTCGACCGCGAGCAGCGGCACGTTCACGCCACCGCTGACGACGACGTCGTCGGCCCGCCCCAGTACCTTGAGCCGGCCGCCCGCGTCCAAACCCCTGCCGACGTCCGGCGTGCGCAGCCAGCCGTCGCGCAGCACCTCGGCCGTGAGGTCCGGCCGGTCGACGTACCCGTCGAACAGCATCGGCCCGGACAGCCAGATCCGGCCGTCCGGATCGAGCCTGACACCGACGCCGTCGAGCCCGTAGCCGTCGTAGACGCAGCCACCACAGGTCTCGGTCATGCCGTACGTCGAGACCACCCGGACACCTGCGCCTCGCGCCGCATCGAGCAGTCCCGCCGGCGCAGCGCCGCCGCCGACGAGCACCGCGTCGAAGCGGGTCAACGCGCGCGCCAGCCGCCCCTCGCCCAGCCATCGACGCAGCTGGGTCGAGACGACGGAGAGGTAGGCGGATCCCGGTGCAAGCGCCGACGTGGCGGCCGCGACGTCGGGATGGTCGGCGAGTACGACGACGGGCCGGTCGGCGAGGATCGCCCGCACCAGCACCTGCAAGCCAGCGACATACCGGGGCGGCAGCGCCAGCACCCACTGCCCCGGTCCGCCGAGCCTCGCCAGCGTCGCCTCGGCCGACGACCTGACGGCTGCGGCCGACAGGGCGACGGCCTTCGGCTCGCCGCTCGAACCCGAGGTGCGCACGACGACAGGGCGCGGGCCCTGCTGGGACAGCCAGCTGCGCAACAGCCGTTCGAGGTCACGCGGACCGCCCTGCAGGGGCGCCAGCGAGGCCCCAGCGTCCTGCCGCTCGGTCACCAGGCACACACTACGGCCGCCCTCGCCCACGGCAGTCGGCCGACGAGTGCGCTGACAGACTGTGCGCCGATGGCCACCACCTCACAGTGGGTCGAGGGCGCGCGCCCGCGGACCCTGCCCGCCGCGGTCTCGCCGGTCGTCGCCGGCACGGGCATCGCGCTGGCCGCCGACGACTTCGTCTGGTGGAAGGCGCTGTTGGCGCTGGTCGTCGCGCTCGCGCTGCAGGTGGCCGTCAACTACGCCAACGACTACTCCGACGGCGTGCGCGGCACCGACGCCCGGCGGGTCGGGCCGTTACGGCTCGTCGGCTCCGGTGCTGCGACGCCCGCGAAGGTGCGCGCGGCCGCCCTCGCCGCCTTCGGCGTCGCTGCCGTCACCGGCTTTGTGCTCGCCGCCACCAGCGCCTGGTGGCTGCTGGCGGTCGGCGCGGCCACCATGGCGGCGGCCTGGTTCTACACCGGCGGCTCGCGGCCCTACGGCTACCGCGGGCTCGGCGAGGTCAGCGTGCTGGTGTTCTTCGGGCTGGTGGCCACTGTCGGCACCGCCTTCGTCCAGACCGGGTCGATTTCGAAGGCGGCCGTTCTCGCCGGTCTCGGCGTCGGCTGCCTGGCGTGTGCGCTGCTCGTCGCCAACAACCTGCGTGACATCCCGACCGACCAGGCGGCGGGCAAGCGAACATTGGCCGTCCTGCTCGGCGAGCGTCGCTCGCGACTGCTCTACGTCGCGCTCCTCACACTGGCGTTCGCACTTGGCGTCGGCGTTTCGGCGCTGCTGTCGTGGTGGGCGCTGCTTGCCTTCGTCGCCGTACCACTTGCAGTGCCGGCGACCCGCACGGTGCTCGGCGGCGCGACCGGGCTCCGCCTCATCCCGGTGCTACGGGCGACCGGGCTGCTCGAGCTCGGCTACGCGATCGGGCTGTGCGTCGGTCTGCTCGTTGGTGCCGGCTAGAGGCTCCCGCGGCGCATCGTTGTCGGCGTCTTCGATGGCCCGCCGGGCCTCGAACGCCGCCCGGGCCCGGTCGGCCCGCGTCGAGACGTCCGCCGCGAGTCCGTCGCGCAGGGAGCGCAAAGCGAAGAGCGCCACCACCGACGAGAGGAGCATCGCTGCGATCGCGGTCTCCAGGGCGCTGCTCATGTTCCAGTCCAGCCAGATGTTGAGGACCAGCCAGCACAGGCCGAAGCAGGCGACGAACAGCCCGAGGCGGGCGAGGGTGTAGAGGGCGAAGCTCTTCACGGGTTCCTGTCTTCGGTGGGTCGAGAACGATCCCCTCAAGAGTAGTGGCCAGCTCGGCCGCTCCCACGTCACATCGACAGCGGGGAGTTCCTCGGTCGGCGAGGGAGATCAGCCGGCGGGTCGACTGAACACACCGCCGCGGGGTCGTGCCGGTCGGGCGGCTCAGCTGGTCCAGAGCTTGCCGAGTGGGGTGGTGCCGCCGTGGTCGACGAGGTAGTAGTGGCCGTGGGGTGCCTTCCAGATCCACACTCCGGAGCTGGGTTGGGTGACTTTCCAGCCGCTGAACGTCTTGATCCGGTGGGTGTGGCGGCCCATCCGGCCCATCGCGGCCAGGTTGGTCTGCCCCGGTGGCCCGCCCCGGTCCGGCGGAACGTAGGGGATGGTGTGTTCGTTGTCGCTGCGCCGGCTCACCAGGCTCGAGCAGGGGAAGTAGTCGGCGGGTTTCGCCAACCAAATCGCCTCCGCCAGCCTGGCCGGGGTCTCGTAGCAGTCGTAGACCGGCATGTGCGCAAGGTCGATCACCGGCTTCACACTGACCTGGCGGTCGCGCAGCCAGCGGCGCAGCACCGACACCACCACCGGTCCGATGTCTTCGACCCGGGCCACGCCCTGGCCGGTCTCCAGCGCCTCCAGGCTGACGTGTGCGTACAACGTCGCCAGACCAAGGTCGACACCCGGCCCGGGACCACACCCCGAGCCGCCAGCATTGGTGCTGTCGGCACCCTCATCGGTGTCAGCGTCATGAGCGTCGCGGTCGCAGGTGTCGCCGTCGCTGCTGACTTCGTCGGTGCTGCCGTCAGTGGTGTCGTAGCCGCGACGGTCGAGCCAGCCGACTCCCTCGTCGGCTTGACAGTCGTCGACTCCCTCGTCGGCGGTGTGCGCCCCGGCGCGGGCATCGGTGGGGTCGGCTGCGGCGGCGCGGGCCAGAACGGCCAGGGCAGCCGACGGGTTGGCTAATAGCGCCAGGGCTTTGCCGCGGCGGACGTCGTGGGAGTCGGTGTCGCCCAGCACCCGCAGCGCTCGGGCCAGATGCGCGACGGTGGTGTTCAACGCAGCGGCGTCGGGGGCGTCCAAGACACCGTAGACATCCACGACGCCGTCGACGACGTCCGGGGCGACCCAGAACCCTCGCCGGCACGCGGCGGCCTCGGCGTCGGCCTCGGCCCGGTCGGGGTCGGCGGCCAACACCGCGGCATCGACAGCACGCAGCAGCCGACCCGGCGACAACGTGGCTGCGGCCGGCGCGAGGTAGGCATCCACCCTCGCCGCTGCCGCAGCGTCCAGGCCTCGGATCTTCGCCGCGACCTTCCGCGCCACCCACGGAGTCACATCCCCGGCCTGCACCCCGGCCCACACCAGCCGCAGCCGATGCCGCAGATCCAATCCGTCGGCGATCAGACTCCGGGCCGCCGCCAGGGACAGGCCGATCGCCGCACCCAGCTCGGCGGGACAGAATTCCGCCACCAACGGAGTACCGTCCCCACCCATCGTCACCAACGACTCCGACCCCACCACATCGCAGGCGTAGGCCAGGACGCCGTGCCGGTCCGCCCAACCGGCCGCCAGCTCCACCAACCGGGCATCGGCCAGGTTCCCCGCCCGCCGGGTCGCCCCCGCCAGACTCAGCAGCTGCTCCGGCTCCGCCTCAGTGAGTCGCTCCGACCACTGGAGGTTCTCCACATGTTCGGCCGCCGCCTAACCGGCCGCCTCAAGCACCAGGATCTGCGGATCAAGGCTGTCCTCCTCGACCATGTCGGCAGGCAGCAGCAGATGACCCTCAGCGTCCAAACTCGACAACAACACCTCCACCGGAGGCTCCCCCATATCCTCCAAGGCGGCGACAGCGACAGCCGCGTGGTCCACTGCAGCCTCGGCTTCAGCACCAGCCGCGTCGTCCGGCGCGCCAGCCAATCCGGCGGCTTCAGCGGCGTCCGAAGCAGGACTCGACTCAGCCGAGCCCACACCAGCAGCCTCTTCGGTCGACGAGTCATCATGCTCGAACATACGTTCGATCCCAGTCAGTTGCTCAGACAGTTTCTCTGCGCGCGGATCAGCTGTGGATACCCTCCGCTGCAGAAGCCCCTCATCGAGAACGCAGGCCGCCGCTGACGGTCGCGCTCGACGACACCACTCCCTCCGTTACGCCGCTAGGCGAGGACCTCGGCGAGCAGGGCTGGGTCCACGTTGCCCCCGGACACCACAGCAACCGCTGGCCCGGCGGCCAGGGAGTCGCCGTACGACGAGTAGCCGGCCACCGCGACAGCGCCGCTGGGCTCCGCGACCACCTTGGCGTCCAGCAGCACCGCCCTCATCGCCGCGCGGATGGCGTCCTCCTGCACCGTGACGACGTCGTCGACGTACTCCCTGATGTGGCGCCAGTTGAGCTCCCCCACGCTGGTGACCCGCAGGCCGTCGGCGATGGTGCGGCCGGTCTGCGCGCTGTCCCACTGCACCCGCTCGCCGCGCTGCCAGCCCTCGGCCAGATCGGCGGCCAACGCCGGCTCCACCGCCACCACCCGGGTCTGCGGCCGCAGCGCCTTGACCGCGACGGCGATGCCGCTGACGAGGCCACCGCCACTCACGGGCACGAAGACCGTGGCCACGTCGGGGAGGTCGGCGACGATCTCCAGGCCCACGGTGCCCTGCCCGGCGATGATCGCCGCATCGTCGAAGGGCGGGACGAAGACGGCGCCGGTCTCCTTGCGAAGCCGCTCGACTGTCGACGCCCGCTGTGCCGCGTCGACGAGCACGATCTCCGCTCCGAGCGCGGCCGTCGCCGCCAGCTTGACCCGCGGGGTGTTGTGCGGCATCACGATCGTCGCCGCGATGCCGAGGTCACGGGCGGCTCGGGCCAACGCCTGGGCGTGGTTGCCCGAGGAGTGGGTGACGACGCCCTTGGACCGGTCGTCCGAGGTCAGCTGGACAAGGGCGTTGGTCGCTCCGCGTAGCTTGAACGATCCACCGATCTGGAGCGTTTCAGCCTTGATATGGAGCGGCGCGTCGTCACGACCGAGCTGGGTACTCAGCAGAGGCGTTCGTCGCACCAGCCCGGCGATCCGATCGGCGGCCGCCTCGATATCTGCCAGGTCCACAAGGCGAGGCTCGTCCACTCGGCCGACCTTAGTGGCCCGACCCAGAGCCATCGCCAAGGCGGGTCGCCGACTCAGCAGCCAGCCGCCGAGGCACGGCTACGCTGGCAGCAGAGGAGGTCGAGGTGAGATTCCTTCCGATGATCTTGCTGATCGTGCTGGCGATCTACTGCTGGATCGAGATCGCCCAGTCCGACTCCGACCAGGTCCGCCAGCTGCCGCGCGGGCTGTGGGCCCTGATCGTCTTCGTGCCGCTTGTCGGTCCGATCGCCTGGCTGGTCTACGGTCGCCCGAACGGCAGCGACGTCGTCCACACCGCCGGCAAGCCGACAGCCCGCCCGCTCGCGCCCGACGACGATCCCGACTTCCTGCGCCGGCTCAACCGGCGACCGCCGCCCGACGACAACGAGCATCTCAACCCGTAGGGCCGCAGACGTTCGGTCGATCAGACGCCGGCGTAGGTGTGCAGACCGGAGCCGAACAGGTTGATCCCGATGAAGTTGAAGAGGAACGTCGAGTAGCCGAGCAGCGCGACGTACGCCGCGGCCTTGCCCTGCCAGCCGACGGTGGCCCGGGCGTGCAGGTAGGCCGCATAGGCCACCCAGGTGATGAACGCCCACACCTCCTTGGGGTCCCAACCCCAGAAGCGGCCCCAGGCGTACTGGGCCCAGATCGCGCCGCACAGCACCGCGAAGGTCCACAGCGGGAACGCGAACGCGTGCACCCGGTAGGCGACCCGGTCGATCGCCTGCGCGCTGGGCACCCGCCACAAGAAGCCGGTCCGCGGCTGCTCGGGGTCGGCGGCCGCACGCGTCTCGGCCCGGCTGCGCAGCAGGAACAGCACCGACGCGAGCGCGCCGACGGTGTAGGCGCCGCCGGCGATCGCGGCGGCAGAGACGTGGATGTAGAGCCAGTAGGAATGCAGCGCCGGCACCAGCGGCTCGACCGGGCGGTAGAGGACGAGGTCGGCGATGGCGAGCACGACGACCACGAAGGCGGTGACGAACAGGCCCAGCCACCGCACGCTGTAGCGGCGCACGAGGAACAGATAGGCGGCCGAAGCGGTCAGGCAGCCGGTGATCGAGAACTCGTACATGCTTGCCCACGGCACCCGGTGGGCCGCGAGCCCGCGGCAGGCCACACCGACGGCGAGCAGGAGCACGCCGAGCACGGTGAGCGCGAAGCCGATCCGGCCGAACCTGTCGGTGCGCTCCAGCTCGTCGTCGTCGGGCTCATCCGACGCCGTACCGACGACGTCGCCGCCGTCGCCGAGCCGACGGTCGACAGCACCCCCTCGACCGTGACCCTCCGTCAGCGTCCAGGCAGCGCGGTCCGGGATGGCCCCGGGCTCAACCTCGCTGGCACCGACCATGACCCGGTCCACTGCGACGTCCCTGTCGGCGCTGCGCACCTGGCGGGCGGCTGCCCACTCGAGCATGTGCGCCACCATCGCCAGGACGAAGACGACGGTCGCCGAGATGACGGCGTTGTTGCTGAGGTGGGCAAACGTTTCGGTCACCGCTGCTGCTCCTTCGGCCGCAAGGCCTTCGACACCTCCGCGACATGGGCCGCCGGGTCCCCGCCGGTGACGCGATCCAGTGCCGCGACCTCGACCACCGTACGCCCGTCGCGATCGCGCAACCGGACCCAGGTCCGGCGCGGCCGGACGAACAGAGACCCCAGCAACCCGACGATCGCGGCGAGCACTCCGACAAGCGGCACGATCTTCGCCGGCTGCTTGTTCACCTGCAGCTTCACGAAGGTCTGCACGCCGTCGAACCTGATCGAGCCGGCGCCATCCGGCAGCTGCTGCGTCTGTCCCACCCGTAGGAGCAGCGCCTTGGGCTGGCCCGACGAGGACCGCAGGGGTGTCATCCCGCTCTTGTCCAGCACGTAGACCGACTGAGCAAGCCCGGTGTCGAGGCCGAGGTCACCGCGGTAGCCGACGAGGGTGAGCACGGGGTTGTCCGGACCCGGGAAGGCGGAGTACGGACGCCCGCTCGACGACAGCGCTCCGGTCGGGAAGAAGTAGCCCTGGAAGCCGAGCTGCGCGGGTGAGGCGTCGGGCACCTTGACCACACCGAACGACGTGAAGGTGCCGTCCTGCGGCAGGAAGATCACCGGCCCGGAGAAGGCCACGTGACCGGTGCCGTCGCGCACCGTCACCACCGGCGCATATCCGTGCCCGACCAGGAAGACCGAGACGCCGTCGACGTTCAGCGGGTGGTTGACCGACAGGTCATAGCGGTACGGCGAGGAGTCGGGCTGGTCCCGCACGAGCAGGTCAGCGGAGAACGTCAGCGGCATGCCCGCCGCCTGACCGCCGCGCTGGTAGGCGACATGGAAGTCCTGGACGCGGAAGGAGAACGGCGGCAGGTTGTCGGCCGAGAAGCGTGCACCGGGGGTGAAGTCGTCGAACTGCGTGAGCGTGTCGGAGAACCCCTGCCCGGTGATCACTGCGACGCCGCCCTTGAAGCCGAACAGCCCGGTGAACGCCACCCCGACCAGCACGACGACGACAGCGCAGTGGAAGAGCAGGTTGCCGGCCTCGCGCAGGTAGCCCTTCTCGGCGCTGACGACGGTCTCGCCGTCGCCTGGGTAGATCGCGATCCGCCGGCGTTGGCCGCTCAGCAGCCGCTCGACCCGCTCGGCCTCAACGGTGCGCGAGGCGCTGGTCTCCCAGGTCTCGTACGCCGACAAGCGACTCAGGTGGCGGGGTGCCTTCGGCGGCCGCTGCCGCACATTGCGCAGGTAGACGCGCAGCCGCGGAACGATGCAGCCGAGCAAGGAGGCCATCAGCAACAGGTAGATCGCACTGAACCAGATCGAGCTGTAGACGCCGAACATGCCGAGCCGGTCGAAGACCGGCGCCAATGTCGGGTGCTGCTGCTCGAACGTCAGCACTGCTGACGGGTCGACCCTGGTCTGTGGGATCAGCGAGCCGGGGATCGCTGCGACCGCGAGCAGGAAGAGCAGGATCAGCGCGGTCCGCATCGAGGTGAGCTGGCGCCAGGCCCAGCGGGCGAACTCCAGCGGCGCGAGTGCCGGCGCCGGGCCCTTGGCCGGACGCTGCTGCTTCCCTGACCGACCGGAGTCGCCCGGCGGCTCGCCGACCGGCTGCCGGGCGGCGGCGCTGTCGGTGACTGTCGACTCAGACGGCGGGCACATACCCCACCACCTTGCTCTGCGTCCAGGCGACCAGCGACTCCCACCCACCGGTCAGCAGCAGGATCCCGAGGCCGACGAGCATCGCGCCGCCGATTCGCATCACCCACACGTTGTGTCGCCGTACGAAGGCCACTGCGCCGAGCATCCGGCGGAACGCGACGGCAGCCACGAGGAACGGGATGCCGAGCCCGAGGCAGTAGACGAGCGTCAGCAGTGCTCCCCGGCCCGCACTCGCGCTGGCCGCCGACAGGCTCAGCACCGCGGCGAGGGTGGGGCCGATGCACGGCGTCCAGCCGAAGCCGAACAGCGCGCCGATCAGCGGCGCGGCCATCAGCCCGACCGCCGGCACGCTGTGGAAGCGCACGTCACGCTGCAGCCATGGCACCAGGCCGGCGAACACCAGGCCGGTGACGATCGTCAGCGCGCCGAGCACCCGAGTGATGACGTGCTGGTGGCTCACCAGCTGATAGCCGAGTTCGCCGAAGATGGCTCCGTAGGCGATGAAGACGACGGAGAAGCCGAGGATGAAGAGCCCCGTGCCGAGCAGCAGCCTGCCGCGCATCCCGCTGCTGCCCCGGGCGACCAGGTCGGCGCCGGACAGTCCCGTGATGTAGGAGAGGTAGCCCGGCAGCAGCGGGATCACGCAGGGCGAGAAGAACGAGAACGCGCCGGCGATCAGAGCGATCGGGATCGCCAGCGCCAGCGACCCGTCCAACGCGGTGTCGTGGAACCAGGAGCCGATCGACGCGGCGACATCAACCGGCACGGCCGGTTCCCTCATGCTCGATCTGGTGGACGAGGTCCACCAGCGTCAGCGTCGAGATCGGCCCCTGTACGACGGCGGCCACCCGCCCCTCGGTATCGAGGACCACCGTCGACGGCAGCGCCTGCGGGTTCAGTGTCCCGTAGAACTGCAACATGTCGCGGCCGTCCTGGTCGACAAGGCTGGGGTAGGGCGTGTGTTGCGCCCGCACGAACGCCTCAGCCGTCGAGTCGTCGTCTCTGGTGTTGATGCCGACGAACTGGGCGTCCGGCAACCGTCGTGCGGCAGCGGCCAGCGCGGGTGCCTCGGCGCGACAAGGCCCGCACCACGAGGCCCACACGTTGAGCACGACGACCTTGCCGCGGTAGCTGGCCACCGACAACGTCCCGCCGCCGAGGACAGGGCCGTGCAGGTGCGGTACGTCCGACCGCTCAGCGGCCGGGATCGTCACGACTGCGCCGTCGCCGATGACGTACCCCTTGCTGCCCGTCGAGCTGGCAGCCGAGGTCGAGCATGAGGACAGCGCGCCGGCGAGGAGGGCCAGGCCGGCCAGTACGGCGACCGCCTTGGCCCGCGACGTCGGGAAGAACTGCCGGATGGCCACCCTCACGCCCCGGCGGTGAAGGTGCGGCTGGCTCGAGCCGGCACCAGGTCGGCCGCCGGCTCGGAGTAGGTGATCGTCACCAGCCGCTCGTCGGCGTACGTCAATGACGTGAGGCTCGCCAGGCTGCACTGCCGTCGGCGCGGGTCGTGGAAGAGCCGCCGCCCCTCGAGCCAGCAGCGAAAGATCCAGATCGGCAGCTGGTGGGACACCACGAGTGCCTCGTGCCCGGTGGCGGTGGCGCGCACGTCCTCGACTGCAGCGCGCATCCGGGCCGCCACCTTGCGGTAGGGCTCGCCCCACGACGGCCGGAACGGGTTGTAAAGGTGGCGCCACGCTGCCGGGTTGCGTAGGGATCCGTCACCAACGCCGAATCGCAAGCCCTGGAAGGCGTTCTCGGCCTCGGTGAGGCGCTCATCGGTGGTGACGTCGAGACCGAGCTTGGCGGAGCACGGCCGAGCCGTCTCCAACGCCCGCTCGAGCGGCGAGGACACGACATGGGTGATGTCGTTGCCGCCGAGCACCTCGGCGATCCGCTCCGCCATGGCGATGCCCGCGCTGCTGAGGTGATAGCCGGGCAGCCGGCCGTAGAGGATGCCGTTGGGGTTGTCGACCTCACCGTGCCGGAGCAGGTGGACGACCGTCATCGGAGTGCTCACTCGCCGGCTCCGGCGGAGTTGTCGGCAGGTGGCGGTGGGGTTGCGGCGGCGGCTGCTGCTGCTGCGACGGGGAGCGCCTCGGCGACCCGGTCCAGCGCCCGGTCGTCGTGCGCCGCACTGACGAACCACGCCTCATAGGCGCTGGGCGGCAGGTAGACCCCGGCGTCGAGCATGGCGTGGAAGAAAGCGGCGTAGCGATGTGTCGCCTGCTTGTTGGCGGCGTCGAAGTTGTCGATC
>JAICMS010000073.1 GCA_025929075.1 Propionibacteriales bacterium
AACTGATCTCCCTAGTCCCATACCCACAACGCGGCGATCATTGGCGTGGATCGGCCAACTGTGGCCACTGGACCCTGCAAGCTTGGCCGGTCGACCCGGCAACCTTGGCCGCTCGACCCGGCAACCTTGGCCGCTCGACCCGGCAAGCTTGGCCGGTCGACCCGGCAACCTTGGCCGCTGGACCCTGCAACCTTGGCCGGTCAACAGTGAGGCTTGACGAAGGTAGGTTTCGAACATGGATGTCTCGGTCCTCGGGCACACGGTGCCGCCCTTCACGAGTCGGCTGGAGAACGTCCGGCTGGCGTGGGGGGCGGTGGAGTTGGCGAGTCCAGGGATGCTGGCCAGTCTTGTCAGGCTGGGGCGGCCGCTCGACCGCTCGGAGCGCATGGTGATCCGGGTCCTCGGCGTCCGCCAGGTCGGCCAAGGGGTGGCCTCCCAGCTCCGGCCCTCGGCGGAAACGACCCGGCTCGGGCTCCGGGTCGACCTCCTTCATGCCGCCTCGATGGTGGGACTGGCGATCATCTCGCGTCGCCACCGGCGGCTGGCGCTGGCCAGCGCCGGGATCGCCGGCGGCCTCGCCGGGGCTGCGTGGCTGAGCCTCCCGGCCCAAGACGGCTGACCCCCATCCAGACACCGCTTGGCCGGCGAATCGGCACCCGAAGTGCCCGAATTCGACGGCCAAGCGGTGTCCGGTCCGGCGGAGCGCCCGGTTTCAGCCGGAGCCGGATCGGGTAGCGGGGAAGCATGTCCCTTCCTGGTTCGGGTCGTGTCGTCGTGGTCACTGGCAGCAGCGGAGGCATCGGTCGTGCCTCCGCGATCGCCTTCGGGCGCCAAGGCTGTGATGTCGCGTTGGTTGCCCGCGGATCCAAGGGCCTCGAGGGCGCTGCGGACGAGGTGCGCCAGGCCGGCGGCAAGCCGCTGACGATCCCCACCGACGTGGCCGATCCGGAGCAGGTGGAGCAGGCCGCTGCCCGGGTCGAGGCCGAGCTTGGGCCGATCGACATCTGGGTCAACGTCGCCTTCACGTCGGTCTTCGCACCATTCGCCGAAATCAAGTTGGACGAGTTCAAGCGGGTGACAGAGGTCAACTACCTCGGCTTCGTCTACGGCACCGCCGCGGCACTGAAGCGGATGCGTCCCCGCGACCGCGGCACGATCGTCCAGGTCGGCTCGGCGCTGGCGTATCGCGGCATCCCGCTGCAGAGCGCCTATTGCGGGAGCAAGCACGCGATCCAGGGCTTCCACGAGTCGCTGCGCTGCGAGCTGCTGCACGACAAGAGCAACGTCCACGTCACGATGGTCCAGATGCCGGCAGTCAACACGCCGCAGTTCAGCTGGGTGCTGTCCCGGCTGCCGCACCAGGCCCAGCCCGTGCCGCCGATCTATCAGCCGGAGGTGGCGGCCGACGCCGTCGTCTACGCGGCCGCCAACCCACACCGACGCGAGTACTGGGTCGGAGGGAGTACGGCGGCAACGCTGGCCGCCAACGCCATCGCTCCCGGGATCCTCGATCGCTACCTCGCCAAGACGGGGTTCAAGTCCCAGCAGACCAGCGATCCCAAGCCGGCCGACCAGCCCACCAACCTGTGGGAGCCGGCGGACGGCGAGAGCGGACGCGACTTCGGCGCCCACGGCATCTTCGACTCCCAGGCGTCCAACCGGAGCTTCCAGCTGTGGGCCTCCCAGCATCACGGAACGCTGGCCGCCGGCGCCGGGGCCGCGCTCCTGGCCGGCATCGGGCTGATGGTCAAGACCCGATGAGCTGGCCCAAGAAGTCGCTCGTCGGCCGCGCCGTCACCGACGTACACACCGGGCGGCTTGAGCGATCGCTTTCGGCATTGACCGCTGGTGGAGCGCTGATCACCGCGGCCGAGATCTTCTTCGAGCACGACCGAGCGAGTTTCGGCAACCGCTGGATGTGGGTGCCCGTCGCTCTCGGACCGGTCGGAGCGGTGGCCGGCGTCGCGGGGTTCGCAAGCAAGCGGGCGGCCCACACGCTGCTGCCGCTCGCCTCGGCGACGATCGTCGCCAACGGCTTGCAGGGCACCTACCTGCACGCCCGTGGCGTCTCCCAGCGCCCGGGCGGCTGGAGCAACGCCCGCTACAACCTCGAGATGGGACCGCCGCTGTTGGCACCGCTGTTGATGACGATGGTCGGCGGGATGGGGCTGCTCGCCTCGTTGCTGCGCCGGGAGCGCTGAGCGCTGATGGTAAAGCGCAGCTCGCTCAACGGCGTGACCCCCGGCGGACACCAGCCCCGCTTCCCCGGGTTCGACGTGCTGAGCCAGACCCACATGTGGGACCCGATCACCGCGGGGGTGGTGCTCGCGCGGCTGGGGCCTCACGACGCCGTCCGCTTCTTTACCCCCAGCGAACAAGCCATCGCCAGAGCGCTGCTCGACCAGTTGCTCGACCAGCGCGAGGACCCGAAGGTCCCAGTGCTAGAGATGCTCGACTCACGGCTGGTCGAGGAGAGCACGGACGGATGGCGCTACGAGGACCTGCCGGAGGACGGCCAAGCCTGGAAGCAGTCGATCGGCGCGCTCGACAAGGACGCCCTCGACAAGCACCCAACCGGCTTCGCGCTGCTCGCGTGGGAGCAGCAGGCCGACATCATCCAGGCGGTGCAGGACCTCCAGTCCGACAAGTGGCACGGCATGACCGCCAGCCGGGTGTGGTCGTTGTGGACCCGCTATGCGTGCACCGCCTACTACTCCCACCCCTGGGCTTGGAACGAGATCGGCTTCCCCGGCCCGGCCTACCCACGCGGCTACAAGAACGCAACGATCGGCGGTCGCGAGCCATTCGAGGTGGCCGACCACCACCAGGTCGATCCGCTGAAGCAGACCTGACATGGGCGTTCTGGATCTGTTCAGAGACGGGTCCGCCGACGGCGTCCGCGATCGCAACGCCTCGGCGTGGCTTCTGCCGCTCGGTCAGGACCGGGTCAACCACGGACTTCGAGCCGACGCCCGCCGGTACGACGACACCGACGAGCTCGACGCCGTCATCGTCGGCTGCGGTGCCGGCGGCGCCACGATGCTGCAGCGGCTGGCTCGGGCCGGCTGGCGGGTGGCTGCGCTCGACGCCGGGCCGTTCTGGGACCCCGACCGCGACTGGGTCTCCGACGAGGCCGGATCGCACGGCCTGTACTGGACGGAGCCACGGGTCATTGCGGGCGAGAACCCGGTGCCACTGGGCTCCAACAACTCCGGCCGTGGCGTCGGTGGCTCGATGGTGCACTACGCCGGCTACACGCCGCGCTTCCACCCCAGCGACTTCTCGACGTACACAAACGACGGCGTCGGTGCGGACTGGCCGATCTCGTACGACGACCTGCGCAGCTACTACGGGTTGATCGAGGGCGAGCTCCCGGTGGCCGGGCAGGACTGGCCCTGGGGCGACCCGCACCGATACCCCCACTCGCCACACCCGGTCGGCGGCAATGGTGAGGTCTTCCAGCGCGGCGCCTTCGCGCTCGGCATCACCGCGAAGGTGGGTCCGGTGGCCATCGCCAACGGTCGCTTCGGCCACCGGCCGCACTGCATCTACCGCGGCTTCTGCCTGCAGGGCTGCAAGGTCAACGCGAAGGCCTCGCCGCTCATCACTCACGTTCCCGATGCGCTCGCCCATGGGGCGGAGGTGCGTCCGGACTCGATGGTGACCCACATCGAGGTCGACGGGCGCACCCGTCGGGCGACCGGCGTGCACTACATCCGGGACGGGATCGAGCACTTCCAGAAGGCAGCCCATGTCGTGGTCGCGGGCTACAGCATCGAGACGCCTCGGCTGTTGCTCAACTCCGCGTCCAATGCCTTCCCCAACGGCCTGTGCAACGACTACGACCAGGTCGGTCGCTACCTGATGGTTCAGGGGGCGCCCCAAACCGGCGGGCGCTTCGACGACGAGGTGCGGATGTACAAGGCGCCACCGCCGGAGGTGTCGACCGAGGACTTCTACGAGACCGATCCGAGCAAGCCCTACAAGCGCGGCTTCTCGATCCAGACCGTCTCGCCGTTGCCGATCACCTGGGCTGAGCATGTCGCGGGCCAAGGGCATTGGGGGCACGACCTCCGGGTCTATATGCGCGACTACGTCCACTGGTCGTGCCTTGGAGCGCTGTGTGAGCTACTTCCTCAACCGGAGAACCGGGTCACCCTCGCCGAGGAGAAGGACCGTCGCGGCCTGCCGGTGGCGAAGTTCTCCTACACGATGTGCGACAACGACAAGCAGCTCATCCAAGCGGCCAGAGGAGTCATGGAGGAGATCCTCAAGGCTGCGGGCGCGACCGAGGTCATGACGTTCCAGCGCTACGCCCACCTCGTCGGCGGCGCCCGGATGGCGGCCGACGAACGTCACGGCGTCCTCGACGCCGACTGCCGAAGCTTTGCCGTGCGCAACCTGCTGATCACCGACGGCAGCGTCTTCCCCACCCAAGGTTCCGCTAACCCGGCCCTGACGATCATGGCCAACGCCGCCCGAGTCGCGGACCGGCTCACCACCACCACATCACCGACCTGAGCACCCACCCCTAAGCACGACCCTCACCCGAGGAGGATCCATGAGTACCACCGTCGCCGACTACCTCTTGTCCCGCCTGCGCGAGTGGGGCGTCGACAAGGTCTTCGCCTACGCAGGCGACGGCATCAACCCGCTGCTAGGGGCATGGGGGCGGGCGGACAACAAGCCGCAGTTCATCCAGTCGCGGCACGAGGAGATGAGCGCCTTCGAGGCGGTCGGCTATGCCAAGTTCAGCGGCAAGGTCGGCATCTGCGCGGCGACCTCCGGCCCGGGTGCGATCCACCTCCTCAACGGCCTGTACGACGCCAAGCTCGACCACGTCCCGGTCGTGGCGCTCGTCGGCCAGACCAACCAGTCGGCGATGGGCGGCTCCTACCAGCAAGAGGTCGACCTGATGACGTTGTACAAGGACGTCGCCAGTGAGTACATCGAGATGGTGACCGTGCCGCAGCAGCTGCCCAACGTGCTCGACCGGGCCATCCGGGTGGCGCTGACCAAGCGCACCTGCACGGCACTGATCTTCCCCGCCGACGTACAAGAGATGCCCTACAGCCCACCGGAGCACGCGTTCAAGCAGGTCCCGTCCTCGTTGGGGTTCGAGTGGCCGGTCGTCAGCGCCGACCCCGACGGCGTACGGCGTGCTGCCGAGGTGCTCAACGCCGGCTCGAAGGTGGCGATCCTGGCCGGCCAGGGCGCGCGCGGAGCTCGCCAGCAGCTCATCGAGGTGGCCAACAGGCTCGGCGCCGGCGTGGCGAAGGCGCTGCTCGGCAAGGACGTGCTGCCCGACGACCTGCCGTTCGTCACCGGGTCGATCGGCCTGCTCGGCACCCGGCCGAGCTACGAGATGATGCGCGACTGCGACACGCTGCTGATCGTCGGCTCGAGCTTCCCCTACACCCAGTTCCTGCCGGCGCTCGACCAGGCTCGGTCGGTGCAGATCGACATCGACTCCTCCATGATCGGCATGCGCTACCCCAACGAGGTCAACCTGATCGGCGATGCGGCGAGCACCCTGGCCGAACTGCTCCCGTTGCTGGAGGAGAAGAGCGACCACTCCTGGCGCGAGCAGATCGAGAAGAACGTGGACTCGTGGTGGCACACGATGCACGACGAGGCGATGGTCGAAGCCAACCCGGTCAACCCGATGCGGATCTTCAGCGAGCTGTCGTCCCGCCTGCCGAGCAACGCGATCCTCAGCGCCGACTCCGGATCCGCGGCCAACTGGTACGCCCGACAGCTGAAGTTCGGCCCGGACGTCCGCGGCTCTCTCTCGGGCACGTTGGCGACGATGGGGCCCGGCGTCCCCTACGCGATCGGCGCCAAGTTCGCCAACCCCGACCGACCGGTCATTGCGTTCGTCGGCGATGGCGCGATGCAGATGAACGGCATGGCCGAGCTGATCACGATCAAGCACTACTGGGAACAGTGGTCGGATCCACGGCTCGTGGTCGCCGTACTCCACAACAACGACCTCAACCAGGTGACCTGGGAGATGCGGGCCATGGAGGGCTCGCCGCGCTTCGTGGAGTCGCAGCGCCTCCCCGACGTCGACTTCGCCGGCTTCGCCGCCAGTCTCGGGCTGCACGCGCAGACCATCACCGACCCGGAGGCGTTGGGCGGCGCCTGGGAGCAGGCGCTCGCCGCCGATCGACCGTCGGTGCTCGACGTTCACTGCGACCCAGACATCCCGCCGATCCCGCCGCACGCGACGCTCGACCAGATGATCAAGAGCGCCGAGGCGATGCTCAAAGGCGACGACAGCAGGTGGGGTGTGATCAAGGAGGGGATCAAGACCAAGGCGCAGGAGTTCCTGCCAGACAAGGACGACTAGTGCCATCCGGTGTCAGGCTGCTGAGGGTGAGCGGAGTCGCGGATGCTGGCCGGTGAGGAGTGGCGGGAATTCCCGCCCCACGTCCTGCGCGAGTATGCGCTGCTCGCGGACGGCGAGCGCGGCGCACTGTGTGGCCCGCGGGGGGACATCGTCTGGCTGTGCGCCCCGCGGTGGGACTCCGACGCGGTGCTGTCGAGCCTCATCGGTGGTGGCGGCTGCTATGCGGTGACGCCGGTGGACCCCTTCGTCTGGGGTGGCTACTACGAGCCCGGGACCCTGATCTGGCGCAGTCGGTGGGTCACCCCGCAGACGACGGTGGAGTGCCGGGAGGCGCTCGCCTTTCCCGGCGACCCACACCGCACTGTGCTGTTGCGGCGGATCCAGGCGCTCGAGGACACCGTCACCTGTCGGGTGCAGCTCGACCTTCGGGACGGGTTCGGGCGCCGGTCGATGCGTGAGTTGCATCGCGACGATAACGGTGTCTGGACGGCGCGGACCGGTGACCTGCGGGTCCGGTGGACGGGAGCCGGAGAGGCGGTCGAGGTCGGCGATGGCCGACTGCTGCTCGAGGTCACTGTCAAGAGCGGCCGTCACCACGACCTGGTGCTCGAGATCAGCAACTCGCGGCTCGGCGAACCGGTTGACGCGGACGGTGCCTGGCGCGGGACCGAGCACTCGTGGAGTGAGGCGGTTCCGGACTTCGACAACGCCGTCGCGCCTCGCGACGCGCGCCATTCCTATGCGGTGCTGCGCGGTCTCACCAGCCACGGCGGCGGGATGGTGGCGGCGGTGACGCTGGGACTGCCGGAGCGGGCGGAGGCGGGCCGCAACTACGACTACCGCTACGTCTGGCTCCGCGACCAGTCCTACGCCGGACTCGCGGTCTCCGTCGAGGAGCCCCACCCGTTGCTCGATGCGGCGCTGTCGTTCGTCACCGCCCGTGTCCTCGAACACGGCTACGACATCGCTCCCGCCTACCGCGTCGACGGCACCGCGTTGCCACACGAGCGCGAGCTCGGGCTTGCCGGCTACCCAGGCGGCAAAGATGTTGTCGGCAACTGGGTAAAGGGGCAGTTCCAGCTCGACACTTGCGGGGAGCTGCTGCAGCTCTATGCGGCCGCCGCGCGCTTCGACCGGCTGGAGACCGACGCCCGCACCGCGGCCGACGTCGTCGTCGAGACGATCGAGCGGCGATGGAAGGCGCCGGACGCCGGTGTCTGGGAGCTCGACGACGCGTGGTGGACGCAGTCCCGGCTCGCGTGCGTGGCCGGGCTGAAGTCCTACGCTTCTCACCTGCTGCCCAGCGAGGCCGCTCGGCTGGTGGGTCTGGCCGACCGGATCCTGGCCGAGACGTCCGACCGCTGCCTCGACGAAAGGGGGGCGTGGCGGCGCAGCGCGGAGAACGACGGCGTCGACGCCTCGCTTGTGCTGCCCTCGGTGCGTGGTGCCCTGGCTCCCGACGACCCGCGGACGGTGGCGACGTACAACGCGGTCCTCTCCGACCTGACGCAGGACGGTTACGTCTACCGGTTCTCCGTCGACGACCAGCCGCTGGGTGAGGCGGAGGGGTCGTTCCTGCTGTGCGGCTTCATGATGGCGCTCGCCGCGTTCCACCAGGGCGACGAGGTGGCCGCGTTCCGCTGGTTCGAACGCACCCGCGCTTCGTGTGGGCCGCCGGGGCTGCTGTCGGAGGAGTACGACGTCAGGCAGCGCCAGATGCGTGGGAACCTGCCGCAGGCGTTCGTGCACGCGATGCTGCTCGAGGCGGCACAGCAGCTCTCCGCCCCTGGTGTCCTACACTCATGATGTGACCAAGACCTGCGCCGGAGCGTGGTGGCTGCCCTGACGGGCGGTCATCATCTCTGCGCAGCCAGCACAGCAGCCGCCCCGCGTGGGCGGCTTTGTCATGTCGCGACCGCCGGGCGGCTCCTACCTCGAGGAGGCCGACCATGCGACCCACCCTTACCGCCGGTCCGACGGTCGATAAGACCGGCGGGATCAGCGCCAGCTCGACCGACCCGGCACGCTCGGCAGGAGAGCGACCGCCGACCGGGCGTGCGCGCGTCCTGTCCGGCATCACGCCGAGCGGACCGCTCACCTTGGGCAACTACCTCGGTGCGCTTCGGCGGTTCGTCTCGGAACAGGACCGGGCCGACTGCTTCTTCTTCATTGCCGACCTGCACGCGCTGACGACGCCGCAGGATCCTCGGCGGCTGCGCGAGCTGGCCCTGCAGACGGCGGCGCTCTACGTCGCCTCTGGGCTCGACCCGCAGCGGTCGACCGTCTTCCTGCAGTCGCAGGTGCCGGCCCACGTCGAGCTCGCCTACCTGCTTGAGTCGACCGCGTACGTCGGCGAGCTCGGCCGGATGATCCAGTTCAAGCAGAAGGGCGGCCAGCCGGGCACCCGCGCCAGCCTCTTCACCTACCCGTGCCTGATGGCCGCCGACATCCTGCTCTACCAGGCGTCGTCGGTGCCGGTTGGCGGTGACCAGGACCAGCACGTCGAGCTGGCCCGGGACCTTGCCGTGCGCTTCAACCGGGAGTACGGCGTCACGTTCGTCGTGCCGACGCTGGCCCGGGCCGCGTTGGCGGCTCGAGTGGCCGACCTCGCCGACCCAGCCGCGAAGATGAGCAAGTCGGCCCCAGACTCGGCGCCGGGCGTCATCCGGATGCTCGACCCGGAGCCGGTGATCGCTCGCAAGATCGCCCGCGCGGTGACCGACTCCGACGGCGAAGTGCGCTACGACCCGGCCGCCAAGCCCGGTGTCTCGAACCTGCTCGACATCGTCGCCTTCATCACCGACGAGTCGCCTGATGTTGTGACGGCCGGGGTGTCGACGTACCGAGAACTCAAAGCCGAGTGCACGGGCCGGGTGGTCGACGTGCTGGCTCCGATCCAGCGACGCTATGCCGAGCTGCAGGCCGATCCGGCGGCGCTGCTGGACGTCCTCGCGTTCGGCGCTGAGCGAGCCAGGACGGAGGCTGCGCCGGTCCTCGCTCGGGCGAAGGCCGCAATGGGGCTGCCGCCGCTTGCGCGGGCATGAAGCATCAGTGGATTGATCCGATTGTTGACCTACTCGGTCCACATCCGCGCGGCCGCTGAGCGCGACATTGAGCAAGCGAGCGACTGGTACGCCGTCGAAGCTCCCCGTCACGTCGGGCGATTCGAAGAGCAGCTCGACCGTGGTCGGGTCGCGAATGCGGTCGACTAGGGTCGGGGCTCAGGTGGTGGCCGACGGTCATAGGAGTGGCGATGCCGCAGACGGTCTCTGGAGTGGTGGCGCGGGAGAAGGGGGCGCCGGTCGAGGTCGTGCCGGTCGTGGTGCCGGACCCCGGCCCCGGCGAGGCGGTCGTGGCCATCCAGGCCTGCGGCGTCTGCCACACCGACCTGCACTACCGCGAGGGCGGGATCGGAGACAACTTCCCTTACCTGCTCGGCCATGAGGCGGCCGGCATCGTCGAGACGGTGGGGGGCGGGGTCACCGATGTCGCGGCCGGCGACTTCGTGATCCTCAACTGGCGGGCGGTGTGCGGCGAGTGCCGGGCCTGCCGCCGTGGGCGGCCCTGGTACTGCTTCAACACGTTCAACGCGTCCCAGCCGATGACCCTGGAGGACGGCACCCCGCTGTCCGCGGCGCTCGGGATCGGGGCGTTCGCCGACAAGACTCTCGTGCACGCCGGCCAGTGCACCAAGGTCGATCCGGCGGCGCCGGCCACGGCCGCCGGCCTGCTCGGCTGCGGGGTGATGGCCGGCCTCGGAGCGGCGATAAATACCGGTGGCGTGGGGCGTGGCGACTCGGTCGCCGTCATCGGGTGCGGAGGCGTCGGCTGCGCGGCCATCGCAGGTGCCCGGTTGGCGGGTGCCTCGCGGATCGTGGCGGTCGATGTCGACGTACGCAAGCTCGAGAAGGCTCGTGAGCTGGGCGCGACCCATGTGGTCGACGCCACTGCCGGCGACGTCGTCGAGGCGGTGCAGGCCGTCACCGACGGCTTCGGTGCCGATGTCGTCATCGACGCCGTGGGTCGGCCGGAGACGTGGAAGCAGGCGTTCTACGCCCGTGACCTGGCCGGGACCGTGGTGCTGGTCGGGGTGCCGACGCCGGAGATGACGCTGGAGCTCCCGCTGCTCGACGTGTTCGGTCGCGGTGGTGCGTTGAAGTCTTCGTGGTACGGCGACTGCCTGCCCAGTCGCGACTTCCCGATGCTGATCGACCTCTACCTGCAGGGCCGGCTGCCGCTGGACGCCTTCGTGTCGGAGACCATCGGCGTCGGTGACGTGGAGGCAGCATTCGACAAGATGCACCGCGGCGACGTCCTCCGGTCCGTCGTCGTCTGGTGACCTGGGCCTCGACGTGCGTTGCGTCCTGCAGGGCGAGCGCTTGGGCGCGCTAGTTGCAGGACGTAGCGAGTTCCGATCCGTCGTTGTTTGGGGCAAGTAGGCCCGGGTACCACGACACGGCACCGAACCGCCGGTGTGTGACGGTGACCCCGACGATGGAGGTGCGCAGATGCTGATCAGCGATGTGACCGACCCGACCGTCGACCCCGACGTCGACCCAGGCGCACAGCCGTACGTCGAGCCGGACGTCTCCGACCCCGACGTCGACCCGGGCGCCGAGCCCTACATCGAGCCCGACCCGGTCGAACCCGACCTGGACCCCGACGACCTGCCGCCGGTGCCCGACGAGGAGGACCCGGACGCCGACGTACTCAGTCGCGCACTGAGGTAGAGGAGTCCAGCGAGCGGATCCGCGCGCACAGCCCCTTCAGCAGGCTCTTGGCGACCGACGGGTTGGTGTCGATGACCGGCGCGAACGCCAACGCGGACAGCGCGAACGTGCGCAAGCCCTCCGACCCGGCGATGATCGTCGCCGACCTGGGCGATCCGTCGATCAGTGAGATCTCGCCGAAGTAGTCGCCGGGGTTGAGGGTGGCGCGTTCGGTGCCGTTGACGTAGACGGTGGCCGTGCCGTCGAGCAGCACCTGCAGCCCGGTCTGCGTGCTGCCCTGCTCGGTCAGCGTGCCACCGGGCGGTGTGGTCAGCGTCGTGCCGCGCTCGAGCAGGTCGCTGAGTTCGCTCGGCGACAGGCCGGCGAAGAGGTCGATGTCTGCGAGGGCCCTTCGGGCTTCTAAGCTCACCGCGACAGGTTACCGTGACGGGCGGTCAATCGGCTCACTCACTTGTTCAGATTGACGCCGCACTGGGCCTGAGCGTTCTGTTGAATGTCCGTAGTCGCCTTCTCGATGTCGTGCGTCTTGGCGTAGGAGGTGAGCTCCTTGGCGACCTTCTCGAGCTGCTGCACGTCGACGCCGGGGGGCAGCTGTCCGCTCTGCATGCCCGACAGGTCGTCGAAGCTGAGCCCCGCGGAGTTCAGGAGCTCCTTGTACTTCTCCAAGGTCTGGGAGAGGACGTTCCAGTCGCCCTTGACGCTGCTGGGGGCGGACGCCTCGATCTGGGCAACCTTCGCCTGCAGGAAGCTGTACTTGCTGTCGGTCAGCTTGTCGGAGCTGAAGGCCTGGAACTGCGCCCTGGCGTCGCGCAGCGCGGCGCAGTAGTCGCCGCCTCCACCCAGGCCGCTGCCGCCGTCGTTGGTGCTGCTCTGGGTCGGGTTGCCCGGGCTGTGTGTGATGCCGCCGTTGCCGCCGCTCGACGGCCCCCCTGCCGAAGGGCTCGAACTCCCCCCGCAGGCAGTGAGCGAGCCGGCCAGCAGTGCAACGGCGGCCAGCGCCAACGCCTTCTTCATCAATGTCCCCTTCGACTTGGGTCGGTCACCTAGACGTTAGACGCGCTGTCAACCGCGGAAGCCAGGCATCGTTACCGTCCGGACATTGTGCCCCGGTGACCCAAATCAAGCAGGCACGATGCGGAATCGTTGCCTGTCCAATGTCCGAAGGACGCTGAAGTGTCGATGGTCGAGCGTGAGGATCTCCCTCGTCTGGCTGTTGTAGTGCTGGGTCAGTCGGTGGCTGACGCCGAGTAGCGGCTGTAGTCGTCGGCAAAGATGCCGCGGCCGACGTAGATGCCGTCGCCGTCGGCGTACTCGTTGCTGTTCTCCGTCGCCACCCACAGCCAGGGGTTCGACGGGTCGGAGTGGTCGACGACGATTCCCTCGTCGGCGTGCACGAACTGCCGGGTGACGTCGTAGCGCCAGACGCGCGGCGGGTAGTCGGAGCTGGTGCCGATCCGCTGCAGCCGCCCACTGCCCTGTGAGAAAAGGTAGGTGCCAGGGCCGTCGACCCCGGTCGCCAAGCCCTGGATCCCTTGGACGTTCGCGACGTACGCGCGGTCGGCAACAGCCAGGATGCCGTCGGTGACGAGCTTGTCGTCCGGGCCGAGCTGCCAGCCCACAACCCGGCCGGCCGTGCGGCTCTGCGGGTCGTAGGGACAGCGCCAGTCGGAGTCGGCTCCACCGTCCTGACCGTTGCAGAACTCAGCCATCACCAGGTGCGGCGGAGAACTGGTCGTGTCGAGGGTCAGCGTCGAGAAACGCAGCAGCGGCGTCTCCCCGTCGGGGAAGCACCTCCA
>JAICMS010000148.1 GCA_025929075.1 Propionibacteriales bacterium
ACGAGACAGGAGGACGCGGTGGCAGACAGCGGGGAGAGCTTCGACGTCGTCATCCTCGGTGGTGGAAGCGGCGGCTACGCCTGCGCGCTGCGGGCCGCAGAGCTCGGCCTTTCGGTCGCCCTCGTCGAGAAGGACAAGGTGGGCGGCACCTGCCTGCACCGTGGTTGCATTCCCACCAAGGCACTGCTGCACGCCGCCGAAGTCGCCGATGCGGCGCGCGATGCCGGCCAGTTCGGCATCAAGGCGACCCTCGACGGCGTCGACATGAGTGCCCTGAACTCGTACAAGGACGGCGTCGTCGCCCGGCTCTACAAGGGCCTCCAAGGACTGATCAAGGGCCGCAAGGTGACCGTGCTCGCAGGGCACGGCCGACTCGTCGCGCCGGACACCGTGGAAGTCGCCGGCCGCCGGTACGTCGGCCGGCATGTCGTGCTCGCGTCCGGCTCGGTGGCGAAGTCCCTTCCAGGATTGGAGGTCGACGGTCAGCGGGTGCTCACCAGCGACGAAGCGCTCCGGCTGGAGACGGTGCCCGACCGTGTGGTCGTGCTGGGCGGCGGCGTCATCGGGGTCGAGTTCGCCTCCGCCTGGCGATCGCTCGGCGCAGACGTCACGATCATCGAGGCGCTGCCCCGGCTTGTCGCTGCAGAAGACCCTGCCTCGTCGAAAGCGGTCGAGCGGGCGTTCCGCAAGCGCGGCATCGCCTTCAAGACAGGCACGCCCTTTAGATCGGTGGAGAAGATCGACGACGGTGTCAAGGTCACGGTGGAATCTGGGGACATCTTCGAAGCCGACCTCCTGCTTGTGGCCGTCGGACGCGGACCGGCCAGCCAGGATCTCGGGTACGACGATGTAGGCGTCGCCATGGACAGGGGCTACGTGCTCACCGACGAGCGGTTGCGCACCAACCTGCCGAACGTCTACGCCGTCGGCGACCTTGTCCCCGGCATGCAGCTCGCCCACCGCGGGTTCGCGCACGGCATCTTCGTCGCCGAGGACATCGCCGGCCTGTCACCAACGCCGATCAACGAGTCCGGCATCCCCCGGGTCACGTACTGCGACCCTGAGGTCGCATCGGTCGGGCTCACCGAGGACGCGGCGAACGAGCGCTTCGGCGACGACGGCGTCGAGACTCTCACCTACGACCTCGCGGGCAACGGCAAGAGCCAGATCCTCAAGACGGCAGGCTTCGTCAAGCTCGTCCGCCAGGTCGACGGCCCAGTTGTGGGAGTCCACATGGTGGGCGCCCGCGTCGGCGAGCTCGTCGGTGAGGCTGAGCTGATCGTCAACTGGGACGCGTTCCCCGACGATGTCGCGTCCCTGATCCACATGCACCCCACGCAGAGCGAGGCGCTGGGCGAGGCACACCTGGCGCTGGCGGGCAAACCGCTGCACGCACACTCCTGAGGCAGCGTCGATAGGCTGGTCGAAACGCTGGCGGTGGCGACCCGACGTACCCGATCTCCCGCGCACGACGAGAGGACCTCGACCGACATGGCGACTGAAGTCAAGCTTCCGGCTCTCGGCGAGAGCGTGACGGAGGGGACCGTCACCCAGTGGATGAAGTCGGTCGGCGACGACGTGGCCGTCGACGAACCGCTGCTCGAAGTCTCCACAGACAAGGTCGACACCGAGATCCCGTCCCCCGTCGCCGGCAAGCTGCTTGAAATCCGGGTCGACCAGGACGAGACCGTCGAAGTGGGTGCTGTGCTGGCGTTGGTCGGCGACGAGAGCGAGTCAGGTACGGCGGGGGGCGGGGGTGGCGACGATGACCAGGCCGCCAAGGCGGCGCAGGAATCCGAGTCGGGGCAGCAGTCCCAGCAACCGGCCGAGCAGCCGGCCGAGCAGCCGTCGGAGCAACCGGCCGGTGGTGGCGAGGAGTCCGGTGAGTGGGCTGGCCAGCAGGAGGCGACGACCGGCGGGGCAGCACAGGGTTCAGCGCAGGAAGGAGACGCTCGCTCCGACGAGGGCGCCACTGAGCAGGCTCCGTCTGAGCAGGCGCCGGCGTCGCGTGCGGATGCCGGTGGCGGCAGCGGATCGGGTGGCCAGGCGACCGAAGTGAAGCTTCCGGCTCTCGGCGAGAGCGTGACCGAGGGCACGGTCACCCAGTGGCTGAAGTCTGTCGGCGACGACGTGGCCGTCGACGAACCGCTGCTCGAAGTCTCCACAGACAAGGTCGACACCGAGATCCCGTCCCCCATAGCCGGCAAGCTGCTTGAGATCAGGGTCGACCAGGACGAGACCGTCGAAGTCGGTGCTGTGCTCGCAGTCGTCGGCGACCAGGGCGCCGCCACCGGCGGCGCGGATGGCCGCGACGAGCAGGATCAGAAAGACTCCGGCGGCGCAGAGGAAGGGGGCCAGCCGCAGCAACCGCACCCGGCTCAACCCGCCGAGCCTGCTGAGCCGGCTCAAGCAGCCGAAGATTCCCAGCCAGCCGAACCGGCCGAGCAGCCCGAGGAGCCGCGGGCCGAGGCCGCGCCGCAGCCGTCGCGAGAGCAGCCATCCGCCGAGACGAGCCGGCAAAGCGGTGACGGTTCGCAGGGTGGCCAGTCCGGCGCCGTACCCGCCACAGCAGACCGGCCCTCCGGAGAGGGCGCGGAAAGCGGCCCGAGCAGCTACGTGACCCCACTGGTCCGCAAGCTCGCCGCGCAACACGACGTCGACCTGCAGTCGGTGACCGGCACCGGGGTTGGCGGGCGGATCCGCAAGCAGGATGTCCTGGAAGCGGCCGAGCGCGCCAAGCAGACCGCAGCGCAGACCGCTTCGGCCAAGCAGGCGCCGACCGAAGCAGCCGGCGGTGGTCCGGCACCTGAGCAGGCGGCGGCAGCGAGTGCGCTGCGCGGCAAGACCGAGAAGCTCAGCCGGATGCGCACAGTCATCGCCGCCCGGATGGTCGAGTCGCTGCAGATCTCCGCCCAGCTCACGACGGTCGTCGAGGTCGACGTGACAGCGATCGCGAGGCTGCGCGCGCGGGTCAAGGCAGGCTTCGAGCAGCGTGAGGGCGTCAAGCTGTCGTTCCTGCCGTTCTTCGCCAAGGCGACGATCGACGCACTGAAGACCTACCCGCAGGTGAACGCGTCGATCGATACCGACGAGGGGACGGTCACCTACCACGACGCCGAGCACCTTGGCGTCGCCGTCGACACCGAGCGTGGCCTGATGGTGCCGGTGATCAAAGACGCGGGCGACCTGTCGATCGCCGGGCTGGCGCGCAAGATCAGCGACCTGGCGGCGCGCACCCGCGAGTCGAAGATCAGCCCCGACGAGCTGTCCGGTGGCACGTTCACGCTGACCAACACCGGCAGCCGCGGCGCGCTGTTCGATACGCCGATCATCAACCAGCCGCAGGTGGGCATCCTCGGCACCGGCGCCGTGGTGAAGCGGGCCGTCGTGATCGACGACCCCAACCTGGGCGAGACGATCGCGGTCAGACAGATGTGCTACCTGGCGCTCACCTACGACCACCGGCTCGTCGACGGCGCCGACGCTGCGCGGTTCCTGACTGCGGTCAAGGAGCGGCTCGAGGACGCCAACTTCGAGTCCGAGCTCGGCTTCTAGCACCCCCTCCCCTTCCGCCGAGGAGGTGCGAACCGTGGCCCTCGGCGGCCTGGGGTGCTGCGGCGCTGTGGGCAAGGCGGTGACCGGCGCCACTCCTGGGCACTATGGACCAATGCGGTTCTTGCTTGCGGGGTCGTCAGGGTTTCTCGGTACGGCGTTGCGTCGGCACCTAGCAGATGCCGGGCACGAGATCAGGCAGCTCGTCCGCCGGACGCCTGCCTCACCCGAGGAGGTCCAGTGGTTCCCGTACGGCGTCGGCCTGCCGCCCACTGCGCTCGACGACGTCGACGTGGTGGTCAATCTGTCCGGCGCGCCGATTGGCCACTGGCCCTGGACGTCGTCGTACAAGCGCACCCTGCTCAACAGCCGGGTCGCGACGACCCAGACGCTCGCCAGGGCGCTGCGCGACGTCGGGCGGTCAGTGACCCTCATCAACGCGAGTGCAGTCGGCTACTACGGCGACCGCGGTGACGAGCTACTCACCGAAGAATCGACGCCCGGCGATGGACTGCTCGCCGATGTGGTCCGCCACTGGGAGGACGCGACGGCCCGCGCGCGAGAGGCCGGTCAGCGGGTGGTGATGATCCGCACCGCCGTGGTCCTGGATCGGTCGGGCGGGGCCCTGAAGCCGATGCTCGTGCCGTTCCGCCTCGGTGTCGGCGGCACGATCGGCAGCGGTCGGCAGTGGTTTCCGAGCATTTCGCTCAACGACTACGTGCGGGCCATCCGATGGCTTGCTGAATACGGCGACGTTGACGGCCCGGTCAATCTGGCCGCGCCCGAGCCCGCAACGAACGCCGACCTCACCGTCGCTCTGGGACGAGCGCTTCGACGACCCACTGTGATGTCGGTTCCTGCAGCTGCCGTGCGTCTGGCGCTGGGCCGAGACCTGTCCGGCCAGTTGCTCGGGAGCCTGAAGGTGCAGCCACGGCGGCTCCTCGACGCCGGCTTCGAGTTCGAACAGCCGGACCTGGTCAGCCAGCTGAACGCCACCCTCCCGCACCGCTGACCGGCGCGCGTCTGCTTGAGCTTTGGGCATCAGGCGGCTTCTGAGTTAGGCGCTCTCGACCGAGGCGATCAGCCAAGCTCCGCCGACCAGCCGCAGAGTGATGCGGTGGCGAGTGGGGTGATCGTTCGGCAGCGCGACGTGGTGTCCGCTGTCGTCGCGAGCCACCGCATGGCCCAGGCGGTCGACCACCAGCAGAGTGGCCGAGCCGGCAGCGGAGCGCTTGACAGCCACCACCTGATAAGAGGTGGCGACCCCGTCCACGTGCAGCCCTCGGCGTACATAGCTCAGCAGAGCTCGCCGGTCCGCCGCTAGTTCCGCCGATCCCGACACGAACACCGTTGACAACGCCGACGGATCGCCGTGATGCCAGGCTCGTTGACGCCGCCAGTCGACCGCATCGAGAACCGCACGCCACCCAGCGGCCGTCGTCGGCCGTTCGGCCGCTGTGCGGTCGGCCCGCCCCGCAGTGTCAGGTCCGACGAGTCGATGTCTCGCCCCGAGCGCCGCCGACCCCACGAAAGGGGCCGGCTGAGATAGCCGAGGCGGGACCAGAGCGGGAGGCGCAGTAGTCGACGCGGCCGCGTGTCGTCCCGCTGGCGGCAGCCGATCGCCTTGATCACGACGTACGGCGGTGGCGATGCCCGCGCCAGCGCCGGGAGATGCGCTCCCGTAATCGGCGTGGCCAGGCCCGAATGGCGGCATGCCCACGACGTACCCGACGATCAGCAGGCTCGCGATCACCGCCGCCACGACCGCCGGCCGGAGGACCGATCGACCGCCGTCAGTGAACGCGAGCCGCGCCCGCCGGCTTCGACGATGTCGGGCGAGACCGCTCCCCGTCCGGATAGGGCGGCGCGACCATGACGAGGACACGTCGCCAGCCTGCCGC
>JAICMS010000174.1 GCA_025929075.1 Propionibacteriales bacterium
ATTCGCCCGCATAGCGCGACCGGAGGTCGCGCGAGATGGACGCAAGCACCTGCGGGTCGTCGTCGACGGCCAACATCGTCGGCTTGCTCATGGTTTACCTCGGTCGCTCGTGGCGAGCCCTTCGCGTGGAGCGGTTGGAACGTAGCACGACAACCCGTCTCCGCCCACGGGTACGTCCGGTTCCACCTGCCAGCGTCGTGACATCAACGGGTGCCAGAGTTCTATTCGTCGAGCCTCGGCCTTCGCTTGGTGGAGCTGGGGGACCAACCGGTTCACGCGTCGGTTACGTCACTGCGGAAGCCGATGTTGGATGAGCACCCGTCCCCATCCCATCGCTCCAAGAGCAGCCTCACATCGTCGCTATCCTCGCCAAGTTCGATGGCGTTGTCCGCGATATAGGTATCACGCTCGCATGGAACGTCACCTACCCGGTGTCGCCTCCCTCCAGCCTGGCGGGAGGTTTACAGTGGACCTCACAGCCGCCAGCCCCTCGGCTCACGTCGTGAAGTGCCTGAGGTGTTTCCAACTCACCTGGCCCTCCGCGTTTCATAGTTCTCGAATTCGTCGATGCGCTCGGCTCACGCTGCCAGAATTGCAATGGCCACATCAGGCGGCTTGACGACGGGGCATTACTGTCTCCTCGGTTGATACATTTGCGCAACGCATCAGTGCCTTGGGCTGGCCTTGTCGATGACTTCGCTGATATCCAGGATTGGCACCAAAGGATCTCCGATTGCCGGTACACAAGGCCCGGCACTATCGACCATACATACCAGCCTCGGATGATAACCCGGCTCGTGATAAGCGCCGAGGCCGACGTTCGGGTGCAGAAGGTGTTTGCTTTTGCGGCCGATGCGCCGAAGGGTGCGCTGGTTTACGTTGGGGTGACTGAAGTCCGCCGGTGGAGACGCCACCTCGCTGCAGGTGCTCTTGGCACGATCTCGTGTCGGCAAGGCGCCGGGCGGCGGCCTGTGCGTTCGCATCCGTGTGTCTTACCGCGTGGCGTGCGTCCGTGTTGTCGGTCCTCGCCAGCTGCTTGGCTTCGTTGCTGAACGGCCTAGCCAGGGCGTGTCGGTGAACCCCGTCATCCTGTCCAGAACAGCGCCGCGGCCAGGATGAGTGCCGCTAGGTAGGAGTGGGCCGTCTTGTCGACGCGGGCGGCAATGCCGCGCCCCGGGTGCGGGACGCCAGGTACCGGTCGGCCCGGGATACCGGCCAGAGGCAGCGTCAAATTTTTTGGGCGGTTGGGCTCCGATATGCCCTTGTTAGGCATCACATCGTCCTCTTGTGATCGGCTTCGTCAGGGAGGATGGTAAAGCAATTAAGACGGCCGTCGGGTGGCCCAAGCCGGCCGGGGAACGGGGACTGGATCATGCATGCACGCTCGTTGAAGTCTGCCGTGATGGTGGCCGCGGTCGCCTGCGTGATGGTGGCCGGAGTGGTTGCCACGACCTCTGGAAGCGGCGGCCGGGTCGCGGCCCAGACCGGATCGACCACACCCGACCACGAGGCGCTGGCCAAGACGCTGCTGGCCCACCAGCATGACCGGTTCGCGACCCAGGCCTACCGTCGGGCGCTGCACGTAACGGCCGGGGAGATCAGCAGTCCCGGTCGCGGCGTCGGCGAGGACGACCAGGCCGTGACCGGTGCCCTGCGCCCCGAGGCGGTGGCCGCGCCGCTGCCGCGCGCCGGGCTGAGGAACGTGCGTGTCAACAATCCGCACGCCGACACCCACCAGGTCGACCAGACCACGCAGAGCGAGACGACGGTGGCCGTAGCGGGCCGGCACGTGGCGGTCGGCTACAACGACAGCCAGAGGGCATTGTTCGGGCTGACCGACGGCTTCGACTTCGACGGTTATGGCTACTCCACCAACCGGGGCAGGAGCTTCCACGACGGGGGCAGCCTCCCGAACCCGCCGTCCTTCGTGAACCTCGGCGACCCATGGATGACCTCGGACCGGGCCGGGCGGATGTACTACTCGACCCTGACCTACGGCGGCGACGTCGGCAATCTGGAGGTCGCGGTCAGCCGTTCCCACGACGGCGGCAAGACGTGGTCGACCCCGACGCTCGCCTCGCCCAATGACGACTCCCTGTTCTACGCCGGCGACAAGGACGCGCTCACCGTCGGACCCGCCCCGCAGGCACCCTCCCGCGACAACCTGTACGACGCCTGGGACGACTCGGTGTTCGACGAGTCCGGCACCTTCTACAACGGCCTACCGGTCTCGGTGTCCACCGACCACGGCAAGACCTGGTCGCTGCACTACGCCGACAAGATCACCAGCAACGAGGACTCGTGCAGCTTCGGGCAGTACATCGGCGCGCAGCCGATGGTCGACCCGGCTAGCGGCACCCTCTACGTGGCCGCCGAGAAGATCACGGTCAACGACCCGAACTGCACCGGGGGGCAGGTGAAGCTCGCCGAGGTCATCTTCCGCTCGACCGACGCCGGCCGGACGTTCGACAAGGGCCACACGATCGCCACCGTCGTCCCTGCCACCCCCGACGGCGCCCTCGAGCTCGGCCCGGGCAAGCTGGTGCGCACCATCGAGTTCCCCGTGCTGGCCATGCGCGGCGACACCATGTGGGCGGCCTGGAACGACGGCGGCACCGGACACTCACACATCCGGCTCGCCACCTCCACCGACGCCGGCGCCACCTGGTCGACGCGCCTGGTCACCGGCGGCAACAGCGACGAGACCCAGCCGGCGATGTCGATCGACTCCGCAGGGCTGCACCTGGCCTACTATCGGCGCAACGGCGACAACACCCTGGACATGGTGCTGGCCGACTCCACCGACAGTGGCCGCCACTTCATCGCCAAGGCCGTCACCACCAGACCATTCCCCGGCGTCACCACCGTGCCGCAGTTCGACCCACAGATGGCCTTCGGGTACATGGGCGACTACATCGCCAACGTCGCCTCCGCCGGCCACTTGTACCTCGCCTGGGGCGACAACCGCAACAAAGTCACCAACTTCATGCACCCAGCCGGCCGGCACGATCCCGACGTGTACTTCGCGCGCCGATAGTCTCCGTCGGGAGAATGTTGCACCCCGTATACAAGCGATAGGTGGCATGGACAGCCGACGTGCCGTCGCGCTGCAGACGCTCACAATCACTGCCTCGAACGTTGCTACTCCCCTGTCACACAGCCGTGCCCACGCCCGCGCGCATGGTCGGCCACGCTGCCTCACCGCTCACACAGCTCGGCAAACTGCGCACTTGCACACCGCCCACGGGCTCAGGGCTGATCGGCGGCTGATCGGTTCTGCTGCGACATCCGCATATCGGCCATGTGAATGCGCACGCCGAGGTCCCGGGCCTGAGGAGTCGGACACCCTCCGTTAGAAGTCGAAGCACTCCATGAGGTTGCCGATGTCGTCGAGACGGTCGCGGGGCGGCGCTGCGGGTCCGAACGGGTATCCGCTGGCCGCCTCGTTGTTCGGGCCGCCGGGCGTGCGCTCGTCGAAGCGGTGGTTGATCGAGGCCAACGTCGGCAGGCCGAACAAGGTTTCGAGGAACTTCAAGATGGAGACGTGCTCATACACCGTTGGTTCCAGGTGCCGCGGCTTCGCGTGCGGCGAAATCACCCAGGTCGGAACGCGCATGCCGACCTGGATGTCGGCCGGCGGGTGCTCGTCCCACCCTCGGGTGTAGCTCGGGATGATGAAGGACACCTCCGGCAAGGAGCCGCGCTCGAGGTCTCGCAGATAGGACTTCTTGCTGGCACGGGTGCGCGGATCGTTCGCCCACCGCTTGAAGAAGGCGAAGACCCGACTTCCGCAGATGATGGGCACATGCGGCTCTCTCTGAGGCGAAACGTGCAGGTCAGCCACTTGCAGGGGGCTCCGAAACACGAATTGGTGTAGGCACACGACTTCGGGCGTGTC
>JAICMS010000081.1 GCA_025929075.1 Propionibacteriales bacterium
CAAGGGCGGGCCGTTCTCGTCGTACCCGATCTTCGCGGTGCCGCCGGCGGTTGTGCCAGCGCTGAAGTGGGAGGGATACGACGCCTGTACGACGATGTCCAACCACAGCCTCGACCAGGGCTGGGACGGCATCAAGCGGACCATCGACGACTTCAACCGCGCCGGCCTCGCACACTTCGGCACGGTGACGAGCAAGGCCGCGTCACGTCAGCCGCTGATCCTCGACGTCAAGGGCGTCAAGGTGGCGCTGATCGGTGCGACCTACGGCACCAACGGGCTGCCGCTGCCCGCCGCCGAACCGTGGTCGGTGCCGATCATCAACGTCAACAAAATTGAGGCGATGGCGCACCGGGCGCGCGCCGAGGGCGCCGACATCGTGATGGTCGCGCTGCATTGGGGCGACGAATACATCCACGCGCCGAGCAGCTACCAGGTGCAGATCGCCGACCAACTGACGAAGGACCCCGACATCACGATGATCTACGGCCACCACGCCCACGTCGTGCAGCCCTACGACAAGGTCAACGGCACGTGGGTCGTCTACGGGCTCGGCAACGCGATCGCCCAGCAGCTGACGTCGATGATCGGCGATGGGGTCTACGACGGCAACACCTGCAAGGTGACGTTCGACCAGCGACCCGACGGCCATTACGTCGTCGGCAAGGTGCAATACATCCCGACGATGATCAGCCGTTATGACTACGCCGACCCCGGCGCCCATCCGATGCGGTGGCTCGACGTGCAGCGGGCCCTGCACCAACCGCAGTACGCCGGACTGCGCGCCGAGCTGCTCGCCACTCAGGCGCGGGTCCGCCACGACGTCGACCTGCTCGGCGCCTTCAAAGACGGCGTCACCGAAGCCCGCTGACCCTCCCACCTCGTCCGGTTGGTGATGTCCGGCGAAATCACAGGTGAGCCGGGCCGGCCGCTGCGGATATCCTCGGGACGCCGCCTGCCCGGCCGGCACTGACGAAGGAGCGCCACGGTGATCGTGCGGATGTCGACCTTGTTCCTGCGCACGCTGCGCGAGGACCCTGTCGATGCCGAGGTCCCGAGCCACAAGCTGCTGGTCCGCGCCGGCTACATCCGCCGGGCGGCGCCGGGTATCTACAGCTGGCTGCCGATGGGTTGGCGGGTGCTCCGCAAGGTCGAGCAGATCGTCCGCGAGGAGATGGACGCTATCGGCGCCCAGGAGCTCCACTTCCCGGCGCTGCTGCCGCGCGAGCCATACGACGCGAGCGGTCGCTGGACCGACTACGGCGACAGCATCTTCACGCTCACCGACCGCAAGGGCGGCGAGTACCTCCTCGGGCCCACGCACGAGGAGATGTTCACCCTCGTCGTCAAGGATCTGTACTCGTCATACAAGGACCTTCCGGTGTCGCTGTACCAGATCCAGACCAAGTACCGCGACGAGCCGAGGCCCCGCGCCGGCATCCTCCGCGGTCGCGAGTTCGTGATGAAGGACTCCTACTCCTTCGACGTCTCCGACGAGGCTTTCCTGCGCTCCTACGAGGCCCACCGCGGCGCCTACGTCAAGATCTTCGACCGGCTAGGGCTCGACTACGTCATCGTCGCGGCGATGTCGGGCGCGATGGGGGGCTCGGCAAGCGAGGAGTTCCTCGCGAAGGCCGACAACGGCGAGGACACCTACGTCCGGTGCACCAACTGCGACTACGCCGCCAACGTCGAGGCGGTCAAGGTCTCCGTACCCGATCCGATCCCCTACGACGAGGCGCCGGCCGCCCACGCCGAGGACACGCCCGACACTCCGACCATCGACACGCTCGTCGACCACCTCAATGCGCACTTCGCGCGCGACGACCGGCCATGGACGGCCGCCGACACGCTGAAGAACGTGCTGGTCATGGTGGTGCACGGCGACGGGACGCGCGAGCCGCTCGCGGTCGGCATTCCGGGCGACCGCGAGATCGACATGAAGCGGCTCGGCGCCCAGGTCGAGCCGGCCGAGGTGGCCGCCTTCGACGAGGCGGAGTTCGCGCGCCATCCCGACCTCGTCAAGGGCTACATCGGCCCCGGTGCGCTCGGCGAGAAGGGCAGCAGCAGGATCCGCTACCTGCTGGACCCGCGGGTCGTCACCGGCACGCGGTGGGTGACCGGCGCCAACCAGCCGGGCCGGCACGTCATCGACCTGGTCGCCGGCCGTGACTTCACCGCCGACGGCACCATCGAGGCGGCCGAGGTCTGCGAAGGCGACGCCTGCCCGCGCTGCGGCCACCCCTTGGAGAGCGCCCGCGGCATCGAGATGGGCCACATCTTCCAACTCGGCCGCACGTACGCCGAGGCGCTCGACCTCAAGGTGCTCGACGAGAACGGCAAGCTCGTCGTGGTCACGATGGGCTCCTACGGCGTGGGTGTCTCCCGCGCTGTCGCCGCGATCGTCGAGGGGTCCCACGACGCCGCCGGCATCATCTGGCCGCGCGAGGTGGCGCCGGCCGACGTGCACATCGTCGCGACCGGCAAGGACGCCGCGATCTTCGAAACCGCAGACCGGCTCGCTTCCGAGCTGTCGGCGGCTGGTGTGGAGGTGCTGTACGACGATCGCCGGCGGGTGTCGCCCGGCGTCAAGTTCGCCGACGCCGAGCTGATCGGCGTGCCGACGATCGTCGTCGTCGGCCGCGGCCTGGCCGATGGCGTCGTCGAGGTCCGCGACCGGGCCACCGGCGAGCGTGCCGACGTGGCCGTCGAAGACGCGGTTGCTCAGCTGACCGGAGTCGTGCGTGGCGGTTGACGCCGTCATCTTCGACTGGGGCGGGACGTTGACCCCGTGGCGCAGCATCGACCCGGTCGCCGAGTGGCGCGCCTTGGCCGAAGTCGCCGCTCCGGAGCGGGTCGAGGCTGTCACCGCCGCGCTGTGTGCAGCCGCCGAGGCGGTCTGGAAGCGGGCGCGCGAGCAGCACCAGAGCGCCACCATGACCGAGATCTGCGCGCTGGCCGACGTCGTTTCCACGGAGGCGGCGCTGGCGGCCTACCGGTCGTTCTGGGACGACGCGACCTACACCGACCCCGACGTGCCCGGCATGGTGAAGCGCCTCCGCGCTGACGGGATCAAGGTCGGCGTCCTGTCCAACACCGTCTGGCCACGCACCTGGCACGAGGAGATCCTCGACCGCGACGGGGTGCTCGACCTCTTCGACGGTGCTGTCTACACCAGCGAGATCCCGTGGACCAAGCCGCACCCGGAGGCGTTCCTCTCGGCAGCCCGAGCGGTCGGCGTCGGTGATCCGATGCGCTGCGTCTTCGTCGGTGACCGGCTCTTCGACGACGTCTACGGCGCACACACCGTCGGCATGAAGGCGGTGTTCCTGCCGCACAGCGACATCCCGGCAAGCCAGATCGGGCACACCGTCGGCGAGCCCGACGCGGTCATCGACCGGCTGTCCGAGGTACCGGAGGCCATCGCCCGCTGGCGCTGAGCGACTGTGGCCGATGCCGGTGCAGGGACGGGAGAGTGGCCGAAGCCGGCAGAGATTTACAGGTCGGAGGCGCCGGGAAAGGCCACAACCGCCCCGCCCCACTGCACTGCGCGTTCGGCGCACGCTCGCAGTCCCAGCGCCGTGAACTGCCGGTTGGTGCTCGCCGTGTCGGCGACCGCGTCGGCGTAGACCGCCGCACACCTGTCCTCGAGCAGCCGAGCCAGCCGTCGGCAGTCCGCGGTCGTGTGGACCTGGAACGGCAGCCCGTACGCCGGCAGCGACGCCAACGGTGTCGCGCCGAGACCGCTGATCCGCGCGACCAGCTCGTCGCGTGCCGCGCGATGGGCGTCGTACGCCGACACCGCGAGCTTCTCCCACGCCGACGACTGGTTGGTGGTGACCGCCAGCACGCCCCCCACAACGCCGTAGCCATAGACGGCGGCGTGTTCGGCCGCCAGGCAGCGCTGAAGGGCCTTGAGGGTCGGCGTCACGACGACCGCCGTAGCACGACAAGCGACTGGGCGTGCGACGCCGACACGGAGGCGAGCATGCGGCCCAACGACCCCGACTCCGCAGCAAGGCACTCGTCGAAGCGTTGGCGCTCGGCGACCGACAGCAGGCGCTTCAGCTCGTCGACGACATCTGCGGCGTGGCGGGGGACGGTGGGGGTGCGCGGCGCTTTGGGCGTGCTCGGTCCGGCAGTCGACGGCCCGGCGCCGACCACCGCTGCCTGCAGCGCGAGGAGATGCTCCCGCTGGCGGACCCGAAGTGGCTGCAGCACCGCGCTCAACGCCGGCTGCGCCTTCAGCGCCGCGCTGCAGAAGTCGGCCAGCTCCGCCTCGGCGGCGGAGGCTGCAAGCACCAGCCGCACGTCGGGCGCCGGCGGTGTTGTCCGACCGGTCGTCGTACCCGATCGACCGCCCGCCTCGGGTCCTGTGCCGCGATGGCCGGCGGCACAGCCGTTGAGGGCCGAGACCAGCGCCGCGCCGCCCAGACCGAGCGCGCCCATCGAGGCCGCCCGCAGGAACCCCCGGCGGCTGACGTCCACTCGGCTACCCTCCCTGCCGGGAGCGGCCTCGTCGATCACCCCGCGACGGTAGCCGACCGCGTCTGCCGGCCGCCCCGGGTGGATGCGGTCGCGACTGTCGAGCCGGCAGCGTCCCCACTAGGCTTACCGGCAAGAGGACTGCATCGGCCGCCGTCAGCCGTGCGACCGGTCCCCGACAACAACACAAGAGGGAGGGACTGCCGTGACCGGCCACCAGCCCGCTCAAGAACTCCTCGAGGTGTTGCGCAGCCCGCTGGCCGCCGAGGGTCTCGACCTCGAAGATGTCGAGGTCTCCACAGCCGGGCGCCGCCGGCTCGTCCGGGTCCTTGTCGACAGCGACGGCGGAGTCACGCTCGACCAGGTGTCTGCGGCCACCACCGTTGTCAGCGGTGTGCTCGATGCACACGATCCGATGGGCGACAGCCCCTACACCCTGGAGGTCACCTCTCCCGGCGTCGACCGACCACTCACCCATCCGCGTCGGTGGAGCCGCAACGTCGGCCGCCTGGTCGTCGCCGACACCGTGGACGGGCAGCAGGTTGCCGGCCGCATCGTGGCCGCCGGCGACGATGCCGTGACGCTGGAGGTCGACGGGTCGCAGGTGCAGATCCCGTACGGTGACGTGCGCACCGCCCGCATCGAGGTGGAGTTCAAGCGGCCGGACCGCAAGGACGGTGCCCGGCGACACAAGCGTGGAGATGGGGCGTGAGTCATGGACATCGACATGGCCGTCCTGCGCTCCCTGGAGCGGGAGCGCGAGATCTCCCTCGACATCCTGGTCGAGGCGATCGAGCAGTCGCTGCTCGTCGCCTACCACCGCACCCCCGGGGCGCACGAGGACGCCCGCGCTGAGCTCGACCGAAAGTCTGGACACGTGACGGTCTGGGTCGCGGAGCGCGACGAAGACGGCGAGAAGGTCCGCGAGTGGGACGACACTCCCGAGGGCTTCGGCCGGATCGCTGCCACCACCGCCAAGCAGGTGATCCTGCAGCGGCTCCGCGACGCCGAGGACGAGGCGCGCTACGGCGAGTTCTCCGGCAAGGAGGGCGATGTGGTGTCCGGTGTCGTCCAACAGGGCCGCGACCCCTCGATGGTCTTCGTCGACCTCGGCAAGGTGGAGGCGATCCTGCCGGCGGCTGAGCGGGTGCCGGGGGAGCGCTACGACCACGGTCAGCGGATCCGCTGCCTGGTGGTGGCGGCACGCAAGGGGCTGCGGGGCCCCCAGATCGTGGTGTCGCGTTCCCATCCCAACCTGGTCAAGAAGCTGTTCGCGCTGGAGGTGCCAGAGATCGCAGACGGAACCGTCGAGATCTGCGGTATCGCGAGGGAGGCCGGCCACCGCACCAAGGTCGCCGTCCGCTCCACGGTCGAGGGCGTCAACGCCAAGGGCGCGTGTATCGGTCCGATGGGGCAGCGGGTGCGCAACGTGATGTCGGAGCTGCACGGCGAGAAGATCGACATCGTCGACTGGTCCGACGACCCCGTCGAGATGATCAAGCACGCACTGTCACCGGCCGAGGTGCAGTCGGTCCAGGTCGTCGATGCGGAGAGCCGTTCTGCCCGGGTCGTCGTGCCGTCGTACCAGCTGTCGCTTGCCATCGGCAAGGAAGGGCAGAACGCCAGGCTTGCGGCGCGGATGACGGGGTGGCGCATCGACATCCGCTCCGACGAGGCCCCGGCGGAGGCACCGCCCGCGGTCGAGCCGGAAGATGAGGCCGAAGCGCAGCCGGAAGCGCAGCCGGAAGCGCAGCCCGACGTGCAGCCTGATCCGCAGGTGGCGCGAAGTGGGTCTGACAGCGGGTAGACTGTTCCTCCGATGAGCCGCGTGCCACCGGTCCGCACATGCGTGGGGTGCCGAAGCCGCGCGGCGAAGTCGGATCTGCTGCGAGTCGTCGCGTACGGCGACGGGCCGGCCTGGTCGGTCCTCCCGGACGAGCACGCCAGCAGACCCGGAAGGGGCGCACACCTGCATCCCGTCCTAACATGTCTTGACCAAGCCGAGCGCCGACGGGCGTTCCCGAGGGCCCTGCGGCGCTCGGGTGCGGCCGACACCTCAGCGCTGCGGTCGTGGATCGAGAAGCACGATCCGGGCCCGTCCGGAACCGGAGCAGACGACGAACGAAAGTGGAGCAGCGGCTCATGACAGCTCGATGAGTTTCGACAGATGAGCACGCCCGTCAACTAGCGGTCCACGTCCGACCTGGGCCGCTGCGAAGGAGAACAGTGGCCAAGGTCCGAGTCCACGAACTCGCCAAGGAGTTCGGAGTGCCGAGCAAGGACGTCCTTGCCGCACTCGGTGAAATGGGGGAGTTCGTCAAGTCGGCCTCCTCAACGGTCGAGCCCCCCGTTGCCCGGCGGCTCACCGAGCTGCACGGGGAACAGTGGAAGGCCGCCGCAGCAGAGAAGGCGGCCAAGAAGGCAGCAAAGAGCCCCGCCAAGCATGAGACGGTGCCTGCAGCGGAGACGCTTCCCGCCGTGACACCAGCCCCCGCGGCTGACGGCGCAGCGACGAATGGCACAGCACCGGCACCGGCACCGGCGACGGAGATTGCCCCGCCGGCCGCGGAGCCGACGGCGCCGAGCGTGCCAGTGGAGCAGCCGCACGTCGAGCGACCAGCGGTACCGCCCGCGGCTGACCCGGCCGCCTCTGGAGCAGCACCGAGTAGCGCATCATCGGCCCGCCCGACCGCACCTCGGCCGGCCGCACCCAAGCCCAGCGGCCCTCGACCGGGCAACAACCCGTTCTCCTCGACCCAAGGGATGCAGACCCGTCGGCCGACACCCGGCCAGATGCCGCCGCGTCCCCCGGTGGGCCGCGACCCGCGGACCGGGCGGCCCACCGGCATTCCCGGCGCCCCGCGGCCCAACCCCGCGATGATGCCCAAGCAGTCCGCCGGGCTCGGTGGTGAGTACGGCGGACGTGGCCGCGCCCCGGCCGGGCGCAGTACAGGTGCTCCCAGCGGCCGGACCGGCGCACCGCCGCGTGGCGGCACCCGTAGCGGTTTCCCCAGCAGCAGCATGCCGAGCGGTGGCCGTCCCGGCAGCCGCAACCAGCGCGGCACCACCCAGGGAGCCTTCGGCCGGCCTGGTGGTCCGGCGCGCCGGGGGCGGAAGTCCAAGCGGGCTCGCCGCCAGGAGTACGAACAGATGCAAGCGCCGACCATCGGCGGCGTCCGGGTTCGCAAGGGCAACGGCGAGATCGTCAGGCTTTCCCGCGGGGCGTCGCTCACCGACTTCGCGGAGAAGGTCGGCGTCGACGCGGCATCGCTGGTCCAGGTGCTCTTCCATCTGGGCGAGATGGTGACCGCGACCCAGTCGGTCAACGACGAGACGTTGCAGATCCTCGGTGACGAGCTCAACTACACCATCGAGGTCGTCTCGGCTGAGGACGAGGACAAGGCACTGCTCGACTCGTTCAACCTCGAGTTCGGTGAGGACGAGGGTGGCGACGAGGCGCTGCAACCGCGGCCGCCGGTCGTCACCGTCATGGGCCACGTCGACCACGGCAAGACGAAGCTGCTCGACGCCGTCCGTGACGCCGATGTCGTCGCCAAGGAGGCCGGCGGCATCACGCAGCACATCGGCGCCTACCAGGTCTCGACGGAGGTCGACGGCCACCCGCGTCAGCTGACGTTCATCGACACCCCGGGCCACGAGGCGTTCACCGCCATGCGGATGCGCGGCGCGCAGGCGACCGACATCGCGGTGCTCGTCGTGGCGGCTGACGACGGTGTCATGCCGCAGACCATCGAGGCTCTCAACCATGCCCAAGCGGCCGACGTGCCGATCGTGGTGGCGGTCAACAAGATCGACAAGCCCGAGGCCGACCCGGCCAAGGTCCGCGGTCAGCTCACCGAGTACGGCTTGGTGCCCGAGGAGTACGGCGGCGACACGATGTTCGTCGACGTCTCGGCCAAGTCGCATCTCAACATCGACGGGCTGCTCGAGGCCATCGTGCTCACCGCCGACGCCGCCCTCGACCTGCGGGCCAACCCCGACCAGGACGCGCAGGGCCTGGTCATCGAGGCCCACCTCGACCGCGGTCGCGGCCCGGTGGCGACGGTGCTCGTCCAACGCGGCACGCTCCAGGTCGGTGACTCGATCGTCGCCGGGCCGGCCTACGGCCGGGTCCGGGCGATGCTCGACGAGCACGGCGAGACCCTCGACGAGGCGACACCGAGCCGGCCGGCCATGGTGCTCGGGCTGACCGCAGTTCCGGGTGCCGGAGACAACTTCCTCGTCGTGTCCGACGACCGGGTGGCGCGACAGATCGCGGAGAAGCGCGATGCCCGTGAGCGGGCTGCCATGCTGGCGCGGTCCACCGGTCGCCGTACCCTCGAGGACTTCCTCTCCAGCATGGAGAAGGGCGAGAGCGAAGAGCTCCTGCTGATCCTCAAGGGTGACGTCTCCGGATCGGTCGAGGCGCTCGAGGACGCGCTGGCCAAGATCGACGTCGGGGAGGACGTCCGGCTGCGGGTCATCGACCGCGGCGTCGGCGCGATCACCGAGACCAACGTCATGCTCGCGGCCGCGTCGAACGCGGTCATCATCGGCTTCAACGTGCGGGCGCAAGGCAAGGCGACCGAGGTGGCCGACCGCGAAGGCGTCGACATCCGCTACTACACGGTGATCTACCAGGCGATCGACGAGATCGAGGCGGCCCTGAAGGGCATGCTCAAGCCGGAGTTCGAGGAGGCCCAGCTCGGGACCGCCGAGATCCGGGAGGTGTTCCGCTCGTCCAAGATCGGCAACATCGCCGGTTGCATGGTCACCGGGGGCTCCATCCGGCGCAACTCCAAGGCGCGGCTTCTCCGCGACGGCACGGTCGTCGCCGACAACCTCGACATCGCCTCGCTGAAGCGGTTGAAGGACGACGCGACGGAGGTCCGTGAAGGCTTCGAGTGCGGTCTGACGCTGTCTGGCTACAACGACATCAAGATCGGCGACGTCGTCGAGACCTTCGAGATGCGCGAGGTCGCCAGGACCTGACGTCATCGTCGCCGTACGACGACCGGCTCGGCGGCCCCCGCCTGCGGAGCCGACATCTAGTGGAGGAGACGATGAGTCAGGGACGCGTCCGCAAGATCGCCGACCGGATCAAGGTGATCGTGGCGGAGATGCTCGAGCGTCGGATCAAGGATGTCCGGCTCGGGTTCGTCACGATCACCGACGTCCGGGTGACCGGCGACACGCAGCACGCGACGATCTTCTACACCGTCCTCGGCGACGAGCAGCAGCGGGCGGCGAGCGGCGCAGCGCTGGAGAGCGCCCGCGGGCTGATCCGTTCCGAGGTCGGCAAGCAGCTGGGGCTGCGGCACACGCCGACGCTGGAGTTCGTGCTCGATGCCCTGCCGGACTCCGCTGCGCGCATCGAAGACCTGCTGCTGCGGGCCAAGGAGCAGGACGCCGCGGTTGCCGCGCAGGCTGCGGGTGCGGCGTTCGCCGGTGACCCCGACCCGTATCGGCAGGAGCCGGAGGAGGAGGGCGTCGAGGGTCCGTCGGGGCGTCCATGAGTGAAGCCCTCGACGGCCTGCTTGTCGTCGACAAGCCTGCGGGCATGACCTCGCACGATGTTGTCGCAAGGGTGCGGCGGTTGGCCGGGACCCGGCGGGTCGGGCATGCAGGCACGCTCGACCCGATGGCCACGGGCGTGCTGGTGATCGGCGTCGGCCGGGCGACCCGGCTGCTCGGCCATCTCGCGATGGCGACCAAGGAGTACGACGCGACGATCCGGCTCGGTGAGGCAACCACAACCGACGACGCCGAGGGCGACGTCGTGGCGCGGGCGGACGCCTCCGCCGTAGGCGATGCTGCGATCGGGGCGGCGGTAACCGAGCTGACCGGTGACCTGATGCAGGTGCCAGCCGCTGTCTCGGCCATCAAAGTCGACGGCCAGCGCGCCTACCGGCGGGTGCGGGCGGGCGAGTCCGTCGAGCTCGCCGCTCGGCCGGTCACGGTCTCGCGGTTCGAGGTGGTCTCCGTACGGCGACTCGCCGGCCTGGTCGACGTCGACGTCCACGTCGAGTGCTCGACCGGCACCTACGTCCGGGCGCTGGCCCGCGACCTCGGGGGGGCGTTGGCCGTCGGTGGCCACCTGACTGGGCTGCGCCGTACCCGCGTCGGCCGCTACCCGTTGGAGGCTGCGCACCCACTCGGTGCGCTCGATCCGGACGCCGGGCTGCCGATCGTCCCCCTCTCGGAGGTGGCGGCCGGCTTCTCGACGTACCGGCTCTCCGAAGCCGAGGAGGCGGCTGCCCGGCACGGTCGCCCACTGACGGCCGATCTTGGTTCGTCCGGGCCCGTCGCCATGCTGACCCAGGACGGGCGGTTCCTTGCCCTCTACCAACAGCAAGGTGCACTCGCGAAGCCGCTCGCGGTCTTCGTCGGCTGACGGCTGCCCCGTGCTCGGGACTCCGGGCCTTTTGGGGGCCGCTAGCCGGGCCGGTAGTCCCTACTGGCTCAGGGCTTGAGCGGGCAGAGTGAAGGTGGGTAGGTCAATCGAACAGAAGAAGGTGACAACCATGTATGCGGTGACGCGCATCTCATTGGGTGCGGCACTGTTGGTCGCCGTTGCCACGGCGGCAGCGGCTCCGGCGAGCGCCCAGTGGCAGCGGTTTACCGACCAGCGGGGCGACGTCGCGTCGAGCATCGATGTACACAGCGTTCGCGTTGTGAACGGGACGCCCGATGTGCACGGCGTCAAGATCGTCGTCCAGCAGAAGACGCTGCTGGCCGGCGACCAGGGAACGGTGTGGATCGACACCGATCGCGCCAACCCCGGCCCGGAGTTCAAGGTCGACTGGATCGCGAACACGGACGCGTTTGGTCTGCTCAAGGTCGACACGTTCAAAGATCCCGGCACCATCGTCAACTGCCCAGGATTGCGCATCCGAAGCGACGAGTACGCAGCCGGCGACCACAGCACGATCCGGATTCCGCGGTCGGGGCTGGACCGCCCCTCCGACGTGCGAGTGAGCGTGAAGATGACTCGCACCGACGCCGGCCACAACCGGGTCGACTGGGCACCCGGCACGCGGGGCTTCTACGCCTGGGTCGGCCGCGGCTGATCCGGGTGAAGGGCTGCCCGGTCACCTGCTGAGCGGGCCGGGCAAGGGCGCTTGACACACTGGTCGGCGGTACCCCGCAGTGCGCCGGCTGACCCCGGGCTGGTGGGGGGAGGCGTAGGTGCGGGTGTGGGGCGGCGTTTGCGGGGGCGACGCGGCCCACGGGGCGCACGACGGTACCCACGGCCACATCGAACGCCGA
>JAICMS010000089.1 GCA_025929075.1 Propionibacteriales bacterium
TCGACAGCGACTGGGGCGACGCCGAGCACCAGGCCGCCCTCGCCGCGGCGCTCGACAAGCTCCCCGCCTTCGCCTGAATGCGGTCACAGCCGACCACCCCTGCCCGCCGATTCGTCCGAGACCCGCCAACCGAGGAACCCCGACGCAGGAGCCGCCCAACACCACCCGGACACATCGCCGTACCGCGACTTGCGGGGAAGTGGCTGGACATTTGGGGCAAAGCCGAGCCAGTTTCCCGCAATTCAGGGGGGAGGCGGGCGGATGACAGGATCGAGGGATGGCGCTGCGGATCCTGGCAAGCCGGCCGCCTCCCGGCCTGGTCACGTTGCCGTGGCAGCTGCCGATCGCCCAGTGGGACGACGCCTTCCTCGTGCCGCTCCCACGCGGCCTCTCCCGCCATGTCGTGCGCTTCGTCAGGGTCGGTGATGCGGTCGTCGCGCTGAAGGAGACGCCGGAGCGGATGGCGCTGCGCGAGTACCGCCTGCTGCGCGACCTGCGCCGCCTCGGTGCCCCCGCAGTCGAAGCGGTCGGCGTGATCACCGGCCGTGCGGCCACGGACGGCACGCCGCTCGACCCGGTCCTCGTCACCCACCACCTCGACTACTCGATGCCCTATCGCGAGGTCTTCTCGCGAGGGGTGCGGACCGGCACTCTGCCCACCCTCGTCGACGGGCTGGTCGTGTTGGTGGCGCGGCTGCACCTCACCGGCTTCTACTGGGGGGACTGTTCGCTCTCGAACACGCTGTTCCGGCGGTCAGCGGGAGATTTCGCCGCCTACCTCGTCGACGCCGAGACCGGCGAGCTGCACGAGGCCCTGAGTGACGGCCAGCGGTCGTTCGACCTCGAGATCGGCACCGAGAACCTCTTCGCAGAGATGCTCGACATCCAGGCCGCCGGCCTGATGGGCGCCGAGCTCGACCCGCACGCCATCGTCGACCAGGTGCAAACCCGGTACACCGACCTGTGGTCGGAGCTCACCGGGCAAGAGGATTTCAGCACCGACGAGATGTGGCGCATCGAGCAGCGGATCGCCCGGCTCAACGACCTCGGGTTCGACGTCGACGAGCTCGACATCGTCACCGACTGGGACGGCGCCAGCGTCCGAATCCGCCCACAGGTCGTCGACTCCGGTCACCACCAGCGGCGGCTGCAAAGTCTGACCGGGCTCGACGTCGAAGAAAACCAAGCCCGGCGGCTGCTCAACGACGTGAACGCCTTCACTGCAGCAAACGAGCTGCAGAAGGAGGACCCGGCGCTGGTCGCCCACCGCTGGCTCACCCAGATCTACGAGCCGATCATGGCGATGGTGCCGCCGGACGCGCGAGAGTCACTGGAGTCGGCAGAGGTGTTCCACGAGATCCTCGAGCACCGCTGGTATCTCTCCGAGCAGGCAGGTCACGAGGTCGAGATCTTCGACACCGCTCGCGACTACGTGCGCAACGTGCTCAAAGCCCGCTCTGCCGCAGCAGGTCGCGAGCGATAACCAGCCGCTGGATCTGGTTGGTGCCCTCGAAGATCTGGGTCACCTTCGCCTCTCGCATGTAACGCTCTGCCGGGAAGTCGCGGGTGTAGCCGTAGCCCCCCAGCACCTGTACGGCGTCGGTGGTCACCCTCATTGCGGCGTCGCTGGCAGTGAGCTTGGCGATCGAGGCCTGTCGGGAGAAGGGCCGCCCCGCGTCGCGCAATCGCCCGGCGTACACGTACTGCGACCGGGCCGTCTCGACGGCCGCGGCCATGTCGGCGAGCATGAACTGCAGCCCCTCGAATTCAGCGATCGGCCGGCCGAACTGTCGCCGCTGGCTCGCGTAGCCGACGGCCTGGTCGAGCGCGGCCTGGGCCAGTCCGGTCGCGCAGGCGGCGATCCCGAGCCGCCCGGAGTCCAACGCACTCAGCGCGATCCGCATCCCGTCACCCTCGTCGCCCAGGCGGTGGTCGGCCGGGATCCGCGCATCGTCGAACATGACCAGCGACGTCGTGGAGGCCGTCATCCCCATCTTCCGCTCCGGTGCCCCGAACGACAGCGAGCCGGCGCCCGGCTCCAGTCCGCCCGCCCCGATCGGTATGTGGAATGCCGACAGCCCGCCACGCGGGTCGTCGCCGGTCCGGGCGAAGAGCAGCATGAAGTCCGCGTGCGGCCCGTGGCTCACCCACGCCTTGGTCCCCGTGACGACGTACTCGTCACCGTCGCGCACCGCCCGCGTCGCGATCGCCGCGACGTCGGAGCCGGCCTGCGGCTCGGACAAGGCGTAGGCACCCAGCTGGTCGCCACCGAGCATCGACGGGAGCCAGCGCATGCGCTGCTCGTCGGTGCCGTGGACGCTCATCGCCAGCGAAGCCAGGCTGTGCACCGAGACGTCGACGCCGACGCTCACCCAGGCCGTCGCGATCTCCTCGAGCATCTGCAGGTAGACCTCGTACGGCTGCCCGCCGCCACCGTCCTCCTCGTCGAAAGGCAACGACAAGAGCCCGGCCTCGCCAAGCAGCCGGAAGACGTCACGCGGGAAGGTCGCCGACGCCTCGTCGACGGCCGCTCGTGGGGCGAGCTGCTCGGCGGCGATCTCCCGGACGAGGTCGAGCAGATCGTAGGCCTCCGTGGTGGGCAGCAGCCGGTCGACAGCCACCGCTCAGCCCTCTGTCTGCAGCGGCGGCGGCTGCTGTGGATGAACCACCGGTTTCGCTGCCGCCCGGCCCGCGCGCCGCCGGTCGATCTCGTACAGCGCGATGCCGGCAGCCACCCCAGCGTTGAGTGACTCCGACGTCGGTCCCATCGGGATCCGCACCAGCGCGTCGCAGGTCTCTCGCACCAGTCGCGACAAGCCGGCGGACTCGCTGCCGACGACGAGCACCATCGGCTCAGCGGCGAGCTCCAGCTCGTCAAGAGTCGTCGTGCCGGCGGCCTCCAGCCCCACGACGAACAAGCCCGCCGCCTTGAACTCGGCCAGCTGGCGGTTGAGGTTGGTGGCCCGCGCGACCGGCACATGCGCCGCCGCACCCGCAGAGGCCTTCCACGCTCCGGCAGTCATGCCGGCGGCCCTGCGCTCGGGCACGACGACACCGTGGGCGCCGAACGCCGCGGCAGACCTGACGACCGCCCCGAGGTTGCGCGGGTCGGTCACCGAGTCCAGCGCGACCACCAGGGCCGGAGAACCGGAGTCGCTCGCTCGGGTCAGCAGGTCGTGCGGGTCGGCATACTCGTACGGCGGCACCTTCAGCGCCACTCCCTGGTGCGCCGCTCGGTCGGTCAGCCGGTCGAGCTCGGCGCGGGTGACCTCCAGGGTCGACACCCGCCGGTCGGCGGCGATCCGGAACGCCTCGCGCAACCGGTCGTCCCTGTCGACGTGCTCGGCGACGTAGAGGGCAGTCACCGGGACCCTCGCCTGAAGCGCCTCGACGACGGCGTTGCGCCCGACCACCCACTCCGCGGACGTGCCGCGACCACTGCTTTGGCCCGACGACCGACCCGACGAGCGGCCGGCGACCCGACTGCGTTGGTCGCGTTGGTCGCGTTGCTTGGCGGCATGCGCCTTGTGCCCCTCGCGCTCGGTCGCCTTGGGCGTCGGCCCCTTGCCCTCCAAGGCCTTGCGGCGACGCCCGCCGGAGCCGGCGGTCGGGTTGCCGCCCTGTCGCTTGCGCACCGCCCCGACCCGCTTGCTGTTGCCCGGCATCAGTGCGCCACCGTCCAGCGCGGGCCTTGCGGGGTGTCCTCGACCTCGACCCCTGCGGCGCGCAGCTGGTCGCGGATCGCGTCGGCGGCGGCGAAGTCACGCCGCTCGCGTGCCTGTTGGCGCTGTTCGAGTAACACCTGCACCAGCCGGTCGGCGATCGCCATCGAGTCACGCCCTTCGTCGCCAGCCCAGCCGGGATCGAGCGGGTCGAGGCCGAGGAGGCCAAGCATCCGCCGTACCGAAGCAAGGTTGTCGCGCAGCGCCTCTGTGTCGCCGTCGACGAGCAGCTTGTTGCCGTCTCGGACGCCGGTCTGCAAGGCCGCCAGGGCGGCCGGAGTCGACAAGTCGTCATCCATCGCGTCGGCGAACTCCGCCGGCAGCTCCGCCGTCGTCGGGTCGACAACGCCGGTCACCTCGGTCGCGCGCACGACGTACCCCTCGATCCGGCCGAACGTCGTGGCCGCCTCGGCCAGCGACTCCTCGCTGTACTCCACGATCGACCGGTAGTGCGGCGCGACCAGGAAGTAGCGGAGGTCGATCGGCCTGACCCGCTTGATCACCTCGCTGACCATCAGGAAGTTGCCGACCGACTTGCTCATCTTCTCGCCGCCGAGGTTGACCATCGCGTTGTGCATCCAGAGCCGGGCGAAGGGCCGGCCGGCGGCGCGCGCCTGGGCGAGCTCGTTCTCGTGGTGCGGGAAGCGCAGGTCCAGCCCGCCGCCGTGGATGTCGAACTCCGGGCCGAGGTACTTGCCGGCCATCGCCGTGCACTCCAGGTGCCAGCCGGGCCGCCCGAGGCCCCACGGCGCCGGCCATGCCGCCGTCTCGGGTTCCTCGCCCTTCTTGAACCCCTTCCAGAGCGCGAAGTCGCGGGGGTCGCGCTTGCCGCGAGGGTCGGAGTCGGCGGCCGGCTCCATGTCGTCGATCCGCTGGTTGGAGAGCTCGCCGTACGGCGGCCACGAGCGCACGTCGAAGTACACGTCACCCGACCCGTCGGGCGCGACATAGGCATGGTCGCGGGCGATCAGCTCGTTGATCAGCTCGAGCATCTCCGGGATGTGGCCGGTGGCACGGGGTTCGTACGTCGGCGGCAGGCACCCGAGCGCCTCGTAGGCGGCGTGCAGCGCGCGCTCGTTGGCATAGGCGATCGACCACCAGGGCCGGTGCTCCTCGGCCTCCTTGGCGAGCACCTTGTCGTCGACGTCAGTGATGTTGGCGACCAGCGTGACGCGGTATCCGCTGTGCTCGAGCCACCGGCGCAGCACGTCGAAGGTGACCTCTTTGCGGATGTGGCCGATGTGCGGAGGTCCTTGGACGGTGAGGCCGCAGTGGTAGATGCCGACCTCGCCCGCGACGACGGGCTCGAAGTCGCGCAGCCGCCGGGTGGCGGAGTCGTAGAGGCGCAGCGGCACCCCCACAGGCTACCGAGCCGCTCCCTGCTGCCCGAACTCCTTGGGAGCGCCCCCCTCAACGCCCCCCGGCATTCCCCGCCCTCGTCGCAGGTGTTTGCCCCGTTAACGGGGGACCCTCCCCGTTAACGGGGCAAACCTGCCCTGAAAACCGGGTCTTTGCCCCGGAAGGTTGGTGTTGGGGGTGCGTACGTCGGCTGCGCTGCTCGCCTCACGGCGGGCCGGGCGTCACCGGGTCAGGCCACCTGGACTTCGATCGAGTGCCAGCCGGTGGCGCCGTCCGGGATCACGTCGGCAAGCTGCCCGGTCTGGGTGTAGCCGGTGTCATCGGTCGCGCGCACCTGAATCTCGTGGGTGCCCGGCGTGGCGTCCCACTGCAGCACCCACTGCCGCCACGAGTCGATCGTCGGGTCGGCGGCCAGCCTGGCCACCTGCCATGGGCCGGATCCGATCCGCACCTCCACTTTTGCGATCCCACGGTGTTGCGCCCAAGCGACGCCGGCGATCGGCACCTGCCCCGCGTGCAGCGTGTCACCGTTCCTGGGCACGTCGATGCGCGATTCGGTCTTCACCGGCCCGAGCGGGGACCAGCCGCGCTCGGTCCAAAACGCCGAGAAGTTCCCGAACTGGGTGACCTCTAGGTCGACCACCCACTTCGTCGCCGAGACATAGCCGTAGAGACCGGGCACGATCATCCGCACCGGGAACCCGTGCTCGGGCGTCAGCGGCTGCCCGTTGGCGGCCAGCGCGAGCATCGCGTTGCGGCCGTCGGTCAGCGCGCGCAACGGCGTCCCGCTGGTCCATCCGTCGGCGGACGTCGACTTGACTGCGTCGGCGCTCGGATGCGGACGAGCGTCGGCAAGTACGTCGGCCAGCCGGACGCCCGACCACAAAGCGTTACCGATCAGCGGGCCACCGACCGGGTTCGAGACGCAGCACAGCGTGATCCAGGCATCGTCCAGGCCACGGTCGAGCAGATCCTGGTAGCTCAGCTCCAGCGGGCGCTCGACCATCCCGTGCACCCGCAGCCGCCAGTCGGCGGGCAGGATCTGCGGGACGGCGAGGGTGGTGTCGACGCGGTAGAGCCGGGTCTGACTGGTAACCCAGGGCGACACCCCGGGTACTCCCACTCGGACTCCCGGCGGCGCCGGGCGGGACCGGACGGGCAGCCGCAGCCCCCGGCGGGCAGCCTCAACGGCGGCCCGGCCGCGCCCGAGCACCGTGCCGCCGACGCCGGCCGCGACCGCCAGCACCGCCACGCCGCTGCCCCAGACCAGGAACTGCCGGCGGGAGCTCGTCCGGCCGCCGCCACCGGCCACGGCGTAGGCCGTCTCCAGCCCCGGCTCATCGACATCGGCATCGGCCAGTCGACGTACGAGCACCGTCAACGCGACAAGGCCCGCCACGGTGCCGATCACTGCTGGGAAGTACGTCGACTGCGACCCGCTCAACCGCGCGTGCACCGCCAGCCCAACGACGACTCCGAACGCAACGAAAGCCGCTTGGGCGGCGAGCAGCGACCGCACCGCCAGCACCCCGACGACGGCGCTCAGCACCGCCGTCCCGAGCAACGTCAATCCGAGCAGCAGCGGCTTGTCGTTGTGACCGGCGACCGAGATGACCGCCTCGTCGACCGCTCCCGGCGTCAGGCGCAGGATGCTCTCCGACACCGCCACGATCGGCGACGCCCGCTGCTGGAGCCATGAGCTGGCCAGCGTCGAGAGGCCGAGCCCCAGCCCGGCGGAGACCACGCCGGCTGCCGCACCGAGCAGCCGCTCGTTCTTCACGAGACGATCCTCCCCCTCTGGGCAAGTCGAGCCACGACGTCCACGCTCAGCGGCTGGCAAGATCAGCACGTGACCTCAGCGTCGTTCGTCGGCATCGGTGTCGACGTCCATCGGTTCGGCACCGATCGACCGCTCAGATTGGCGGGGCTCGACTGGCCGGCCGCGCCGGGCGGGCTGGTCGGCCACTCCGACGGCGACGTGGTGGCGCACGCCTGCTGCGATGCACTGCTCTCGGCGGCTGGGATGGGCGACCTCGGGACCCAGTTCGGCACGGACGAGCCGGAGTGGGCGGATGCCGGCGGCGTGGTGCTGCTCGCTGAGACAGCGGCTCGGCTCCGGGCGGCGGGCTGGCAGGTCGCGAACGTGTCCGTGCAGCTGATCGGTCCCGAGCCGCGCCTCGACGATCGCCGTACGGCGGCGGAGGAGATCTTGACGCAGGCGTGCGGCGCGCCGGTGCGGCTGTCGGCCACGACGACCGACGGGCTGGGTCTCACCGGGCGCGGCGAGGGCTTGGCGGCTATCGCGACGGCACTGGTCCACCGCTAATCGGGGCGGTGCCGCTGAAGTGGCGTCGACGCTGTCACGGTCGGGGCGGGCCCAGCTGCTCTCGCGCGGTTACTCTCGCGCCGCCAGCACCGCCTCGCACAGCAACAGGTCGAGCGGGGTGGTGACCTTGAAGGCCAACGCCGAGCCCTCGACGAGGGTCACCGGCACGCCGGCGCGCTCCACGAGGCTGGCGTCGTCGGTGGCAGGGATCGGCGCACCGCGCCGACCGTCGGCAGCCACCCACATGGGCTGCGGACGGCCTGATGCTGCGGCTGCAGCGTCGTGCGCCGCGCGGAGGACATCGGCACGGAAGCCTTGCGGCGTCTGTACGGCGCGGATCCGTGCCCGGTCGACGACGCTGGTCTGGCCGTCAGTTGTGAGGTCTCGCAAGGAGTCGGCCACCTCGATGGCCGGTACGACGACCGGCGCGCCGCCTTCGAGGGCGTCGAGCACTCGGCGGCAGACCTCGGCCGGCACCAGCGGCCTGGCGGCGTCGTGGACGAGCACGAACTCGGCGTCGGCCGAGACCGCCGCCAGGGCGTGATGGACCGACGCCTGCCGGGTGGCGCCGCCGACGACCACCTGTACGTCGACGCCGATGGCTGCCACCTCGTCGTACACCTGGTGCAGCCACCCCTCCGGTGCGGCCACGACGAGCTCGTCGATGCAGGGGCGCAATGCCTCGGCCGAGCGCCGGAGCAGAGAGGTGCCGGTCACCGGCAAGAGAGCCTTGGGGGGGCGCCGGGCGGATACGTCCGCAGGCGGCTGATCTGCCGACGGCCGCGCCATCAGCCTGGTGCCCTGGCCGGCCGCAGGAATGATCCCGGCAACCCGAACGCTCATGTGCCAGCCATCGAGGAAGGCATCGGCTCTCGGCCGCCGGCATCAGTGAGCATGGCGTCGAAGACCGCGCTGTTGCGAAAGGCCGCGCTGCTGCGAACTACGAGGCGAGGACCTCATCGAGGATCGTCTCGGCCTTGTCCTCGTTGGTGTGCTCGGCGAGGGCGAGCTCGGAGACGAGAATCTGCCGCGCCTTGGCGAGCATGCGCTTCTCGCCGGCGGAGAGGCCACGCTCGCGCTCGCGCCGCCACAGGTCGCGAACGACCTCGGCGACCTTGAGGACGTCGCCGGAGTGGAGTTTCTCGAGGTTGGCCTTGTAGCGACGCGACCAGTTGGTCGGCTCCTCGGTGTGCTCGGCCCGCAAGACATCGAAGACCCGCTCAAGCCCGGCCTGGTCTACGACGTCACGGACGCCGACGAGGTCGAGGTTGCAGGCGGGAACCCGGACGATGAGGTCGGTTTGTGCGACGATCCGCAACACGAGATAGAGCTTGTCTTCGCCTTTGATCTGCCGGGTCTCGATGTCTTCGATAACTGCGGCCCCGTGATTGGGATACACCACTGTCTCGCCGACCGTAAACGTCATCTTGTCCGCAACCCCTTTCGCAGGCCTCCATCATAGCATGGAAAGGCTCCCCGTGGAACCTCGTTTTGCCTGGTCAGAGCCGTTTTCCGGGCTTGACAAATGGGCAGATCCATGCCTTCTCGCGGGCCGTCCAACCTCGTCGTACGTGCTTCGCTACGCTGAGCAACCGACGGCTCGACGTCGAGCCGGAGATCGCGCCAGAGAGGTCGTGGACCGTGGCTCACCGCGTGGCTGCCGCCGCTTGGAAGCTGCCCCGAGGCAACCGCCAGCGGCTGCGACGCTGGCTGCCGGCGACGCTCGTCGCCATCGCCGTACCGCTCGCAGGGTGCGCCGCCAACTTCGGCGCGCAGACCAACCAGATCTACCAGCCTGCGCAGGGCATCACGATGCGGCAGAGCGCGGTCTGGACGATCGACACCCTCGTCGTCGCGAACTCGCAAGGCCAGGGGACCCTCGTGGTGGCGATGGTCAACACCAACAAGAAGCCCGACGAGTTGACCGGCGTGCGTGCCCGGGATTCGGCGGGTAAGCCGATCAAGGTGACGCCGTCGTCACCGCACGTGGCGCTTCCGCCGCAGCAATCGGTGCAGTTCGCCAAGACCGGCAAGATCCGGCTGCAGGGCTCGGCGCTGAAGCCCGGCGGCCTTATCACCGTGCGCTTCACGTTCAAGAACGCCGCCCCGGCCAGCTTCGTGATCCCGGTCGTCTCCGACACCAAGGAGTTCGCCAGCGTGCCTGTCGGCACCAGCTAGCCCCCACTCCGGCCGAGACGCCGCTAACGCAGGCAAAGCATGACCTCTCGGCACGCAGACCGTGACCCCTCAGCACGCAGACCCTGATCCCTCGGCGCGGATAGGCTGCGGCCATGTCGTCCCTGCGCTATCGGTTGGTGCTGCTGCGCCACGGCGAGAGCACGTGGAACGCCAAGAACCTCTTCACCGGCTGGGTCGACGTCCCGCTCAGCGACCGGGGCCGGGAGGAGGCAACCCGCGCCGCCGCCCTCATGAAGGCCCGCGACCTGCTGCCCGACGTGCACCACACCTCCCTGCTGCGCCGGGCCATCGCAACCGCACAGATCTGCCTCGACGGCATCGACCGGCACTGGATCCCCGTCCGCCGCACCTGGCGCCTCAACGAACGCCACTACGGCGCCCTCCAAGGCCGCAACAAGAAGCAGACGCTGGAGAAGTTCGGCGAGGAACAGTTCATGTTGTGGCGCCGGTCCTACAGCACGCCGCCGCCGCCGATCGACGACGATGACGAGTTCAGCCAGGCTGGCGACCCGCGCTATGCCGGCCTGCCGTATGAGCTTCGGCCGCGCACCGAGTGCCTCGCCGACGTCGTCGGGCGGATGCTGCCTTATTGGTACGACGGCATCGTGCCCGACCTACGCACCGGCGCCACTGTCCTGGTCACCGCCCACGGCAACTCGCTGCGGGCACTTGTCAAACACCTCGACGACATGTCCGACGACGACGTGGTGGGACTCAACATCCCGACCGGGATCCCACTGCTCTACGAGCTCGACCTCGACCTGCGCCCGGTGACACTGGGCGGGGAGTACCTCGACCCCGATGCCGCAGCCGATGCCATCGCCGCCGTCGCCAACCAGGGCCGCCGGTAGCGCCATCTCAGCCCGCGGGCCCTCCACCACCGGCGACCGAACACCTCGCGCAGCCCGAAAAGTGGCGCGCTGCACCCGAACTCGCGCCGCGTCAGGTGTTCGGTTGGGGAGGAGGTGAGCCGGCGTCCAGCCAGCCGCGGAAGGCGTCGAGGTTGCGGGTCGACTCGCCGCGTTTGGTCCGCCA
>JAICMS010000206.1 GCA_025929075.1 Propionibacteriales bacterium
ACCCGCGCCAACCACCGCCGCAAAACCTTCAGCGGCTGGCACGTCACCCAACCCCGAACCGGCGTGTTCGTCTGGCGCGACCCCACCGGCCGCCACTACCTCGTCGACGGCAACGGCACCACACCCCTCGGCAAACTCTGAGGCGGAGCCGGTCAGTCTCCGATGATGCGGTTGCCGTCGTCGTCCCAGTGCGCCGCGACCTTCTTGCTCGGCTGCACCCGCGGCGGCTCGCCGGGCTGCTTGGGATAGTCCGGCGGCCAGTTCAGCTCGCCGCCAGGAAGTGACTCCCACAAACTGAGCAACGGCTCGAGCGAGAAGGCCTCGCTGTCCATGTCGCCCCATGGATCGCCGTCGGAGAGGTAGTCAGGGACCGTCGTCAGGTTGAAGTCGCGGGGGTCCTTCACCTCAGCAAGCCGCTCCCAGGACATCGGCGTGCTGACCGGTGCGCCGGGCCGCGCCCGCAGGCTCCAGGCGCTCGCGATTGTGCGGTCGCGCAGATTCTGGTTGTAGTCCAGGAACAACCGAGACCCTCGCTCCTCCTTCCACCAGGCCGTTGTGACGCCCTCGTCACGACGCTCGAGCTCGCGTCCGAGGCCGATCGCGGCATGGCGCACGTCATCGAAAGTCCACTTCGGCTGGATCCGAACGTAGATGTGGATGCCTCGGTTTCCACTCGTCTTGGGATACGCCCGCAGGCCTAGCTCCAGCAGCAGCTCCCTGGCCACCTCAGCGACACGCTGAGCGTCAGAGAACGACGTGCCCGGTTGTGGGTCGAGATCGATACGCAGCTCGTCAGGATGATCGACATCCGGTCGGCGGACGGGCCACGGGTGGAAGGTGAGTGCGCCCATCTGAGCGGCCCAGACGAGCGACGCAACCTCAGTGGGGCACAGCTCGTCGGCGGTGCGGCCGCTCGGAAAGGTGATCCCCACCCTTTCAATGAAGTCTGGGGCACCCTTGGGTAGCCGCTTCTGGTAGAACCCATCGCCCTCGCGATCCTGCGGTCCGGTGGCGAGCCGCATGCCTTCGCGCCAGCCGTCGGGCCACCGCTCCATCGCAGTCGGGCGCTCACCGACGGACCGCAACATCACCTCGCCAACCGCGGCGAAGTACTCGCACACCCGGAGCTTGGTGATCGCGGGCGTCCACTCGGTGGCCTCGTAGACGACGCGGTCAGGACTGGAAACTCGAACGGCGCGACCGCCTACCTCGATCTCGAGCGGCGGAGCAGGCATCGCCATAGCGTAGCCACGTACCCTGGCTGCATGACCGCGAAGGTGACGAAGTCAGAGCAGGAGTGGCGCGAGCAGCTCACTCCCCAGGAGTTCGCAGTGCTGCGCGAGGCGAGCACCGAACGACCGTGGACGGGTGAGTACGTCGACACCAAGACAACCGGCGTGTACCGCTGCCGTGCCTGCGGGGCCGAGCTCTTCCGGTCCGATGAGAAGTTCGAGTCGCACTGCGGGTGGCCGTCGTTCTGGGCTCCGGCGGAGTCCGACAACGTCCGACTGCTCGACGACACGTCGCTGGGGATGACGCGCACCGAGGTGCGCTGCGGCAGCTGCGACTCACACCTCGGCCACGTCTTCGTCGGCGAGGGCTATGACACGCCCACCGACGCCCGTTACTGCATCAACAGCATCAGCCTGTCGCTCGAGCCGTCTCAGCAAGGCTGATCGTTACGGCAGACCGCCGATCAGCTCGGCGACCCCACGGCGGCGCCCGGTGAAGAACGGCACCTCTTCGCGGACGTGACGCCGCGTCTCCGATCCGCGCAGATGCCGCATCAGATCCACGATGCGATGCAGTTCGTCGGCCTCGAAGGCCAGGATCCACTCGTAGTCCCCGAGTGCAAACGACGCGACGGTGTTGGCGCGGACATCGGGAAACTCCCGGGCCATCTTCCCGTGCTCGGCGAGCAGCCGCCGCCGCTCGTCAGGATCGAGCAGATACCACTCATATGACCGCACGAACGGGTAGACGCAGATGAAGTCCCGCGGCTGTTCCTCGGCAAGGAACGCCGGCACGTGGCTCTTGTTGAACTCCGCCGGCCGATGCACCGCTGTCTGGCTCCACACCGGCACCAGCCGACGGCCGAAGGCAGTCTTCCTGAACCGGTTGTACGCCGACTGCAGGTCCTCGATGGCACCGGAGTGCCACCACACCAGCACATCGGCATCGGCGCGCAGCGCCGAAACGTCGTAGACCCCCCGCACGACGACATCGGCCGCGTCGAGCTCGGCGAAGAGCTTGGTCACCTCCGCGGCCTGCCGGTTGACGCTGGCGGCCGGGCCCTCGGGTTCGCCCCCTTCGACCGGCTCGGCTGGCTCGGCAAGCTCGAAGACCGACCACATCGTGTAGCGGACGAGGTCGTTCAGCTCGCGGGCTATCTTGCCCTGGTTGGGCCGCTTGCCGGCGGTTTCAGGTCCGGCCGCAGCCGGTGCAGACGAAGGGGAAGAGGTCACCGCTCCATTGTGCCTGCGACGACCGGGGCGGAATTCAGCGCGGTCAGCACCCGGCTGGCCGCCGCCTCACCGCTTGCGACACAGGCCGGAATGCCCACCCCGTCAAGCGCTGCCCCGCACACCTCCACGGTGGCCAGAGTGGACAACTGCTCCCGGATGCGGCGCACCCGGTCGAGGTGGCCCACGGCGTACTGCGGCAGCG
>JAICMS010000105.1 GCA_025929075.1 Propionibacteriales bacterium
GCCAGCAGGGCCAGGTCGTCGTCGAGGTCGGTGTGCGTCCAGTTCCGCAGCCGGGACAGGACGTTGTCGAGGCCGGTGGCGAGCTTGTCGTGGCTGAGCGGCTCGACCACCTCAGACAGGTCGACGTACCTCCCGAACTCATCACGAGACTCGATCAACCCGTCGGTGAACATCAGGATCCGGTCTCGCGGCAGCAGCTGCGCAGATGTGGAGGTGGGCGCCACACCGAGCCCGAGCGGCACGGTCGGCACGCACTCCAGCTCGGTGAACCTGCCGTCCCGGAGCAGCACCGGTGCAGGGTGGCCGCAAGAGACCAGCCGTGTCGTGCCGTTGCTGCTGATCTCGATGAGCAACGCGGTGACGAAGTCCTCCTCTTCGAGGTACGGCGACAACCGGCGGTCCATCTGCCGAGCCAGCTCCGACAGCGTGACCCCGTCGGCGGCGGCAGCCCGGAAGAAGCCGAGCACCACAGTGGCGAGCCGCACGGCTTCCAATCCCTTGCCGCGGACGTCGCCGATGATCAGCCGGACCCTGTCCTGCATGGGCACGATCTCATAGAGGTCACCGCCGATCAGGGCCTCTTTGGCGGCGCTGACGTAGCGCGCTGCGAGCGCCACGCAGCCGACGCGTGGCGGCACCGGGGGCAGGATCGCGTGCTGGGTCGACTCGGCGATCCTCGTGATAGCGGCGAGCCGGCCGGTCTGGCGGCGGAACGTTTCCGCCCGCTCCACCGCCAGCGCGGCCCGACTGGCGAGCTCCTCGGCCATCGCCCTGTCCTGCTCGCGGTAGTGTCGCCCCGACTCGGCATAGATCATCGACAATGCCCCGAAGGTGCCACTGGTCCCGGTGAGCGGAACGATCATCGCGCTGCTCATCTGGAACTCGAGCAGTCGTCGGAGGTGCTCGTCATCGAGGGCAGTCGCCGCGAGCATCTCTTCGGTGATGTTTGGCACCAACTGCGATGTGCCGGAGTTGATGACCGCAGTGACCCCGCTCTCGCGGTCGGGGTCCGATGGATAGAGACGTTGCAGCTCCTCTGCGATCGCAACCCGCTCTGGGTCCACATGGGCGATGGCAACATTGTCCAACCCGCTCTCACCAACGGTCTGGACGATGCACCAGTCGGCCCACCGGGGCACCAGCAGCTGCGCGATGTTGGCCAGCGTCGTCCGGTAGCCGAGGCTGGCGTTGAGCTCCGCCGAAGCGTCGGAGAGAAACTCCAGCGTGGCGGCGCTCTCGTGGGCGCGTTGCTGGGCGCGGGTGCGGTCGATCGCCTGCGCGGCTGTGTCCGCCATGCTGGCGAGGAACGTCATCTCGTCGGGGTTGTTGACGTCGTGCTCCCAGGGGAACATCAACGACATCACCCCGACCGAGGTCTCGCCGACCATCAACGGGACGCACACGATCGAATGCTCGATCATGCCCGGCATCCCGAGGTCGGGATAGCGGGCGGCCAGGTCGTTGCCAGCGGGTACGACGACAGCTGCCCTGCTGTCGAACGCCTCCCGTGCCGGTGTGCGGCTGCCGGAGGGGATCGATGAGAAGGGGGCAATGTTCTGCGGGTTTCCCCCACTGCTTGCGGTCAGCTCGAGGACGTCGTCTTCATTGGCCAGGTGGAGGGCGGCTAGCGAGGCACCGATCGCCTGAGCAGCATGCTTGGCAACGACCGACGAAATGTCGGTGACCTTGGTGGCGAAGCGGAGGTCGCTGGTGAGCTGCTGCAGTCGGCTCAACCGCTCGGCGAGGAACGAGGCTGCGCGCTCTCCTCGTGCTGCGAGGTCGAGCTCGGTCAGCAGGTGCTGTTCGAAGCTGATTGCGGGAGGCGGTGGATCACCAGCCGCTGCTGCGGTCAGCCGTTTGGCCAGCGACTCGACGTACCACCGCCGGAACGCCCGGTGCTGCGGTGGTGTCTCAAGGGTCAGCAACCTGGCCCCGCGCGCGTAGACGTCGGCACGGTCCAGGGCCGCCAGGTAGTCGAGGCCGGCTTGGGCCGAGCTTTCGGGCAGAGTGAGGGTGAGCCGGGTGCGCTCCTTGCCCCGCAGCGCCGCCTCGAGCGCCTGTCGCTTGATCGACTGGCGGGCGTCGACGAACCGTTTCGTCACGGTCTCGACGAGCTCGGCGAAGGGAGGCGGCAATGCGCTGCTCGTGCCGGACTCAGCCCCGGTCCACGCGAGCATCAGCTCTCGCACGACATTGTCGACGTGCTCCTTGGCGGCGACGAGGAGATCAGTCGGTACGTCGCCGAGCTCGACTGTGTAGACGGGCTCGGCGGACTCGTCGGCCGGGTGATACTCCTCCGGCACCGCGATCCGGGCCTTGGCCGAGCGAGCAAAGCGCGGCCGACGGGACGCTGCCCCGTCGACGAGGATCTCGCACCATACGTACTTGCCGCCCTCGGTCGGTTCGACTCCCCACCGGTGGGTCATCATGTCGACCAGCGCGATGCCTCGGCCGGTCATCGACTCCGGCCCGCCGAGGGTGCGCAACGGAGCCGTCCGGCTGTAGTCGTGAACCTCGATAACCACGGACTCGTCGTCCGGCTCGAGCAGCCGGATCCGCACCGCCGTACCGGCATGAAGGAGCGCATTCGTCACCAATTCGCTGACGGCGAGTTCAGCCGTCGACAAGAGGTCGGCGTCCTGGCGATGCCCCAGGACGTCGATGACGAAATGTCGAGCTCGCGGGACTGCGTCGGGCTCAGCCTCGAGCTCGAGCTCGTGCGCGGTGTGCACTTGCTACCTCCGGACCCTCAGCAAACCATCTCACACATCGCCCTCCCACCCCCGAACGGTCCGTGCACGCCGCCAGCGGTGCCCTCACTCTTTGCGACCACCTCGCCCCCGCCGGTTCTCGGACCGGATCACGTAGAGGAAGGCCACGATGAAGATGATGATCGCAATGAGGATGAGGATGCCGATCAACAGCGGCCCCGTCCGCATGCGGCCTCCTCCCACATCATCGCCTCGGCTGGTTCTGCGGGCGGAATTCGCACCGCCCGAAATACCGGGGTCGCCGTTCCCAATCCAGTGAAGCTCATTCCCTCGTTCGACGCCTGCCCTAGGGTCGCGGCAGGGGTCGCTCGTAGGTAAGGATTCGGCCCATGGAGATCACGTCGCTTGCTGACGGCATGGACCCGTCGGTCCGACCCCAAGACGACCTCTTCGGCCACGTCAACGGTAGGTGGCTGGCCGAAGCGACGATTCCGCCCGACCTCCCCAGCTTCGGTGCCTTCGTCAGGCTGCAGCTCGACGCCGAGGAGCACGTCCGAGAGGTCCTCGACGAGGCGAATGCCCAGGCCGCGAACGGCCAGGCGGCAGCCGGGTCGTCGCTCGCCCAACTCGGTGACTTTTTCGCCAGCTTCCTCGACGAGCAGCGCGTCGAGAGCCTCGGCGCCAAGCCGATCGCAGCTGACCTGGCGGCGGTGGAGGCCGTCGACGACCTCGGGCAGTTCGCGGCCCTGCTCGGCAGACTCGAGCGGGGTGGCGTCGGCGGTGTGGTGGCCAGCCATGTGGACAGCGACGACGGGCGGTCAGAGCGCAACATCGTCAAGTTCCTCCAGGCAGGCATCGGTCTGCCCGACGAGGCTTACTACCGCGAGGACTCCTTCGCCGAGGTGCGAGAGAAGTACGTCGAGCACATCGCCGCCATGCTCGGGTTGATCGACACACCGGATTCCGATGCGGCGGCAGAGCGGGTGATGGAGCTCGAAGCCCGGCTGGCGGCCGGCCACTGGGACAACGTGGCGAGCCGCGATGTCGTCAAGACCTACAACCTCACCACGTGGGACGAGTTGCTGGCGGCCGCGCCGGCCTTTGACTGGGCCGGTTGGGTCGAGGAGCTGGGCGGCAGTCCCGAGGCGTTCGCCGAGATCGTCGTGCGGCAGCCCAGCTACCTGACGGCCTTGTCGGAGGTGCTGCAGGACGTGTCGCTGGCTGACTGGAAGACGTGGCTGCGCTGGCGCGTCGTGAGCACCTGGTCGCCGTACCTCAGCAGCCCGTTCGTCGAGGAGAACTTCGACTTCTACGGCCGCACACTCGCCGGCACCGAGGAGCAGCGCGCGCGGTGGAAGCGCGGCGTTGCAGTCGTCGAGGACGCTATGGGCGAGGCCATCGGCAAGGAGTACGTCGACAGGCACTTCCCGCCCGAGGCCAAGCAGCGCATGGACCGGCTGGTCACCAACCTCGTCGAGGCCTACCGCCAGAGCATCGGCCGGCTCGACTGGATGGGGCAGCAGACCCGCGCCAAGGCGCTGGCCAAGCTCGACAAGTTCCTGCCGAAGATCGGCTACCCCGACAAGTGGCGGGACTACTCCTCGCTCGTCGTCGACAGGGAGGATCTCATCGGCAACGTGCGTCGAGCTGCGGCCTTCGAGACTGACCGGCAGCTGGCGAAGCTGGGTCAGCCGGTCGACCGCGGGGAGTGGCTGATGTACCCCCAGACCGTCAACGCCTACTACAAGCCCGGAAGCAACGAGATCTGTTTCCCCGCCGCAATCCTGCGCCCGCCGTTCTTCGATCCCGATGCGGACGACGCCGCCAACTACGGGGGAATTGGTGCCGTCATCGGCCATGAGATCGGTCACGGCTTCGACGACCAGGGGTCGCAGTACGACGGCGACGGCAACCTCGTCGACTGGTGGACGGCCGAGGACCGTGAGCGTTTCCAGCAGCGGGCAGACGCGTTGATCGGGCAGTACAACGGCTTCGAGCCGCGTGACCTGCCCGGCCATCGGGTCAACGGCGCTCTCACCGTCGGCGAGAACATCGGTGACCTCGGCGGATTGGCGATTGCTATCAAAGCGTACGAAATTAGCCTCAACGGGTCGATTGCCCCGGTATCGGACGGCCAGAGCGCGGTACAGCGAGCCTTGTGCAACTGGGCGCTAGTATGGCGCGCGAAGCGAAGAGAGGCGATGGCCATCCAACTGTTGGCCGTCGACCCCCACTCGCCACCGGAGTTTCGGGCCAACATCGTGCGCAACCTCGACGAGTTCCACTCGGCATTCGACACTTTGCCTGGGGACGGGCTTTGGTTGGAGCCGTCGGATCGGGTGCGCATCTGGTGAGGTCCGGCGCTCCGGGAGCGCAACGTCCGGTGCGGGTAGGGGTGAACATCGGGCCTGGTGACCGCACGCACAGCGACACCGGCCGGCGGGAGAGGACGTCGGATCGATGACCGTGGTGCCTGAGGTACGGGAGCGCGCGCATGCCGTGACCCGTCCGTGGGTCGTGGGCGAGATTGCGATCATCTTCCTGCTCGTCTGGGTCTATGACTTCATCCGCTCGTTCGCGGAGCTGCGCGAGCAGACGGCGCTGGTGCATGCCCGCGACATCATCGGCATCGAGCAGGCGCTCCACCTCAACATCGAGCAGAGCGTCAACCGATGGCTCGCCGGTCACGAGTCGCTGGCGATCATGGCGTCGTACTGGTACTCCTTCACCCATTTCGCGGTGACGATGACTGTGCTGGCCACCTGCTATGTCCTCCGGCCGGCGATCTATCGCGGCGCACGGAACGCGTTGCTCCTCACCAACTGCGTCGGCTTGGTCGTCTACTACGCCCTGCCGGTGATGCCGCCTCGTCTGCTGCCGCATCGCGACTTCCTCGACGTGGTGGCGTTGTCGGGCTTCGGTGCGACCCAGGTCGGGCCGATCAAGGAGGACCAGTTCGCCGCGATGCCCTCACTCCATGCGGCCTGGGCTCTGTGGGTCGGGGTGGTCGTCTTCATCATGGTGCGCAAGCGGGTCGCGAAGGCGCTTGCCCTGATCTACCCGATGATCACCACGGTGGTCGTCATCGGGACGGCCAACCACTACGTGCTCGATGTGATCGCGGGCATCACTGTGACGCTCGTCGCGGTTTTCGTCGGGGGGCTCGTGACGCTCCGGCATGGCCGGTTGGCTGTGGCAGAACGGATCCCGCGATCGTTGCCGGTGCCGATCGCGCTGCCATTCCAGCGGTCGAGTCTTGCCTACGCCGAGCGATCGCGGCCCGGTTACGGGGCCGGCTCCGACCACCACCGCAGCGCCGAAACCCGTGATCGCCGGCCCGCCCAGCAACAACTGCCGAGACGGCGCTAACGCACCGGTTTTTGCGGCGGGTCGGCAGTAGTGGCACCTCGGCGGGCATGCGGCACCGGCTCTGCGCGGTGCTGGCGGCAGGGACCGCGGCGATAATGTGCCGTCATGAGCGACGGGGCGCCGTACGGCGACGGCGACCCGTACCGGCTGGCGGATGAGGCGGCCGCGTATCTGCGTCAGAACGGCTTCGGCGACCACGATGTGCTGCTGGTGCTCGGCTCGGGCTGGCAAGGCGTGGCGAACGGCTTCGGCGCGCCGACGGCCTCAGTTGAGATGGCGGACGTCCCCGGCTTCCGACGGCCGACCGCCGAGGGGCACGGCACCCGGATTCTCTCCGTCCAGGCCGGTCGCCAGCGCGTGCTGGTGCTGCTGGGCCGCACCCACCTGTACGAGGGACACGGCCCGGCTGCTGTTGTGCACGGCGTCCGCACCGCCTATCGGCTCGGCTGCACTGTCGCCGTACTCACCAATGCCAACGGGGCGCTTCGCCGGAATTGGCAGCCCGGGCAGTGCATGGTCGTCCGCGACCACCTCAACCTTGGGTGGATCTCGCCACTGGTCGGAGCGAGATTCGTCGACCTGACCGACGCGTACTCTCCGCGGCTACGCGAGCTCGCGAAGGCGGCTCACCCAGACTTCGTCGAGGGTGTCTACGCGATGCTGCCCGGACCTCATTACGAGACCGCGGCCGAGGCGAAGGCGCTGGCGATGCTGGGCGCCGACGCCGTCGGGATGTCAACCGTGCTGGAGACCATCGCGGCGCGCGAGCACGGGATGGAGGTGCTGGCCCTGTCGATGATCACCGTCGTCGAAGGCGCCGACACCGGGATCGATCCGACCGAGGTCGTCGCTCAGGCGGCAGAATCATCTCAAGCGCTCAGCCCTGTGCTGCGCGAGATCATCACCAGGTTGGGAGAGTCGCCATGACCGCAACCGACGACGTCGCACCCGCCCGGACAGGTGGTGCCTACGACAACGCACTGTCTGTTGAGCGCAACGGCATCAACGTCATCAGCGAATCCGAGCGCAAGGGCAAGCCGTTCGACCTCTTCTGGCCGTGGTTCGCGTCGAACATCTCGTTCTTGGGGATGTCCTACGCCGCGTTCGTGCTCTACTTCGGGCTGTCGTTCTGGCAGGCGATCATCGCGTCGCTCGTCGGCACCGTTGTGTCGTTCCTGCTCGTCGGCTTCGTCTCCGTCGCCGGGAAGCGCGGCTCGGCACCGACGATGGTGCTGTCGCGTGCGTCGTTCGGGGTGCGCGCCAACGCGTTGCCGGCCTTTGTCTCGTACTTGCTGCTGGTCGGCTGGGAGATCGTGCTCGTCTCCCTCGGCACGCTTGCGACCGCAACGGTCTTCCACCAGCTCGGCTGGTCGTCGGGAAACATCACGAAGATCATCGCGTTCCTTGTCGTGATCGTCTGCATCATCGGCGCGGGCGTGCTCGGCTTTGACCTGATCATGCGACTGCAGCAGTGGATCACCTACGCCACTGTCGTAGTGACCTTGGCCTACATCGGCATCACGGCACATCGGATCGACTGGGCGAAGGTGCAGCAGATGCACAGCGGCTCGGCGGAAGCGATGATCGGTGCCCTGATCCTGATGATGACGGCGTTCGGGTTGTCGTGGGTGAACTCCGCGGCCGACTACTCGCGGTACCTGCCACGGCGGGCGAGCAGCGCCGGCGTCGTCGGCTGGACCACGTTCGGCGGCTTCCTGGCGCCGGTGATCCTGCTCGTCTATGGGCTGCTGCTGATCGGGTCGGAGCCCAAGCTGATCGACGGCATTGCGAGTGACCCACTGGGCACGCTGGCGACTCTGCTGCCGAACTACTTCCTGGTCATCTACGCGATCATCGTGCTGGTCGGGCTGATCGCGGGAGCCGTGCTCGACATCTACTCGAGTGGTCTGGCGCTGCTCACGCTCGGCGTGCCGCTGCCACGGTGGGCTGCTGCACTGTGTGATGGCGTGTTGATGGTGATCGGCTCGATCTATGTCGTGTGGGTAGCCAACAACTTCATCAGCCCTTTCCAGGCGTTCCTCATCACTCTTGGCGTGCCGATCACGTCTTGGTGCGGGATCTTCCTGGCCGACCTGCTGCTGCGGCGGCGGGAGTACGACGAGCGGTCGCTGTTCGACGTACGCGGTCGGTATGGCGCTGCAAACCCGGTGCCGCTACTGCTGATGGCGGTGAGCATGGCGGTCGGGTGGGGGCTCGTCGTCCAAACAGCGAAGGGCTTCGGCTGGCAGGGC
>JAICMS010000009.1 GCA_025929075.1 Propionibacteriales bacterium
AAGGCCGTCATCCCTCACGCGGCGTTGCTGGATCAGGCTTTCGCCCATTGTCCAATATTCCCCACTGCTGCCTCCCGTAGGAGTCTGGGCCGTGTCTCAGTCCCAGTGTGGCCGGTCACCCTCTCAGGCCGGCTACCCGTCGTCGCCTTGGTGGGCCGTTACCCCACCAACAAGCTGATAGGCCGCGAGCTCATCCCACACCGCCGGAACTTTCCACCACCAGAGGATGCCCTCGGTGGTCGTATCCGGTATTAGCTTCCGTTTCCGGAGGTTATCCCAATGTGCGGGGCAGATTGCTCACGTGTTACTCACCCGTTCGCCGCTCGTGTACTCCCGAAGGAGCCTTACCGCTCGACTTGCATGTGTTAAGCACGCCGCCAGCGTTCGTCCTGAGCCAGGATCAAACTCTCCATTGAAATCTGTCGGCGCTCGTCCTTGCGGGCGTTCACCTCGGATCGTGGAGTATCCCGGCAAGTTCGCCCTCCGACTCATAAGAGCCGAGGGTGTCTTACCAAAGGAACCGTGCACCGGATCTGCGGATCACTCCGCGCGTCCGGAGACGGGGCGTTCAATTAATTCGTCGTCGACTTTGGCACACTGTTGAGTTCTCAAGGATCGTGCACACACCTGACCCAGACCTCGCGGCCGGCTCAAGGGCACCCGACCAAACTTACCTGGCGTGGGGGACGTCGTCAAATCGCTCGGCGCGTCCCGAACCGCCTGATCAGCGGCCTCGACAGGCTCGTCGACGGGGCCGTCAGCCTACGCTGCCGATCGAGCGCGATCAAACCGCTTCGGCGACATCCTTGACCACCCGAACGCCGGCCAGCGCCCGCTTCCCCCGACGCAGGAGCAGCCACCCACCCGGCAGCAGATCGGCGGTCGACGGCCGGTCATCGGCGTCGGCGATCCGTTCGTTGTTCAGGTACGCGCCGCCCTCGGCAACAGCGCGGCGGCCGGCGCTGCGGCTCGGTGTCAGCCCGGTCGACGCCAGGAGCTCGGCGAAGGTGGGGATCTCGGCCGAGCCGACCACCTCCACGTGCGGCGCCTCCACCAGAGCCGCCGACAGCTGTTCGGCATCAAGCTCGCGGAGGTCTCCCGATCCGAAGAGCGCGTCCGCGGCGGATCGGGCTCGGGTGGTCTCGCGCAGTCCGTGGGCCAACGTCGTGACGTCGTCGGCCAGCGCCCGCTGCGCAGTGCGCGCCGCGGGCTTCTCCGCAACCTGTCGGGTCAGCTCGTCGATGTCGTCGCGTCCTCTGAACGTGTAGAACTTCAGCAGATCGATGACATCGGCGTCGTCGGAGTTCAGCCAGAACTGGTAGAAGGCGTACGGCGACGTCATCGTCGGGTCGAGCCACACGCTGCCCGACTCGGTCTTGCCGAACTTGGTGCCGTCCGCCTTGGTGACCAGCGGCGTCGCGAGCGCGTGCACGCGGACGCCCTCGACCCGACGGACCAGGTCGACGCCTGCGGTGATGTTGCCCCATTGGTCGCTGCCGCCGGTCTGCAGCGTCACTCCATGGCCGAGGTAGAGGTTGAGGTAGTCCAGCGACTGGAGGAGCACGTAGCTGAACTCGGTGTAGGAGATTCCGGAGTCGAGCCGGGTCCGCACGACCTCCCGGGCGAGCATCCGGTTGACCGGGAAGTGCTTGCCGATGTCGCGCAGGAAGTCGACGACGGACATGCTGGCCGTCCAGTCGTAGTTGTTCACCACCTGCGCGGCGTTGCTGCCCTCGAAGGACAAGAAGCGCTCGAGCTGCTCCCGGATGCCGGTGGTCCATGCCTTGACGACGTCAAGGGAGTTCATCCGCCGCTCCCCCGCCTCCTTCGGGTCGCCGATCAGGCCGGTGGCGCCGCCGACGACCCCGACCGGGCGGTGGCCGGCGTCCTGCAGGCGTCGCAGGGTGAGGATCTGCAGCAGGTTGCCGATGTGCAGGCTCGGCCCGGTGGGGTCGAAGCCGCAATATGCGGAGACCGGGCCCGACGAGAGGTCGGCACGCAAGGCGTCGAGGTCGGTCGAATGGGCGACCAGGCCGCGCCACTCCAACTCGTCGAGGACGTGCTGCTCCACTGCTGCTCCTTCCCCTTGTCCAGGTCGAGTCCAGACTGCCGCATGCGCCTCGTCGGCGCCCACCCGGTTTCGCTGCCGCGCGCCGCGCTACCCGCTCCCGCTTCGCCGCAGCCCGGCTGGCCGCCGGCGCGGGACATGCCGGCGGTACGTCGAGACCGTCGGTTCGCCAGCCAGCCAGAACCGCCAGGGATGCTCCGCAGCCGCGGCCACGCCAACCCTGGGGCCGGTCGCGATCTGGCGCGCACTGCTTCGCACCCCCGCGGCAGACCAGGTGATCGGTCCCGCCCAGAGCGCGCTTCCGCTCATCCCGCCGACCACCCCCAGCGCCGAGGCCAGGTTGCCCGGACCGCATGCCAGCCGGTGCTGGGCCACGGAGGCGCCCCGCCGCTGCCTCGCCACCTCCTCCCCGTCGACGACCTCGCCGGCCCGGAGCAGACAGGCGGCCGCAGTGCCATCGCGCTCGCAGACGAGGTTCATGGCCCAGTGCACGCCGTACACGAAGTAGACGTAGACACGGCCCGGCGGCCCGAACATGACGGCGGTTCGCGCCGTCGCCCCGCGGAAGGCGTGGGAGGCGGGGTCGGCGACGCCGGCGTAGGCCTCCACCTCGGTCAGCCGGACACTCACGCCATCGCAGCTGACGACGCTGCCGAGGAGGTCGGGGGCGACGACGGTCGCCGGGCGGGCGAAGAACTCCTCGCACGTACGGCGACCGGCCGGGCGGATCGGCACAGCGCTTGGATCAGCCGTCGACGGTCGCGGTGACCGGGGCACCGACTTCGAGCGTCCGGCCGACGGTGCAGAGCCGGTCGTGGCTGCGACGAACCGCGTCCGGAAGCAGTGCGCGAGCGGCATCGCCGGCCCCCCCGTCCGGAAAGCCAACGTGGAACGCCACCGACAGGTTCGTGAGCCGGTTGCCGTGCTCGTCGCGGATCTTGTCCGCCTCCACGACCACCTCGAAGTGCTCCGGCTCGGCGCGTCGACTCGTCAGCACGTCGACGTCGATCGCCGTGCACGCGCCGAGGGCGGCCAGCAGCAGCTCGACCGGTGTGAACCTGGGTGGCGTTCCTGCGCCGGCCGTCCCACCGATATCGATGGTGGCTCCGCTGGTCGCGGTCGCCCGGAAGGACCCGGGTTCGCTGCGAAGGAGGGTAACGCTCCTCCGGGCCGACTCGGCGCTCACCGGTGCGGCGCCCCAGCGCCATCGAGCAGGAAGGTCAGCAGCGCCTTCTGGGCGTGCAGGCGGTTCTCCGCCTCGTCCCAGACGATGCTTTGCGGCCCGTCGATCACTGCGGCGGCGATCTCCTTGCCGCGATAGGCCGGCAGGCAGTGCAGGACAACGGCAGCCGGGTCAGCCAGCCGCATCGCCTCCTCGGTGACCGCGAAGGCCACGAACGGCGACTCGCGCTCGGCGGCCTCGCCTTCCTGGCCCATCGACACCCAGGTGTCGGTGGCGACGACATCGACGCCTTCCAGTGCGGGCTTGGCATCGGTGTGGTGCTGGACCGAGCCCCCGTGCTCGGCCGCCAGGCGGGCGGCCGCGGCGAAAATCTCCGGGTCGGGTGCATAGCCCTCGGGCGAGCCGATCCGCACGTGCATGCCGGCCACCGCCCCGCCCAGCAGGTAGGAGTGCGCCATGTTGTTGGCGCCGTCGCCGAGATAAGTCAAGGTGAGACCGGCGAGCGTTCCCTTGTGCGCCCGAACCGTCTGCAGGTCGGCCAGGATCTGGCACGGGTGGAACGCGTCGGTGAGCGCGTTGACGACGGGGACCCGCGACACCGCTGCCATCGCCTCGATGCGCTGTTGGCTGAACGTGCGCCACACGATCGCGCTCACCTGCCGTTCGAGCACCCGGGTGGTGTCCTCGATCGGCTCGCCGCGGCCCATCTGGGTCGACTGGGAGTCGATGACCAACGGATAGCCACCGAGTTCGGCAACCCCTACCGAGAACGAGACGCGCGTGCGCGTGGACGGCTTGTCGAAGACGACGGCGACGGCACGCGGACCGTCCAGCGGCCGCCGATGGAAGCGATCGATTCGGAACTGGTCTGCGAGGTCGAGGACAGCGGTCTGCTCGTCGTGGGAGAGATCGTCGTCGCGGAGAAAGTGCCTGGTCACGGCTGCCTCCTTGCGGCATCGCGTTCGACTGGTCGTAGCGCCCGTTCGAGGGGCCCCCCGGGCCATGGCGGCTGCACCCGCACGAGGTGATCGGTTGCGAGGAACTCCTCGGCCAACTCTGCGGGCATGCCGTCGAATGGCGGCTGTTGGCTCCGGTGCTCGGCCATCGCCCGGACCCGATGGTCGCGGAACTTGGAGACGTCGAGGACCGTGGTGATGTCGCTCTCCGGTCGGCCGATGCCGGCCCTGTCGAGGTCGAGATGCTCGCTGTCGAACCGAGAACGTTCCATCTCAGCGAACCAGCGCGCCATCGTCGACCGGGAGACAGCCCAGACATAGACCGTGATGTCGTTCCGAGCTGAACAGGCCGCGATCGTCGCCCGACCGATCGCATCATGATCGCGGTGGCCATCGCCGTTCACCGGGTCGAGCGTCACAACCACGTCGGGCTGGAACTCGTCGACGACCCTCGCCACCCGAGCCGCGACCTCCTCCATCGACGCCCCGGCAAGGCTGTCCGGCGGAAGCTCACCGGTCATGCCGGAGTCCGCGTAGCCCAGCAGCACAAAGTCGGTGACACCGAGGACCGCCCCGGCAGACCTGAGCTCGGCCTCCCGCGCCGATCCGAGGTTGACGCCCTCGGCCAGTCGATGGGCCTCGCCCGCCTCGCCCCTAGTGGCGCAGCAGACGACGACTTCTGCCCCGCTGTCGACCGCCCAGGCGATCACCGACCCGGTGCCGAAGGTCTCGTCGTCGGGATGCGCCACCACGACCAGCAGCCGGCGCGGTCCGCGCTCTGCTTCCACGGAGGCAGCCATCCCACTCCTCTCGAATCGTTTCTGGTTCAGCCTCGAGGCCGGGCACCGAGCCGCTCGCCCGCCAGCGCCACCGCAGCGTCCCGGGCGGCTGCGATCTCAGCCTCCGTGAGCGTGCGGTCCGCGGCTCGGAACCGCAGGGAGTACGCCAGCGACCTGCGTCCGGTGCCGACCTGCTCGCCGACGTAGACGTCAAACAGCCGCAGCGACTCCAACAGCTCGCCAGCACCTTCCCGGAGCACCGCTTCGACCGCTGCCGCGGGGATCGTGTCATCGACGACGAGCGCGACATCCTCCTTGCCGACAGGGAAGTTCGCCAAGACCGGCGCCAGCAGCGGATCTGCTGCGCTGGCCGACAGTGCCTCCAGGTCGAGCTCGGCCGCCACCGTGCGCACCGGGACGCCGTATGACCGGCACACGGCCGGATGCAGCTCGCCGGCGTGACCGATGTCGACACCGTCCAGTCGAAGCACCGCAGACCGCCCGGGGTGCCACGGCGGCACGTGAGCGGATTCGACCTCGAGCGGCGTCCGGGTCACGTCGGCGACCAGGCGGCAGGCCTGCACCGCGTCGGCCCAGGTGGCTTCCCGGGCCGGTCCCCACCAGCCGGCCGGCGACCGGTTGCCCGCCGCGACCACTCCCATGTGCAGCGGCTGTGCGGGAAGCGCGGCGTCGAGCTTGGCGTACTCCTCCGCAGTCGGTGCCCGGCCGACCCCTAGGGCCGGAGGACGGGTCGGCTCGCCCGGCCGGGGGCGGACCACGATGCCGATCTCGTACAGCGCGACGTCGCTCCTCCCCCGACCGATGTTGCGCGCCTGCGCCCGCAGCAGCCCCGGCAGGAGGGTCGTCCGCAGCAGCGGCTCAGCCTCCGACAAGGGGTTTGCGATCCGGGTGGCTCGGCGGCGATCGTCCGCCGGTGCCAGGCCGAGGTTGTCGCAGTCCGCCGTCGCCATGAAGGGGTAGCACACCGCCTCGACGTAGCCGGCAGCCGCCAGCGCCGTCCCGATGGCGCGACGCTGCCGCTGGCGGTGAGTGAAGCCGCGGCCGGCCGGCGCCGCGGGCAGGACGCTCGGCACCTTGTCGTAACCGACGACCCGCAGCACCTCCTCGACCAGGTCGTTGGGGTCGCGCAGGTCCGGACGCCACGACGGCGGTGTGGCGACGAGCAGTTCGTCAGTAGCGATGGCGACGTTGCATCCAACCGCCTCGAGAGCGGCCCTCGACTCCGTCGCAGTGATGGGGAATCCAGCGACCCGCTCCGGCAGGTCCGCCGGCATCTCGATGGCCTCCCGCGCACCCGGCTGACCGACGACCGTCGCGACAGGGGCGACCTGGCCGCCGCCGTACCTCGTCAGCAGCTGGGCGGTCCGCAGCGCGGCGATGGGGGCGATCGTCGGGTCCACCCCCCGCTCGAACCGCCGGGACGCCTCGCTGGGCAGCTTGTGGCGGCGCGCGCACCTGGCCACCGAGGGGGCGTCGAAGTGCGCCGCCTCGATCACCAGGTCCGTCGACGCCGCGGACAGCTCGGTGGCCTCACCGCCCATCACTCCAGCCAGTCCGATCGGCCCTCGGTCATCGGCGATGACGAGGTCGTCGGGGTCGAGTTCCCTCTCGACCCCGTCGAGCGTGGTGAGCCTCTCCCCCGCAGCGGCCCGCCGGACGGTGATTGCCCCGTGCAGCCGCTGCTTGTCGTACCCGTGGATCGGGTTACCGAGCTCGAGCATGACGTAGTTGGTGACGTCGACGGCTAACGAGATCGGCCGCATTCCGGCCAGCTGCACCCGTCGGGCCAGCCAGCGCGGCGTCGGCGCTGCGGGGTCGAAGCCGGTCACCTCCAGCGCCGCGAACAGGTCGCAGCCGGCGACATCCCGTACGGCGACGGGATAACCCTGACCGGCCGTGGCCGCCGGGAAGCGCTGCGCCGGGTCGTCGAATTCGACGTCGTAGGCGATCGCCGCGTCGCGGGCCACGCCGCGCAACGACAAGGCGTCGGAGCGGTCCGGGTTGATCTCGAACTCGATGACGTCGTCACGGAGGGCGAGGACGGCGACCGCGTCGTCCCCGACCTTGGCCTCCTCCGATCCCAGAACCAGGATCCCGGTGTGGTCGTCGCCGAGGCCCAGCTCCCGAGCCGAGCAGATCATCCCGTCCGAGACGTGGCCATAGGTCTTGCGGGCGTCGATCCGGAACCCGCCGGGCAGCATGGTGCCAGGCAGCGCGACGACCACGAGGTCGCCGGTCGAGAAGTTGCGCGCTCCGCAGACGACGCCACGTGCCGACGGCTCGCCGACATCCACCTGGCACCAGCGGATCGTCTTGCCGTTGGAATGCTGCTCCTCCTCGAAGTCGAGGACCCGACCGACGAAGAGGGGGCCGGAGACGTCAGCGCCGGGAGACTCCAGCGCCTCCAGCTTCAGTCCGAGCATGGTCAGCCGCCTCGCGAGCTCCCCCACGTCGAGATCCGCCGGAAGGTCGACGTACTCGCGGAGCCACGACACCGGCACCCGCACCGTCACACCTCCGATCCGAAAGCGAGCGCAAACCTGACGTCGCCCTCCACCATGTCGCGCATGTCGTGGACACCGTTGCGGAACATCAGCGTGCGCTCGATGCCCATGCCGAAGGCAAAACCCGAGTAGACGGCCGGGTCGACGCCGCAGGCGACCAGGACCCGGGGGTTGACGACACCGCAGCCACCCCACTCGATCCAGCCCTCACCCTTGCAGGTGCGGCACGAGTCGACGGCCGGCTCTGCGCCCCTGCAGACGAAGCAGACCAGGTCGACCTCCGCGCTGGGCTCGGTGAACGGGAAGTACGACGGCCGGAAGCGGGTCGTGATGCCGGCGCCGAACATGGCGGTGGCGAAGTGGTCCAGCGTCCCCTTCAGCTGGCTCATCCCGATGCCCTTGTCGATCGCCAAGCCCTCGACCTGGTGGAAGACCGGCGAGTGGGTCGCGTCGAGCTCATCGGTTCGGAACGTCCGCCCCGGGCACACGACGTAGATCGGCGGCGGCTGGGTCAGCATCGTCCGGGCTTGGACCGGCGACGTGTGGGTGCGCAGGACCGTCCGCGCCGACGGGGGGTCGACGAAGAACGTGTCCATCATCGTGCGTGCGGGATGGTCGGAACCGATGTTGAGGGCGTCGAAGTTCAGCCACTCGGCCTCGACCTCGGGTCCCTCGGCGACCTCCCAACCCATGCCGACGAAGAACTCTGCGATCCGCTCCTGCAGCACCGTCAGCGGATGCCGGGCGCCGCGCGGGTCGCGGTCAAACGGGAGAGTCACGTCGACGGTCTCGTCGAGCAGCATCCGGCGCTCCTGCTCGGTTTGGAGCTCCTCGTCGCGGCGGGCGATCGCCGTGGCGATCTCGGAGCGGGCCCGGCCGACCCGCATGCCGGCCTCCTTGCGGGCCTGCGGCGGGAGCGCGCCGATCTCGCGGTTGGCCAGCGCCAGCGGCGACCGGTCGCCCGCGTGGGCGAGCCGCACCGCCTTGAGCTCCTCCAGACTGCCTGCCCCTTGCACGGCTGCGACCCCGGCAGCCCGCATCCGCTCGACCTCCTCGGCGCTCAACGCGGCGACCCGGACAGGGTCGTAGGAGGTGTTCGGGCCGGACATGGGGAGAGTGTAGGAACTACTGCTCGACCGCCGCGAACCGGTTTGTCGGCCGCTCGGCTGTCAGTCCACCGCTTCCGGCTTGCCCTCCGGCAAGATCACGCGCATCCGAGCGCCGCCGCTCGGCGCCGACTCGACCGACACCGTGCCGGCATGCGCGGCGACCAGGCCGCCGACGATGTAGAGGCCCAGGCCGGAGCCGCCGCGCTGTCCGTGCTTCCAGAACTTCGTGAAGATCCGGGACCTGATCTCTTCCGGGATGCCCTCGCCCTCGTCGTCCACCACAAGCTCGGCTCCGCCATCGGTGCGTGCGATCACCGTCACCGCGACGTTTCCGCCGCCGTGCCGGACGGCGTTCTCAACGAGGTTGGCCACGATCTGCGCCAGCTTGTCGGCGTCCGCCCAGACGGTCGGGTCTCCCTCCGACTCGACAGTGATGCCGCGGCCATTGCTGGCCGACAGCGGCGCCAGCTGCCGACTCACCACGGCCGGCAGGTTCAGCGGCTCCTTCATCAGCGACAGCCGGCCCGAGTCGATCCGGGCGACATCGAGCAGCTCCGAGATCAACCGGGTGAGCCGGTCAGCGTCGGCGTCGACCGTGCTGAGCATCAGCAGCTTCTGCGAGTCGGTGAGGAGGTCCCACTTCGCCAGCAGCGTCGCGGTGAACCCCTTGACGCCAGTCAGCGGAGAGCGGAGCTCGTGAGCCACCGTCGCGACCAGGTCGGACCTGCCTCGGTCGACGCGCTCGCGAGAGCGGGCGTCGCGCAGAGCGAGCGCAACCTGACGCACGGCCCGCGTCGCCGGGTCCCGGCTGATCGCGGCGGTGACCAGGACCTCTCGTCCGGACGGCGACCGCCAGGACGACTCCAGCAGCATCCGCCGTGCCGAGAGGCCGTGAAAGGGGTCCACACAGTCCAGCCAGGAGTTCCCGTCGAGATCCTGCAGCGTCATGACATCGCAGAAGTCATCACCCGGGCGCCCGTCGACCTCGAGCAGCCGGCGCGCGACCGCGTTGAGGTGGCGCACCCGCCCGCCATCATCGACGACGAGAACGCCGTCGGGAAGATCGTCGAGCACCTCGTCCATGGCCGGACCCGCCATCCGGTCCGACTCGAGCTGCTGCGACACCTTGTCCCCTCACCCTCGGCCGAGCGACAGGTTATCGCCTCCCGCGCTGAGATTTCGCTATGTCTTGCGCCCGTCCCGCAAAGCAGCGTCCGGTGAAGGCGTCCTACTGACCTAGCATGTGCGAATGCTCTCGACCGACCGCGGCACCGATGCCCCCGGCACCTCACACAGTCCGGGCTCCCGCCGGCGTCGGTATGCCGTGCGGCTCGGCGCCGCCCTCATCGCATGTGCCCTCACGACCTCGGCATGCAGCTCAGGTTCTCCACAGGGGCCCAAGACGACGAAGAAGCCCACCGCCACGCCGACCTTCAACTACAAGCTCAAGCAGGAGACCGGACAGGCCGACGTCAAGAACGTCGTGCTCAAGGTCGGTGGCGGCGACAAGTTGTCGCTGTCATCGCCGGCGCCGGGCCACGACATCATCGCCCAGCACTACAGCGCCAAGGCGGCTGCAGCCCAGAAGAAGCAGGGTAAGAAGGGCAAGAAGCTAGGTTGGAGCAAGCCCACGACCGTCTACTCCAGCAACACGTCGTACTGCTCGAAGATAGACGCAGCGGCGTACGGCGGCACGGTGGCCGCAGTGGTCACCTGCTCGACCTCCAAGACCGAGCGCACCGCATCGACTGCGAGCGTGCTGCTGGTGAGCGGTGACCTGACGACGTGGAAGAACGACCCGCTGCCCGGTGCCCGTGGCATCCCGACTGTGTCACCGTCAGGAAAGTACGCCAGCTTCAACAGCCCGACCGGGTTCGTGATCTGGAGCTCGGCAGCCGGCTTCGCCGAGCTCAAGGTGACGCAGACCCCGGCTCACCCCGCCGTCGGGGCCATCATGGACGACGGCAAGCTCATTTTGGTCCGCTCGAAGTACCCCAAGAGCTGTGTCGTGTGGCTCCTGACCGCCACTCCCTCCGCGCCCACTCCCCACGGGGTATTCACGTCGAAGGCCATTCAGGGACAGCCCAACTGCACGCCGCTGGACGCGAAGATGACGAAGAGCGATCTCAAGATCGACTTGGAGTCGGTCACGACCACAGGCAAGAAGAAGCACCTGAAGACCAAGAAGAAGAAGTTCACCGCGTACTTCAAGCAAGGAGCGGCGGGCGGCTGGAGCATCGAGTAGCTCCGGCCGCAGGCCGCCGCTCGGTGCGCGTCAGGAAGCTGCGGCGGCGGGAGCGTCCGAGGTCGAGCTCGCGGCCGGTACGGCGTCTCGCGCTATCTCGACGAGCGCGCTGAACGCCGCCGGGTCGTTGACCGCCAGGTCGGCGAGCATCCTCCTGTCGACCTCGATGCCGGCTTCGCGCAGGCCTTGGATGAGCCGGTTGTAGGTCATGCCGTTGGCTCGAGCCGCCGCGTTGATGCGCTGGATCCAGAGCCGCCTGAAATCACCCTTGCGGGCTTTGCGGTCGCGGTAGCTGTAGACCAACGAGTGCGCGACCTGCTCCTTGGCCTTCCGGTACAGCCGGGAGCGCTGACCGCGGTAGCCGGCGGCGAGCTCGAGCGTCTCCCGGCGCTTCTTCTGGGCGTTGACTGCCCGCTTGACGCGTGCCACGTGTCTCTCCTCTTGGTTCGAGCACCGCTGCCGAAGGGGCAGCAGTGCAGGTGCCTGCGGGCAGCTGTTACTTGCCGATCAGCCGGCGGATTCGCCGCCTGTCGCTCACGTCGACCTCGGCGGTGCCGGCATGACGGCGCCGCTGCTTCCTTGATCCACGGATGGGAGTGGAAGCGAACGCGGCACCGGCCTTGCGGCGGGACCGGAAGTGCACAAGCTTGCCGGATCCCGTCACCTTGATCCGCTTGCCGGCCCCTGAGTGGCTCTTCATCTTCGGCATCGTGCCGTCTCCTTGTTCGCTCGCGAGGATCCGGCCCGCCGCATTGCTGCTGCGGGTCGGCCCACGTGGTGGGTCATGTTCCGGTGGCTCTGGTCTCCGCTTCCTGCGGCGCGGTCCGCGTCGAGCGACGATCGGGCGGCGCCTCTGCGGCGCGGCGGTCCCGTTCGGCCCGGGCTTCGGCGCGAGCCTCTGCCTTCTTCTTATGGGGCCCGAGCACCATGATCATGTTGCGGCCGTCCTGCTTGGGTGCGGACTCGACGTACCCGAGCTCCTCGACATCCCCGGCGAGCCGCTGCAGCAACCGGAAACCCAGCTCGGGGCGGTGCTGTTCGCGTCCGCGGAACATGATCGTGATCTTCACCTTGTCGCCCTGCTTGAGGAAGCGCACGACGTGGCCCTTCTTGGTCTCGTAGTCGTGAGCGTCGATCTTCGGGCGGAGCTTCATCTCTTTGATGACGGTGTTGGTCTGGTTGCGCCGCGACTCCCGCGCCTTTTGGGCGGTCTCGTACTTGAACTTCCCGAAGTCCATGAGCTTGCAGACCGGTGGGCGCGCCGTCGGCGCCACCTCGACCAGGTCGAGCTCGGACTCGCGGGCCAGTCGCAGCGCATCGTCGATCCGGACGATGCCCACCTGCTCGCCGTTCGGTCCGACCAGACGGACCTCCGGCACTCGGATTCGATCGTTGACGCGCAGTTCTGTGGTGATGGGTCCTCCTGATGGCCATGGGTGCCGACGGCCGGGAGTTCGGAGCGCCGCTGGGGGCGAGCACGAAAAAAGCTCCCGTGCCTCACGCACGGAAGCCACCTGGCGAGCCGACCGGAAAGGACCGGTTCGCCGACCGGAACCCGACGACAGCGGTCGATGCGGGTGGGAGGTGGTCTCCGCTTGTGTGCTGCCCTTCGACGGAGGGCAGCCAGGTCGCCATCCAGGCTACCAGTCAGTCGGGGCTCCGTCACATCGCGGAGCCGGCGGACCGGCTCCGACGGGCCATGTCCACACTGAGCGAATGGCCGAGAGCAGCGCCTCCGGGTCCGACGCCGTCGCGGCGACCCTGCGGCCGATGGTCCTCTCTGCCCCGGTCAGGCTGGGTCGCACCCGGCTGGTCTGTGTCGACGGGCCGGCCGGCTCGGGTAAGACGTCGACAGCAGCCGCGCTCGAGGCGGCCCTGCAAGCCGGGGGGCACGAGGTGCGCGTCGTGCACATGGACGACCTGTACGAGGGCTGGACCGGGCTGGACGCCGCTCTCGAGCAGCGGCTCGTCGACCAGGTTGTGGAGCCGCTTGCCGCGGGCCGTCCGGGCCGCTGGCAACGATACGACTGGACCCGGTCGCGGTTCGCCGAGTGGCACGACCTGCCGCCTCCGCGGCTATTGCTGCTCGAGGGCTGCGGCTCCGGAGCGCTCGACCACTCGGCGTACGTCAGCCTCCTGGTCTGGGTCGAGGCCGACCGGGACACCCGGCTGCGGCGCGGCATCGAGCGCGACGGCCCCCAGGTCGAGCCGCTCTGGCGTGCCTGGATGGATCGCGAGGACGTGCACTTCGACAGGAACCGGACCCGGCAGCGGGCCGATGTCCGGTTCTGGACCGGTGATGGTCGGGCGTCATATGCGAGAGTCGACACATGACCTCCAGCCCGAGCGGTGAGCAGGTCCGCCTGTCGAGTGGCTGCTACCAAGCTGAGGTCACGGCGGTCGGTGCCGGGTTGCGCACCCTTCAACGCGATGGGCTCGATCTCGTCGCCGGCTACCCGCCGGACCAGATGAGCCAGGCCGGCCGCGGACAGTTGCTGATCCCATGGCCGAACCGGGTCCGTGACGGCCGCTACGACTTCGCCGGTGAGCGGCGACAGCTGCCGCTCACCGAGGTGCCGAAGCGCAACGCCATCCACGGACTGACACGCTGGACGACGTGGTGCCTCGAGCAGCGCACCGAGAGCACGGCGCAGTGGCGCTACCGACTGTCGGCGCAGCCGGGATACCCCTGGAGCCTCGACCTTCGGGTTTCCTATGCGGTCGGCGACGACGGTCTGGTCGTCACGATCGAGGCCTGCAACGACGGCGCGGAGCCGGCGCCCTACGGGCACGGGGCACACCCCTATCTCACCGTCGGCCGTCGAGTCGACGAGTGCGAGCTCCGGCTGCCGGCTCGCAGCTACAGCCAGGTCGACGATCAGGGGATCCCGATCGGCTTCAAGCCCGTCGAGGGCACCCCTTATGACTTCCGGCGGGCCCGCCGCATAGGCGACCTCGCGCTCGACCATCCGTTCGGGGATCTCGACCCGGCGGCCGATGGCACGGTCACGGTCGAGCTGACCGACCCCGACGCCGGACGAGCGGTGCGGCTGTGGGCGGACGCCACCCACGGGTGGCTGCAGGCGTTCACCGGTGACGGGCTCGGCGACCAGGCCCGTGAGGCGCTCGCGGTCGAGCCGATGACCTGCCCACCGGATGCTTTCAACTCCGGCCTCGGTCTCGTCGTCCTGCAGCCAGGTGAGGCGCATGTGGGCCGGTTCGGCATTTCCTGAGCACGGCTCGACCAGGCGCTGAATCAGTCCGGCGGCTGTGAATCGTTCGGTACGACGACCGTGCCAGCCTCGCAGCGGGCGCCGGCCACGATCTTGGCGAGGCTGGTTATCACACCGGCCTCCCCCGAGGCCTCAACGAACCGGCACACCGCCTCGACCTTCGGCCCCATCGAGCCGCTGGCGAAGTGCCCGGCGTCGAGGTAGCGGCGCATGGTCGCGACGTCGACGCGGTCGAGCGGTCGGGCTTCCGCCGTCCCGAAACCCAGCACCGCATGCTCCACGTCGGTCACGATGACGAGGCGATCGGCTCCGATGGTGTGAGCCAGCAGCGCGGCCCCGAGATCCTTGTCGATGACCGCCTCGACGCCCCGGAGACTGCCGTCCGGCTCCCGCACGACCGGGATGCCCCCACCACCGTTGGCCACCACGACATAACCGCTGTCGGCCAGCACCGTGATCGCCTCGGCGTCGAGGATCTCCCTCGGCTCCGGCGACGGCACCACGCGACGCCATCCCCTCTCGCCACGGTCGGCGAAGGTCTGGCCATGCTCCATCAACACCTTCGCCTCCTCCAGCGGCAGGTAGCGGCCGATGGGCTTGGTCGGCTCACGGAAACCGGGGTCGTCTGCGTCCACCCGCGTGCGGGTGACCACGGTGACCGCTCGCCGTACGACATCTCGGCTGGCCAGAGCGGGCTCCAGCGCATCCATCAGCACGAAGCCGATCGTTGCCTGCGTCTCGGCGCCGCACCAGTCGAGCGGGACCGGCGGCACCACGCTTGCCGACAGCTCGTTCTTGACCAGCAGGTCCCCGACCTGAGGTCCGTTGCCGTGGGTGATGACGACATCAAGCCCGGCAGCGACGAGGTCGGCGACCGCCGCCATGGCCACCTCGGCGGCAGCGGTCTGATCCTCCGGCCGGGCGCGGCCGTCGGCGCTCGTCATGGCGTTGCCGCCGAGCGCGACGAGAACCCTCATGGCGAGCCGGCTTCCTCTCTGTGATCGCGGCGCGATGTGCAGCCGGCCCTTGCGTCCGGCGATGGTCGTGGCTCGACCTTAGCCGTGCCACGGGCGCTCTCAGCGCTCACTCAGGTCGGTCTGCGACACTCCGTTCGTGACTGGCGCTCGTGCCCCCGAGCCCCACCTGCTGTTCGTGTACGACGTGGACGGTGGGTTGGCCAATGCGGCCCGCGACGTCTGGCACCGGCTCAACAGCCCGCAGACCTACCCATGCCCGTTGTGCAAGCTCACCTACGGCGTGCGCGGCATGAATCCGCGCTGGCGCCGATTCATCGAGTCCCTCCCGATAGCGGTGACCTTCCTGCATCGAGACCGGTTCCGCGCCGACCATGCTGCGTCGTCCTGGCGGTACGTCGAGCTGCCGGTTGCCCTCCTCGAAATCGGTCGTGAACTCGAGGAGCTCGTCAGTGCAGAGGAGTTCCGGCGGACCCGCAGCATCGACGGCCTCATCGGCCGGGTGCAGCGCGCGCTCGATGCGCATGCCGTTCCAGTGATCAGCGAGCAACGGCGCGCCTGAACCTGGCCCACACCTTCGGCAGCAATGCGGCCAGTCGGTCCGCCGAGGCCCATGGAGTAGCCGACCTCGCGTCCCTCTCCGTCTGCACATCCTCGGCCTGGCGGCGCCACCGGTCGCGTTCACGGACTGTGTCGCGTTGCAATGTCACCATCCGCGCGATCGCGTCGAGTGCGGCATCGAGCAGTTCGCTGTCATCGACGTCTTCCGGCTGCGTGGTCGGTAGCGGCGCTTCGGGAGGAAGCAGGTCGGCCAGGTCCCCAGCGACGTCGTAGCCAGCGGCGGCCAGGTCGGCGATGATCTGCAGTGACCGTGCCCGCAGCTGTTCGGTCCCCGTCGGTGTCAGGCCGATCCGGCTGCCGCCCAGAGGGACCAGCACCTCGTGACCGAGGAAGTCCCGCACCCAACGGGCGACCTCGTTCGGGGTCCGGATGTCAGGATCGAGCCGCGAGACGGCACGGCGGAGGAGCTCTGCCTGCACCACGCCGAGCGACTGGTTGGGGCTCGCCACATCCAGGTCGACTGACGCGGGGTCGATGCCACAGACCGTGGCGAACCGTCGCCACAGCTCGTCCGGCGGAGCGCCCTCCGGCGGCACCGTCACGACGTGGACGCGGTCCGGTGGCAGACCGCTTCCCCACCGGCGAAGGGCGTCGACCGGGTCGATCGTCCGCCACCCGAAGTGGCCGCGTGGGCCCGCCGACAACGGTGCCGGTTCGTAGTCGGCGAGTCGGGTGGCGGACCGGAACTTCAGCTCCTCCTGCCACAACGCCGGCACCACCCGGGAGAGGTCACGCGCGGTGTAGACGAGGTGCACCTCGGCCGGTGCCAGGTCGGCCAGGGCTCGCTCGGCCTGCTCGGCGTCGGCAGCGGCGAAGAACTCGTGGCTGATGACGGCGTCACCGTCGAATGCCGCGACCTGGGCGACGATGCGACGCCAGGAGGTGCGCTGCCATTCCTGCGGGAGCTCACGGGTCTGCCGCACGACGTTCGTGGCGTGCACGCGGTCGGCGTACCTCTCCCCAGCGAAGAGAACGCCTTGAGCGGCCAGCGTCTCCCGGTTGGCCCAGAGCACCTGCTGCAGAAACGTCGTCCCGGTCTTCGGGGCTCCGATGTGGAAGAAGACTCGCCTGGCCACGACCCTCCCGGGCTCGGGGGCGGCGACGTGTCGGCCTCCCGCGGCGGTTCGCCACGGTACTACACCAGCGCGGTAGTCTTCAGCGGTCGCGCCCGGCGGTGCGACGTCGACGTACCGGAGGCTGTGGCGCGCAGGAGGACCCATGATCGGCATGGTGCTCGCCGCTGGTGCCGGCCGCCGGTTGCGCCCCTATACCGACACCCTGCCGAAGGCGCTCATCCCCGTCGATGGTGACACGACGATCCTCGACATCGCGTTGTCCAACCTCGCGTCGGTCGGCCTGGACCATGTCGTCGTGGTCGTGGGCTACGCAGCCGACGAGGTGCGAGCCAGGCGGGGAGAGCTCGAGCGGCGGCATGGAGTCACTCTGGACCTGGTCGACAATCCACGCGCTGAGGAGTGGAACAACGCCTATTCGATGTGGCTGGCCAGCGACCGGATGGCCGAGGGCGCGTTGATGCTCAACGGCGACACCGTCCATCCCGTGTCGGTCGAGAAGACCTTGCTGGCCGAGCGCAGTGGCTCAGGGCTGCTGCTTGCCGTCGACGCGGACAAGCGGCTGGCTGACGAGGAGATGAAGGTGCGGGTCGACGACGGGGTGCTGACCCGGATCACCAAGCAGATGGATCCGCAGTCTGCGTACGGCGAGTACATCGGTGCGACTCTGATCGAACCCGACGCCGTGGCAGCCCTTGCTGACGCGCTGCAGGCCACCTGGGAGCGCGACCCCGACCTCTATTACGAAGACGGCTACCAGGAGATGGTCGACCGCGGAGCCCGGATCCGGACCGCCGCGATCCCAGTCGGCACCGAGTGGGTCGAGGTCGACGACCACCGAGACCTGGCCAGAGCGCAGGAGATCGCGTGCCGCTACTAGCGAGGATGCTGGCGAGCCCGCTCTTCGTCGACATCTCCGCCGGAGCCGTCAACGACCTGCCGACCATGCTCGTCGACAGGCGGATCTCGGCTGACGGCACGGTGCTCGTCGCCCTCGGCCCTGGCCAGGGTGAGCAGATCTGGGAGACGGTGCGGGCCGACCTTCCGAACGCGACAGTCTTCACCGTGTCCGGCGGGACGCTCGCCGCGGCCGGTGAGCTACAGGCGGCCCTGGCCGAGCGTTCCTACGACGCGGTCGTCGCGGTGGGGGGCGGGCGCACGCTAGACGTTGCGAAGTACGCCGCCACGCGGGCCGCCGTCCCGATGGTGGCCGTGGCGACCAACCTCGCCCACGACGGCCTCTGCTCGCCGGTATCGTCACTCGAACATCCCGGCGGCAAGGGTTCCTTCGGTGTCGCGATGCCGCTCGCTGTGGTCGTCGACCTCGACTACGTCAAGCGCGCCCCTGCGCAGATGGTCCGCTCGGGAGTAGGGGATGCCATCAGCAACCTCTCGGCGATCGAGGACTGGCTGCTCGCAGGGCGGGTCCGCGGCGAGCCGGTCGACGGCCTCGCGATCACATTCGCGCGGACCGCCGGAGAGGCGGTGCTTCATCGCACCGACTCGATCCACGACGACGACTTCCTCATAGCACTCGCAGAGGCGCTGGTGCTGTCGGGGATGGCGATGTCGGTGGCCGGGACCTCTCGGCCCTGCAGCGGCGCCTGTCACGAGATCGTGCATGCCATTGGGATGTTGTATCCGGAGGTCTCCAACCACGGTGAGCTGGCCGGCCTCGGGGCGCTGTTCGCCTACCACCTACGGGGAGACGACGCGCGCTTCGACGAGTTCGCCGCCTGCCTCGCCCGGCACGGCCTGGCGCGCACGCCGGGCGACATCGGTCTGAGCCAAGCGGACTTCGTCGCGGCCGTCATCGCCGCCCCCGCCACCCGACCGGACCGCTACACGATCCTCGAGCACCTCGACCTCGACGAGGCAGCCGTCACCGACCGGGTCGCCAGCTTCTCCGCCCGCTTCTCCTGATCAGCCCGCGACCGCAGCGGCTAGGCCGTGACCGTTTCGCTGAGTGGCGGCACGGGACGCAGCAAGCGGCTGCGGATCGCCACGATGAGGTAGCCGGCCGACGACACCGTGGCAGCGGCCATGATCGCGAAAATCCAGCGGTAGTCGATGATGCTCACCAGCAGCGCGCCGAGGGCGATCGACACCGCCTGCGGCGTGCCGAGCACCACCTCGGTCGCTGCCGATGCGCGTCCCATCAGCCGGTTCGGGGTGCGGATCTGCAACAGGGTGTTGAACGCGATGATCAGCATCGGCAGCGCGTAGCCGAAGAACAACACCGCGACGAGGACCAGCGAGAGCCACGCCGCAGCGGCGATCAAAGCCATCCCGACGGCCATGATCACCAGCGATGCCGCGACGGTGCCGGCCTCGCCGATCCGCCTGACCCATCGGGATGTGGTCAGCCCGCCAGCGATCGCGCCGACACCTTGCACCGTGACGATGACACCGACGAACTCGACAGGTTTGTGGAAGTGGTCGGTGATCGCGTAGATCGTCGACTCGGAGAAGCCGACCACGAGGATCGTCAGCCCCACCGCCACGAGGATGTGACGGAGCACCGGATCGGTCGCCAGATGCCGGACGCCGGCGGTCATCTCGTGCCACCAGTGCTGCTCCTCGCGCACCGGCGTGACCTCGGGCACCCGGATTGTCGCGATCACCACAGCAGCGATCACGAACGAGGCAGCGTCGAGCACAGCGACCGTTCCGCCGCCGGCCACGGCGAACAGCCCGGCCCCTGCCAACGGCCCGATCAGCCGGAAGCTCTCCTTGGTCGTCGACAGCGATGCGTTGGCATCGACCAGCACCGACTCCGGCATCATCTCCTTCAGCAGCCCGTTGAGGCCGGCTGGGATGACGACGAACGAGATGCCGTAGAGGAACGCCACCAGGTAGACGATCCAGACATCGTTGGCCTCGTGCACGAGTAGCAGCGGAAGCACGGCAAGGGCCGAAGCGATACTGGCGCCGATCAGCAGCGGCCGCCGCCGTACGCGGTCGATGTACAGGCCGTAGAGCGGAGCGAAGAGAGCCGGGATCACCATCCAGAAGAACGTCATGCCGGCCTTGCCGTTGGAGCCGGTCAGGCTCTTGACCCACATGCTCAGCACGATCAGCATCAGCGAGTCGCCGAACATGCTCGTGGTCAGCCCGGCGTAGAGCCGGGTGAAGCCGGGTTGCTGGAAAGCCTTACGCATCACGATCTCCCTCCACTGGCGAGGACTCCGGCGGACCAGCGGGGATCCCCCAGGCGACGAACGCGCACAGTCGCGCACCGTCGGGACGAAGCGCCGGGTCGTCGTACCTGTCGACGTTGCTGAGCAACAGCTCCTGCACCGCCGCGTTGATCTCGTCGAACTCCTCGGCCGTCAGCCACAACATCGACTGGTTGACCGACCCGGTCTCGCGCCATGGCGACTCCGGGCTCGCGGGGCGGTCCTGGGCTGCCCACAGCCGCTCGACTTCACGATCCAGCAGCATGCGGGTCAGCGCCCGACCAGCCTGCGCCAGCTCGGGATGCGCGCCAGGGCCGGCGTCGTTCCATTGCATGCCGGTCTGAGCCGCCCGCCACGGCCGCTGCCGCCCGTCCGTCGCCTCCGCTTCGACGATGAACCCGTGCTCGGCGAGTTTGCGGAGGTGCCACGAGCAGTTCGCGGGCGACTCGTCGATGAGGTCGCCGAGCTCGGTGGCAGTCAGCGGACCACGGACGGTGAGCTGCTCCAGGATCGCTATCCGTACCGGATGCGCTACCGCGCGCAGATCGCGCGGGTCGGTAAGCCGTCGAGGCGCCCAGTTGGTCGGCATGATCCGAAACTACTCTTTCGAAAGATCCCGGAGCTGCCGGCTCGGGAGGCCGGATCTGCCGTTCGAGTCGCTGGGGACCGGCCCGGCATGCTGGAGGCGTGCCCATGCCCGAGGTTGCGAGTTTCGGCGAGCACGTTGCGGAGCGTCTCGCTCAGGAGTTGAGCAGCGATCTCGTCGGCGTGTACTTCGTCGGGTCGGTGGCACTGGGCGGCTACGTGCCCGGCGAGAGTGACATCGACATCGTCGCTGTCTCTGACTCCGCCCTGACCGGACAGGACAAGGAGCGGGTTGCCGCAGCCATGGTTGAGGTGAGTGCCGACTGCCCGGCGCGGGGACTGGAGTTCACCCTCTACCGCCGCGAGATCGCCGATTCGGCGCCGCAGGGTGCCGACTTCGAGGTCAATGCCAACGGCGGACCTCGCATGCCCACGACCGTGCATCTGGACGCAGCCGCCGAGCCGGGCTTCTGGTACGTGCTCGACCGGGCCATTGCACGCCGGTCCGGCCTCACGATCGCGGGGCCGCCGGCGAGCACAGTGTTCGCCGATGTTTCTCGGCGGACACTCCTGACCGCGATGTCAGAGTCCATGGAGTGGCACCGAGTTCATGAGCGGGCAACCCTCTACTCGGTACTGAATGCCTGCAGGGCATGGCGGTTCGTGGCCGAAAACATCCTCGGATCGAAGCTGGAAGGCGCCGCGTGGGCGCGCCCGCGTTGGCCGCACCCCGACGTGATCGATGCGGCAGTGGCTCTTCGCCGTGGTCAGCCCGGCGGGTTGGACGAGGCTGCGGTTGACGCGTTGCTGTCACGGGTGGCCGCAGAACTCGCTCACGCACTGTCAGGGCGGCAGCCGCGCCAGTGCACACGGTGCACCGCACAGGGGGCACTCTGATGACTGCGGATCACCGCCAGCCATCGGAGGCATCGCCGCGATGTGGCGGGTACGCACCGTTGGCGGCCTATGGGGCGATCGGGGACGGTCGCACGGTTGCGCTGGTCGCCGATGACGGTGCGATCGATTGGCTGTCGTGGCCGGATCTGGACTCTCCGAGCGTGTTCGGCGCCTTGCTCGACAGCGAGGCCGGGGGCGAGTGCACGGTGGCGCCAACGATCCCGTTTCAGGTGACCCGTCGCTATCTGCCGGGCACCGCCGTGCTCGAGACGACGTTCTTCACAACGGCCGGAACAGCCCGGCTGGTCGACGCGATGAGCACGTACGGTCCGATCTTGGGCCCCTCACGCGAGGTACAGCGCCGGGTCGAGGGAGTTGTCGGTCGGGTTCCGATGCGCTGGACGGTTCGACCCCGCTTCGGTTTCGGGCGCAGACCGACTGCGCTCGGCTGGCGAATGGGGATCCCGGTGGCAACGGCTGGCGCGGACGCGCTCGCCGTCCGCGCCTTCGGGGCCGGCAGTCCGCGGATCGTCCAGGACCACATGGTGGGCAGCTTCGAATCCACGCCGGGATCCTCCGCTGTGATCGCCCTGTCTGGTGCGCACCAGGAGCCGCTCGTCTTCCCAAGCCGTCAGGCGCTGGATCTGCGTTTCACGCAGACGCTAGCGAGTTGGCGGTCGTGGCTCGACACCCGCACCTATGCCGGCTCGTGGCGGGCTGCGGTCATCGGTAGCGCCATGGCCCTCAAAATGCTCATCTACGCGCCCTCGGGCGCCGTGGCCGCGGCCGCGACGACCTCGCTGCCCGAAGAGATCGGGGGCGGAAGAAACTGGGACTACCGGTTCTGCTGGGTGCGTGATGCGTCATTCACCATGGCGGCGCTGCTGCGGTTGGGGTGTGCCGCGGAGGCGCAGGCCTACTTCTGGTGGTTGGTGCAGGCCACCCAGCTGACCCATCCCCGGCTCCAGCCGCTCTATCGGCTCGACGGCGGCGCACACGTGCGGGAGCGATCAGTGCCGATGCCGGGCTATCGAGGTTCGCGTCCGGTCCGCATCGGCAACGCCGCCGCGGCTCAGTTGCAGCTGGACACCTACGGGGAGCTGCTCACGACTGCCTGGCTCTACGCCGAGGCGGGGGGGCGCATCGATCGAGACATCGGCCACCGCCTTGGTGAGATCGCAGGTCTGGTCTCCCGTATCTGGGGGTGCCCCGATGCCGGGATCTGGGAGGTGCGCAGCGCTCCTGCGCACTTCACCCAGTCCAAGATGATGTGCTGGGTGGCCCTTGACCGCGCGGACCGGCTGGCGCAGCGCGGCCTGATCCCAGCGCGGCACCGGGGCTCGTGGCGGGCCCAAGCGAATGCCTGCCGGACCTTCATCGAGACCCGCTGCTACTCCTCAGCTAAGGGCAGCTACGTCCGCGCCGCCGGAGAGCAGGAGCTCGACGCGAGTGTGCTGCTCGGGCTGCTCGCCGGATACGGCGATCCCCATGGACCGCAGTGGCGCTCGACCATCGAGGTGATCCGGCAGGACCTCGGACATGGGCCTTACCTGTACCGCTACACCGGCGAAGACGGCCTGGCTGGAACCGAGGGGGCGTTCTTGAGTTGCTCATTCTGGTACGCCGAAGCCTTGGCGCGTACCGGCCGAGGCGCCGAGGCCGCCGAGCTGATGGACCAGTTGGTCACGCTAGCCAACGACGTCGGCCTGTACGCCGAGGAGATCGACCCTTCCTCGGGCGCGTTCTTGGGGAACCTGCCCCAGGGACTGAGCCACCTGGCGCTGATCAGCGCCGCCCTCGCCATCACCGAGGAGTCGGTCGCATGAGCATCTGGCAGGCGCTGGCCGGAGGCTTCGTCGGCACCGCGGTCCTCACCACCGTGCTGCGGTCGGCCACCGAGTTCCACCTGACCCGAATGGACCTGCCATTCCTGCTCGGCACTGCGATCACCGCCGACCGCACCCGAGCAAAGGCTTTCGGCTACGCCGCCCACTTCGTGTTCGGGCTGGCCTTCGCACTGATCTACTACGCGCTCTTCGCAGCCCTCGGCAGCCACGCATGGTGGATCGGAGCGCTCTTCGGCGCCGGCCACGGCATGTTCTCCGGAACAGTGCTGATCAACGTGCTTCTCCCAGTGGTCCACCCCCGCATGGGGACGGCCCTGAGCGACTCGACCACGGTGACCCTCCTGGAGCCCCCAGGATTCCTGGCCCGCAACTACGGCCCGCAGACGGCCACCGTCGGGCTGATCGCCCATGTTCTCTACGGGACCATCATCGCGCTCTTCCTGTGAGTCGACATGGGTCCCGTTCGACTCACTTGCCGACGGTCGGCAACCATCGCGGCTCACCCTTGGCCGGGCTCCGTACTGTTCCTGCGCCACGGAGTCGGGGAAGGTGGGAAGACGACAACCTGGGAAGGAGCCCCGGGATGGTGACGTTCGAACCGGAGCAGGTCGCGGCCGCTGGCTTCGACTGGACAGCGGTGGTGGACTACTCGAAGCGAACAGCGCTCGCACCCCCACTGACTCAGTACGAGCTCCCCGGCATCACCCTCGAAGACCACCAAGGAGTACCGGTCGCCGTCGTGCCGCTGTGGCACGCGCTGGTCACCGCAACCTTTGAGTTTCCTGCAGAGGACCGCACCGCGCTGGCAACGGCGCAGCAACGCATCACCAGGGCGCTGTCCGAGATCGAGCAGGTGTACCCGCTGGAGCCCGGCGGAATCTTCATCCAGGTCGCCTATGGCTTGGGCTACTTCCGGGATCGCCTGCCTGAAGCTCTCACCGACGAGTACATGCCCAGATCCACACTGGCAGGCACCGAAGGTGCTTGGGCCGTAATCGACAGCATCCGCTACCCCATGGATCCTCCTGAGCTGATCTTGGAGAGCAACGAGATCTGCTTCCACTTCAAGAGTGACTACAGGCAGCACATCGAGGACGCGATCCACGCACTTTTCGAGCCCGAAGAACAGAGTTTGAACGGTATACCGGCAGTCAATGCCTATATCGGCGACCAGGTGCAGGTCACCAGCATCCGTCGGGGATTCGCCGGCCGCAACATGCCCAAACTGATGGGGGAACGGTTGGGAATCGCGGGCGCGGAAAGGATCCCCGCTGGGTCGATGCTGTTCCTCGGGTTCACGTCCAGCCATCTGCACGGCCTCGCAGCTGGGAATCTCCCGAGCTTCGAGACCCTGCCCGGCTACACCGATCAGAGACCGGGAAGCTATTTCGCCGGCGGCACGGCAATGCACCTCTCGCACATCGCCCTCGACCTGGAGCGTTGGTACCAGTTCGGTCGTAAGGAGCGCCTTGACCGTATGTTTCACCCTCGCCGGACCGATGCCGACGAGGTACTCAGCGTCGACCAGTCCCCGGGCTCGACGACCTTCCGAGAGCAACGGGATGCGGACGCAGCAACATACAAGCTGGTCGGCCACAACGAACAGATGCAATACCTGTCGCGGGTCGGAGCCGATACGACGACCGCCTACGGGGAGCAGGTGGAGAAAGGCACCGTGTTCTTCCTCCGGCAGGACTTCGACACGATAGAGAACCCGTTCGGCCTATGGACTGACGGCGAGGTGTCGAGTGAGCCTCGCGCCGCCGTCCACTTCGTCGGGATGGGACCGTCTGCGCAGCACTACGAGAAGATGCGCCTCGAAATGGACAGCCAGGACCTGTCTCGGCGGCACGGCCTCGCAGAAGACGCCGTGGGCTTCACCAAGATCTTGCACACCACGCACCGTCAGAACTTCCTGCTGCCGCCGCGGGCCCATCGTTCGTGTCCGTTAGCCGAGCTGCTCTAAGCCACGACTGCCGTCACCCTGGCCCGTTCGCTCCTTGCCGGAGACCAGCAACGTAGCGTCTACTGAGGGCCGAACGGCTTGCGAAGGCGGCAGCTATGGACGGTACCGGTGAAGTATCAGACAGCCGGCGGGTGCCGGAGCACCCACCAGACACCGCCGACCGCGACGAGTGGTTGACCCGAGTGGCTCTCGAAGCCAGCCGCGATGCGGGCGGTGTATCCGAAGAGCTTCTCGGTGACTACCTGCCGATGCTCGCGATGGCGGCGACTTTCGGCCGGCGTCCCTCCCGCATGGAGCTCGCCGCCGTACATCGGCAGGGCCGGCGTGCAGCCCAGTCAGGGATCTCCGCCGGAAGCGGTGTCGACCTCTATCTCTCCGCCGCCAGACGTGTGTGGAGTGAACTACCCGCGATCGTGCGCGCACGCAATAGTGCGGCGGTGCGCGCAGCGGCCGACGCGGTCCTGCATGTGGTCGACGATGCGGTCGCGTCTTTCGCGGAGGGACACGCGCAAGCAGGCCGCGAGCTGGTCCGCCAAGAGGAAACGCTTCGCCGCGCCCTGGTCGAGGACCTGCTCCGCGGGGACGCTCACTTGAGCGAGGTGGTCGAGCGCGCGGAGCCGTTCGGGCTGGACTTGACCCGCGCCCACCAAGTTGCGCTGGCTCGTCCAGGCCGACCGCTTCCCTCCATCGAGGCTGCCACGAGCGCCCTCGAACGCGTTGTCTTGGACCGGTTCGGCGACCGCGACGTGTTGGTCGCGACCAAGGAAAGCCTCGTAGTGGTTGTGGCACTCGCCGAGGCAGCCAAGGCAAGCACATCGGCCCCGGACACTCGGTCCCGTCCGAGGACAGACCTGGGCAGCCTCGTCCACGCCGAGCTGAGCCGGCTACGGCGCGGACGACCCTGGCAAGTCGCGGTCGGACGGCCGCATGTGGGCGGCTATGGGATCGCGCGCTCCTACGAGGAGGCCCGCGAGGGGCTCACCATGGCAGCGCGCCTGAAGATGGACGAAGCAGTCATCCAGACGAGGGACCTGCTGATCTACCGCGTGCTGTCGCGCGACCAGCCGGCCCTGGTAGATCTGGTCGGATCGGTGCTTGGCCCTCTTGAACATTCCCGCGGAGGCGCTCGACCGCTCCTCGACACTCTCGAGGCCTACTTTGGATGTGGGAACGTGGCGACAACTTCTGCCGCCGTACTCCGGCTGTCGGTCCGAGCGGTCACCTATCGGCTCGGCCGGGTAACGGCCTTGACCGGATACGACCCGAGAGAGCCGCGGGATCGGTTCACCCTGGAGACCGCCGTACTCGGCGCGCGACTGCTCGGCTGGCCCGAGCTTTCCCTCGCGTCCGCGGACGCAACCACCTGATCCGCTCGCAGCCGGAAGCCGAACAGCACCTGTGGGTCAGTCGCCGTCGAAACGGGAACGATCCCCGATCAAGGTAGCCAGCTCGCGGACGAGCCGGGTGGCCCGAGCCCCGTCAGCGGTCTGCAACGCCATCACGGAAACGGTCGTGCCGTCGTCGAGGTCGATCAGCGCCCATGCGCGGCTCGGGGTCAATGAGATCGCGACCATCTGCGTCCACTCCAAGAAGTGCGACCTGAAGCCGTTGATCACCCGCAGTCCGGACTCACTGGCGACGGCGCGAGTGCGGAAGAGCCCGTACAGCCCGACGACCATCAGTGCGAAGAACGCGGCGATGACAACACGTTGGAGCGGACCGAAGTCGTTCTGTGACGACGCTGGCAGCATCACCCACAGAAGGACGACCACAGCCACGATCGACACACCGGCGACCGCAGCGACCACCCGAGAGCCGAGCGGCCGGTAGACGCGCGGCAGCGCGACCGGGCCTGTCATCGGCCCAAGCCGATGGTTGCCGAGAGCACCGCTGGCCTCCTTACGACTCGGCCACCTCCTGCAGAGCCAGCGCTGTCGCGACCGCCGCATGCGCCGCCTCATAGCCCTTGTCGACGCTCGACCCGTCCAGCCCCGCTCGATCGACCGCCTGCTGGTCGTCGTCGCAGGTGAGCACCCCGAAGCCGACTGGCACTCCGGTATCGAGCGTCACCCGCAGCAGACCATCGGTCACTGCTCGGCAGACATAGTCGAAATGCGGAGTGCCGCCGCGAATGACCGCTCCGAGGGCGACCACCGCGTCGTACCGGCTGGCGAGAGCCTGAGCGGCGACCGGAAGCTCGAACGACCCAGCCGTCCGGAAGAGCCGAGACGACGTGACGCCAGCGTCTGCGAGACAACGCTTGGCGCCGGCTATCAGACCGTCCATCACCGTCTCGTGCCAGCGGGCGGCGACAATCGCCACTCGCAGCTGGCTGCCGTCGAGCGCCTCCGCCTGCGGAGCCCCTGAGCCCGTCATCGACTCCGCCCTTCGTCTGCCGGCAGGTCTGCCCGGGTCGCGATCACGTCGTCGAGACCGAGATGGTCGAGCTGGTGCCCCATCCTGTCCCGCTTGGTCGCAAGGTATCGGAGGTTCTCCGCCGTCGGCCGGACGGGGACGGGAATGCGCTCGTTCACCGCGATCCAATAGCCCTCCAACGCCGTCCGCTTGGCGGGGTTGTTGGTGAGAAGTCGCACCGAACGGACGCCGAGGTCATGCAGGATCTGCGCGCCAGTGCCGTAGTCCCGCGCGTCGGCCGGCAGCCCCAGATCCAAGTTGGCGTCGACGGTGTCGAGACCACCGTCCTGCAACCGGTAGGCCTGCAGCTTGTGCAGCAGACCGATCCCACGGCCCTCGTGACCGCGCAGATAGACCACCACTCCGCGACCGGCGGTGGTGATGCTCTCCAGCGCCGACTGCAACTGCGGACCGCAGTCACAGCGTCGCGAGCCGAACACATCGCCGGTCAGACACTCAGAGTGCAACCGGACGAGGACGTCCTCGCCGTCGCCGATCTCGCCACACAGCAGCGCAATCTGCTCCGACCCGTCGACGAGGTTGCGGTAGCCGAGGGCGGTGAGCACCGCGAGGTCGGTCGGCAGCTGCGTTTCGGCCACCCGGACGACCTGCTGCTCGTGACGCCGCCGATATCTGATCAGGTCAGCGATCGAGATCAGCGCCAGATCGTGGTCGTCGGCGAACGCGCGAAGCTGGCTGCCACGCTTCATCGTCCCGTCGTCGTTCACCACCTCGCAGATGACCCCGGCAGGGCTCAGGCCCGCGAGTCGGGCCAGGTCGACCGATGCCTCGGTGTGACCGGGGCGCACCAGCACACCGCCCTCCCGGTAACGCAGCGGGAAGACGTGACCCGGCTGTACCAGCTCGAACGGCTCGGTCGCGGAGTCGACGAGTGTGCGCACAGTGTGCGCCCGGTCTGCCGCCGAGATCCCGGTGCTGACGCCATCACGGGCATCCACGGACACCGTGTAGGCCGTGCGCATGTGCTCGCGGTTCACGGCGGTCATCATCGGGATGCCCAGCCGGTCGAGGGCCTCGCCCTCCATCGGAACACAGATGACCCCGCTGGAGAAGCGGATCGTGAACGCCATCAGCTGCGGCGTCGCCTTGCTGGCCGCGAACACGATGTCGCCTTCGTTCTCTCGGTCCTCGCCATCGATGACGACGACGGCGCGACCGGCCCGTACGTCGGCAACGGCCCGCTCGACGCTGTCCAGCCGCAGCTCCGGCTCAGGCATCGACGGTCTCCCGGGCGATGGCCCGTCGATCCCGGCCGCTGGCGATCCGCCGCCAGGCGACGAACCCGTACACCACCAGGCAGGCGTAGACGCCGTACAACGTCGCAGAGGGGTACAGCTGGAAGTACACCAGCTCCGGTACGCCCACCATGTCGACGGCGATCCAGCACAGCCAGAAGTCGACCCACCCCCGAGCCATGGCGTAGGTGGCGAGGATCGACCCGACGAAGATCCAGGAGTCGGCGAGGAAGTACCACTGCGGGGCCGGCCACACGTCGCCGATGCGCCGGAACACCTCGAACAGCACCAGCACACCGACGAGCGCGGACACCAGGTAGACCATGCGCTCTCGGGCGGTGGCCCAGCGCGGGTGCACTGCAGGGGCGTCCCCTGACCGGCCGGCCTTCGACTGCCGCCAGCGGTACCAGCCGTAAACGCTCACGATCACGAAGAACACCTGCCGACCAGCCTGGCCGAGCAAAGGCACCGTCTGGCCGTTGAATGCGCTGCCCATGAAAACCGTGAACAGCAAGACGTTGCCTGCGATGCCGACCGGCCACGCCCACAGCTGTCGACGCAGACCGCCGATCGCTGAGGCGAAGCCGAAGGCGTTGCCGATGATCTCCCGCCACGTGATCTCGTGTCCAGAGATCGTCAGGTGGGCGTCGTACAGCGTCTGGAAGAGGCTCACCCCAGCTCCTCCAGTCGAGCGGCCGGGATCTCGAAAGGTGCGGTCTCCAAAGCGTCCCTCCGAGACGTCAGCCGCTCTGCCCGCGAGACGTCGAGTTGTCGGGCGACGTACTTGGCAAGCACGTCGACCTCGATGTTGACCGGATCCCCGATGGTCTTGATGCCGAGCGTCGTCCGCTCGAGGGTCGTCGGGATCAGGCTCACCGAGAAGTCCGGCTGGACGCCGTCGCGGGCCGGCAGGTCCTCGACGCCGCTGACGGTCAAGGAGACACCATCCACGGCGATGGCACCCTTGAGCGCGATGAAGCGTGCCAGCGGCTGCGGGAAGGCGATCGTCACCGTGTCCCAATGTGATGTGCTGGCCCGGCGCAGGATGACGCCGGTCCCGTCCACATGACCTTGGACGACATGGCCGCCGAGCCGGGTCGTCGAGGTGACCGACCGCTCGAGGTTGACCCGGTCATCAGGTTGCAACCTGCCCAGGGCGGTGCGGTCGAGCGTCTCGAGCATCACGTCGGCGGTGAACCAGCTGGCCCCGGTATCGACCACCGTCAAACAGCAGCCGTTGACGGCGATCGAGTCGCCGGGTGCCGCGCCGGCGACCACGATCGGGCCCTCCACCTTCAGCACGGCGGAGTCAGCGCGCGAGTGCAGCCACAGCACCCGGCCGAGCTCCTCGACGATGCCGGTGAACATCAGTCGGCCTCCTCTTCGGCAGCATCTCTTGACGGCGCCAGGGTCAGCCGTACGTCGGCACCGATTCTCGCCACGTCACGCAGCGTCAGCCGTGGTGCATCGGCCAGCGTGCGAATTCCCAGATCGCCGACACAGGCCGCTCCGGAGCCGAGGATCATCGGTGCGACGTAGGCGACCACCTCGTCGACGAGCCCTGCCCGCCAGAACGCTGCCGCCAGGGTGGGGCCGCCCTCCAGAAGCACGTGCCGACTCTCGGCTGCGAAGAGCTGCTCGAGGGCGGTGGCCGGCTCACGCGTGCGGAGCCTCAGGGTCTGCGCCTGCTCGTCGAAGACCTGATGCCGGGCGTCGATCTCGCGAAGGCCCATCACCGCACGCAGTGGCTGCTCGAGGGCTGGCAGCGGCTCCCCATCGGGGCCGCGCAGGGTGAGCGCAGGGTCGTCGGCGACGACGGTTCCGGTGCCGACCAGGACGACATCGCACTGCGCCCGCAGGCGCTGCACGTCGGCCCGGGCCTGCGGACCGGTGATCCACTTGGAGGTCGAGTCGGCGGCCGCGGACCGACCGTCGAGAGTGCCGGCTAGCTTCCAGGTGACGAACGGACGGCGCTCGCGCATCGCGAATGTCCAGTAGGGGTTGAGCGCCTCGGCCGCCTTGACGAGGACACCGCCAACGACCGCGACGCCGGCGTCGGCAAGCGCGACTGCGCCGCCGGCTGCGACCGGGTTGGGGTCGGGCTGGCCGAACACAACGCGCTCGACGCCCGCCCCCAGCAGGGCGTCGACGCAGGGGCCGGTGCGGCCGTGGTGATGGCACGGCTCGAGCGTCACCACCAACGTGCTGCCCTCGACGCCGCTTCCGTGCCGGTGGGCGTCGGCGATCGCCTCGACCTCCGCGTGTGGGGACCCGGCGCCGCGGTGCACGCCCCGGCCGATGACCTGGCCGGCTGCGCTCAGGAGAACAGCCCCCACCCGAGGGTTGGGGTCTCGGTCGAGCCGGCTCCCGCGCGCCATCGCGGCCGCTTCGCGCATCGCTGCGATCTCGGTGGGAGTCGGGCGTGACCGATCGGCCGCGTACGTCGACGCCGCAGCGGCCGTCGAAACGGCCATCTGCTGCGCTCGGCTCGGGACCACGTCGCCCTCTCGTCTGCGAAGCGACTCCGGGGCCTGCGACAGACGCGTGCCAGCCCGGTCGGGCGAGCGCGCGGAGTCGGCGTGCATCCTCCCATCCGGACTCTCACCGTCGGTTCCGGAGTTCCACCGGATCAGCCGGCCACTGGCTGCGGCCGGTTCGCGGACTATGACCGCCGGTTCGGATTTCCACCGACCCCGGAGCACGCGAACTGCTCACTCGCATTGTGCCACTCCCTCCCCCGCCACTCACCCCCCCGAGGGTCGCCGAAGCATGGCCGCCGACACCTGCCACACGCGACCGTGCCAGCACGGCCCAGCCCACTCCCGATGGCTGGCCAGCAAACCCTGGCCGGTCAAAACTGCAACCTTGGCCGGTCAACCCTGCAACCCTGGCCGCTCAACGGTGAGGGGTGCTGGTCAGCGGGCGGTGTTGGCCTGCTCGGCTTGGCGTCGGAGCGCGGCGACCGCCGCGTCAGGGTCGTCGGCACCGAAGACCGCCGACCCGGCCACGAAGACATCTGCCCCCGCGTCGACACAGCGCTCGATGGTGTCGGGGGAGACTCCCCCGTCGACCTGGAGCCATACCTCGCCACCGCGCTTGTCGATCAGCTCTCTGGCCCGGCGAATCTTCGGCAGGCAGATGTCGAGGAACTGCTGCCCGCCGAAGCCAGGCTCCACCGTCATCACCAGCAACATGTCGATCTCGCCCAGCAGGTCGTCGTACCCCTCGACGGTCGTCGCCGGCTTCAGCGCCAGCCCAGCCCGCGCACCGAGCGATCGCAGCTGACGGGCCAGTCGGACCGGCGCCCGGCTCGCCTCGATGTGAAACGTCACGCTGGCCGCGCCGGCCTCGACGTAGTCCGGCGCCCAGCGGTCCGGGTCGTCGATCATCAGGTGACAGTCCAGCGGCAGGCTCGTCGTCCGGGCCAGCGCCTCGATGACGGGCGCGCCGATCGTGAGGTTCGGGACGAAGTGGCCGTCCATCACGTCGACGTGCAGCCAGTCGGCGCCGGGCACCGAGGCGGCGGCGGCGCCGAGGTTGGCGAAGTCGGCCGACAGCAGGCTCGGACAGATCTGAACGCCCACCCTGCCGACCCTAGTGTCCGACCGGCCGCGGCGCCGCTCTGTGGGCGAGAGTCTCAGACGGTACGGCGGAGCAGCGCCATGAACATCGCGTCGGTGCCATGCCGATGCGGCCACAGCTGCACGTGCGGCCCGTCGCCGAGGCTGCCGACCTCCGGCAGCAGCGGCCGGACGTCTTGCTCGACCGCGCCGTGCTCCCCCGCCAACACGGCGTCGACGACGGCTCGGGTTTCGGCAGCCAGCGGCGAGCACGTGACGTAGGCGACGACTCCGCCGGGCCGGGCGGCCCGCAGCGCCTGAGCGAGCAGAGCCTGCTGCAGCGGAACAAGGGTGGCCAGGTCACTGGGCTGGCGGCGCCACCGCGCATCGGGACGACGCCGCAGCGCACCCAGCCCCGTGCACGGGACATCCACGATCACCCGGTCGAACGAGCCATCCCGCCAGGCCGGGCGGGTGCCGTCGGCGGCCACGACACACGGCCGGCGGGGGTAGCGGCGTGCAGCAGCGGCGACCAGGGCGGCCCGACGTGGCTGGCGCTCCGCGGCAACCAGCACAGCGCCGCGCTCGGCGGCCAGACCGATGAGCAGGGCCGCCTTGCCGCCAGGACCAGCGCAGCAGTCGAGCCACCGCCGGTCGGGCCCGTCGAGAGGAGCCCTGGCGACAACCAGCGCCGCCAACTGCGAGCCCTCGTCCTGGACACCCACCGTCCCCGACCGCACGGCACGCAGTGCGGCCGGATCACCGCCAGCGAGCAGCACCGCGTACGGCGACCAGTGGCCCGCCTCCGCTTCGAGGCCGGCGGCCGAGGCCTCCGCCACGATCTCGGCCGGGGTGGTCAGTCCAGGTCTCACCGCGAGCGCAACCGCGGCCGCAGTGTTGTCCGCGGCGAGCATCTCCTCCACTTCGCTGCGATCCCCCAGCAGGTCGAGGAACGCCTCGACGACCCAGCGCGGGTGCGAAGCCGTGACGACAAGGTGGCCGACGAGGTCAGCTGACCGCGGCGGGGCCAGCGCGGTCAGCCAGGCGTGCAACGACCGGCCGGCGACCCGACGCAGGACCGCGTTCACCAGCCCGACCGGCCGCTCACCGACAGCACCGCGAACCAGCTCGACGCCGGTCGAGACCGCGGCATGGGGAGGCACCCGCATGCTCAACAGCTGGTGACTGCCCATCCGCAGGCCGACGCGCACCTCAGGCTGGAGCTGGTCCGCCGCTTTGGTCAGGCAGGTGTCGAGGATCGCGTCGTAGCTGCCTTGCAGCCTGGCAGTGCCGTTTGCCAGCTCGGTCGCCAGACCAGCGTCCCTGCCACCGATCCCCCGCTCCCTCAGCAGCCGCGGCAGGACCAGGTTGAGGTACGCCCCGTCGACCTCGCCGCGCACTAACGCGTCAAAGGCGGCCTGCCGGGCCGGGTCGACGCTGACCCGTCGACTTCGGCGGCCCATCACTCGCCCAGCCGCCGCGGCACCTGTCGTAGCCCGCGGGCCCAGGCGGCGGCTGGCATCCAGCTCTTTCCGGCCGGCTTGACGTCGCCGAGCCGCACCGGCTCCGTCGCCGTACCGACGACGACTTGGCGCCGCCCGATCGACAGATCACCCGCCGGCAGTCGGTCGCTCACGTCGACCTCGACCGGCCCGACAACCAGCCGCTGTCCCGCGGCCAACGTCCAGGCCCCTGGCTCCGGGGTGCAGGCGCGGATCCGCCGGTCGATGCCGAAAGCCGGTGCCCCCCAGTCGACCCGGGCGTCGTCGACCGAGAGCTTCGGGGCCAGCGAGACGCCGACCGTCGGCTGCTCTCTTGACTCGACGGTGCCGTCCTCGATGCCGTCGAGCGTGGCCACGAGCAGCCGCGCGCCGTGCTCGGCCAGCCTCGTGCCGAGAGACCCGGTGGTGTCGTCGGGACGGACAGTCTCGGTGACCATGCCGAAGGTCGGGCCGGCGTCGAGCTCCTTGACCAGCCGGAAGGTGGTGGCACCGGTGACCTCGTCGCCCGCGAGCAGCGCATGCTGCACCGGAGCCGCGCCCCGCCATGCCGGCAGCAGCGAGAAGTGCAGGTTGACCCAACCCTTCGGCGGTACGTCGAGTGCCGACTGTGGGACCAGTCCGCCATAGCCGACAACCGGGCAGCAGTCGGGCGCGATCTCCGCCAGCCTGTCACGGAAGGCCGGGTCGGACGGACGGTTCGGCGTCAGCACCTCCAGGCCGCGCTCGGTGGCGACGCGGGCGACCGGCGAGCCGGCGGTCTGCCGCCCGCGACCCGCCGGTGCTGCCGGCCGGGTGAGGACGGCGACCACCTCGTGCCGACTGTCGAGCAAGGCTTGCAGTGAGGGCAGCGCCACCTCCGGCGTGCCCGCGAACAGGAGCCGCATAAGGGGTGTCCCGCTAGAAGCCGCGGCCGAAGGTGGCGTGCGGTGACGTCTTCACGACGGGAGCATCCAATCCGCTCCACTCCGCCGCACGGATCGCCCGCATGGCGACTTTGCGCCGCTCGGGATCCAGCCGGTCGACGAACAGCACCCCGTCGAGATGGTCGCTCTCGTGCTGCAGGCAGCGAGCGAACGTGTCGCTGCCCTCGAGGGTCACCGGGTCGCCGTACATGCTGAAGCCGGTGGCGACGACGGTGCGGGAGCGGACGCAGTCGACGGTCACACCGGGGATCGACAGGCAACCCTCCGGCCCGTCCTGGGTCTCGGCGGAGAGCCGCAGGGTCGGGTTGACCAGATGGCCGACCACCCCGTCGACGTTGTAGGTGAAGACGCGCAGCCCGACTCCGAGCTGGGGTGCGGCCAGGCCGGCCCCCGGTGCGTCGAGCATCGTGTCGGTCAGGTCGCTGACGAGCATCCGGAGCTGCTTGTCGAAGTCGACCACCGGCACGGCCTTCGTCCGCAGCACGGGATCGCCGAACAGCCTGATGTCGCGGATGGCCACCGACGTCTCCTCAACTGGTCCGGTGCGCACCGAACCGCGGTCAGTGTAGTGACAGTGCACCGCGACGGACCGGATCGCGGGCCGTCCGCAGGCAGTCATAGTTCGTAGGGGTCGACCTGGACCCGCACCGGCGGCAGCTTGCGACTGCTGCGCAGGCGCTGCACCTGCTGGAGCGCGCGGGACAGCGCCGTGCCGTTGCGCTTCGGCACGCGTACGACGACACGCTGGTCCCCGTCCCCCACCTCCACCGGCCCCAGCACGTCGGCCGCCCGAGGAAGGTCGAGCGCTTCGGTGACCTCGGCGAGGATCGCCGCAGGTCCGGTCAAGGTGGCCAGCCTGGCCACCGGCGGTAGTCGAACCGCGGCTCGCTCTGCCAGCTCGCGGGCGGCGAATCCCTCCGGGTCGGCCCGCACCAGCGCCTGCAGCGCAGGTGAAGCCGGGTCGCCTACAGCCAACAGCCGGCCCCCGGCTGCCGCCGGCCGCACCAGTGCCGCGATCGCGAACCAGCGCCGCACCGCCTCCTCCGCGGTCCGCAGTCCTGGCCGGCCGAGCGTGAGCCCGGTGTCGAGCAGCACCGCCGCTGCGAAGCCAGCGGCCGGGAGCGGCTCCGCGCCCGGCGTGGCCACCACCAGCTGAGCCCGCTGGTCGACGTCCTCGATGAGGTGACCAGCCGTGGAGGACCGGACCGGCGTGCCGGGAAACGCCCGTCCCCACTCTTCGACCGTGCGTAGCGCACCCGCGAGCGACACCCGCAGCCGACGGCCCCCGCAGTCCGGGCATGCCCAGTCCTCAGCCACAACGCCACACCATCGACACTGCGGGGGCGTGCCGGCGGCAGCTCGGCCGAGCGGTCCCGAGCACTGCCCACAGCGCGCCGACCGTCGACAGGCGGCGCAGGCCAAGCCCGCCTGGTAGCCGCGAAGCGGCGTGTGGACCAGGACCGGGCCGGAGCGCAGCCCCTCTCGAACCACCTCGAAGACCGCGCGCGGCATCCGAGTGACCCGAGCCGCCGGGTCGGTCGCCAGGTCGGCGTCCGTCTCGCCGGTCACGTGGACCTCCGGGCCGGCGGCTCGGGCGGCAGCACGAGGAGCTGCCAGTGCGACAGCCCAGCCGGACTCGACCAGTGCCTGCGCCTCGACCGACCGGGAGTATCCACCGACGAGAGCTGCCGCATGCTCTTGCTGTGCTCGGGTCAACAGCACCTCTCGGGCATGCGGGTACGGCGCCCGCGGCTCGACGAAGCTGTCGTCGCCGTCGTCCCACAGCGCCACCAGGCCGAGGTCGCGAACGGGGGCCAGCGCGGCCGACCGGGTGCCAACCACGACCTGCACCTGACCCCGCGCCGCGGCGAGGAATGCGCGGTAGCGCGCTGCCGGCCCCTGCTCGGCGGTCAGCAGCACGAAACCCGCCGACCCGACCATCGGCTCCAACGCCGCGGCCACCCGTTGCGCCGCCCGGTTGTCGGCCAGGCAGAGCAGAGCCCCCCGGCCGGCGGCCACCGTCGCAGCAGCGGCAGCCGCCGTCTGCAGCGGCCAGTCGAGGCCGGCCGGGGCGGTCCACACTGCGCGGGCTGACGAGCCTGCCAGCAGTCGGTCGACGAGCTGCCGGCCACCGGCGACGGCCTCCCAGTGGCTGCGCAAGGCTTCGGGGGAGACCTGGACGCCGGTCGTCGCGTCGAGGTACGGCGACGGCTCGGCCTCGACCCGGCCGTGCCGCGGCGGCACGGCCAGCCGCAGCACGTCGGCGAGGGTGCCGGCATACCTGTCGGCCACCAGCCGGCATGCCTGCAGCACCCGCGGAGTCAAGACCGGCTCTGGTGAGACCACCCGCCGCAACGCTGACAATGCGCCGGGATGGTCGCTGGCGGTCAGCCGCTCGACGACGAAGCCGTCGACGTCCCTACCGGAGAACCGGACTCTGACCCGAGCACCCGGGACGGCTGCCGCTGACAGCGACTCCGGTACGAGGTAGTCGAACGGCCTGTCGAGGTGGGACAGCCCGACCTCGACGACTACCCGAGCCACCGGGAGGCTCAGGGCGGGCTGGACCTCCTTCGGGCGGCGCGGTCGTCGACTCCGCACGGCTCCGCGCAGCAGCGCCAGCTGCTCGGCCGGGTCGGCGCCCCGGGCGCTCGCAGGTGCGGTGGTCACAGCGTCAGTCAAGCAGCCGTGGCCGACATCGCCCACGGTCGTCCACAGCCGGTCGGGCCTAGTGGGCGAGGGCTGCCCGCAGGTCCTCGACGCGGTCGGTGCGCTCCCACGTGAACTCGGGGATCTCCCGGCCGAAATGACCGTAGGAGGCGGTCAGCGAGTAGATCGGCCGCAGCAGGTCCAAGTCGCGGATGATCGCGGCAGGCCGGAGGTCGAAGACCTCGCGCACCGCTGCCTGCAGGTCCTCGACGGGCACCGTCTCGGTGCCGAAGCAGTCGACGTAGAACCCGACCGGCTGTGCCTTGCCGATGGCGTAGGCGACCTGCACTTCACAGCGACGGGCCAGCCCGGCAGCAACGACGTTCTTGGCCACCCAGCGCATCGCGTACGACGCCGAACGGTCCACCTTCGACGGGTCCTTGCCGCTGAAGGCACCGCCACCGTGGCGGGACATGCCGCCGTAGGTGTCGATGATGATCTTTCGACCGGTGAGGCCGGCGTCGCCCATCGGGCCCCCGACCTCGAACCGCCCGGTCGGATTGACCAGCAGCCGGTAGTCGGTGGAGTCGATGTCGAACCAGCCGAGCACCTCGTCGACGACGTGCTTCTTCACGTCGGGCTGGAGCATCGTCTCGAGGTCGATGTCGGGGGCATGCTGGCTGGACACGACGACGGTGTCGACACGCACGGGTCGGTCGTCGACGTACTCGATGGTCACCTGGGTCTTGCCGTCCGGCCGGAGGTAGGCCATCGTCCCGTCCTTGCGGACCGCCGCCAGCCGCTGGGCGAGCCGGTGCGCGATCGTGATCGGCAGCGGCATCAGCTCCGGCGTCTCGTCACAGGCGTAGCCGAACATCAGACCTTGGTCACCCGCGCCCTGCCGGTCGAGCGGGTCGGTCGAGCCAGACCGCTCCTCGAACGCGTCATTGACGCCGAGAGCAATGTCTTGGGACTGCGAGCCGATGCACACCATCACGCCGCACGACTCACCGTCGAAGCCCTTTTTCGACGAGTCGTAGCCGATCTCGAGGATCCGCTCCCTGACGATGTCGCGCACGGGGACGTAGCCCTCGGTCGTCACCTCGCCCGCGACCACGACGAGACCGGTGGTGATCAGCGTCTCGATGGCGACCCGGCTGTGCGGGTCGCGGGTGAGCATCGCGTCGAGGACGGCATCACTGATCTGGTCGGCGATCTTGTCGGGGTGGCCCTCGGTCACCGACTCAGACGTGAACAGGTGTCGGCTCAAGGTCTCTCCTCGAAGGGACGACGGCTCGGCGTGCGTGCTGCGAGCCTCAATCAGACTACCGGGCGGAGCTCACTCGCCGTGGTCAACCCAGCGTCGTGACACCTGGTCCCAGACTGCGTGCGCGAGGGCCGACTTCGGCCCCTGAGGCACCTGCACACTCGAGCCGTCCGACCCTATGATCGTGGCCGCGTTGTCCGGCGCCCCGAAGACCGCTCCCCCGGCGACGTCGTTGACGACAAGCAGGTCGCAGCCCTTGCGCTCCAGCTTGGCCCGACCATGGTCGAGCACACTGCCGGTCTGGTCTCCGGTCTCGGCGGCGAACCCGACGAGCACCTGCCCGGGCTCGCGTCTGCCCACCAGCACCGCGAGCACATCGGTCGTGGCCCGCAGGTCGACAGTCATCGTCTCTCCACGGTCC
>JAICMS010000042.1 GCA_025929075.1 Propionibacteriales bacterium
CTGGCAGCCCGAGGATGCCGCGCGGGTGGCCGCGAAGCTGGCCGACTCCAACCAGCGGTTCGCCACCGCCGTCTGGGGCACCGACTGGCCGATGCCGCTGCCCGTCGACAAGCCACGCACCGCCGTCGACCTCGTCGACCTACCGCTGGAGCAGGTGGCCCATGTCGAGCGCTACGTCAACGCACTGGGGCGTCGCTACGTCGAGATGCGGACCGGACTCCGCAAGACACGCAATCCTCAAGAGGAGGAGCCGGAGGAGCCGGCGTCCGGGGGTCGCGCCTCTCCTGCGGCCCACGGAGGTCGCTAGAACGCGTCCGGCGGGCGGTACACGCCCCAGACCTCACGCAGCGCGTCGCAGACCTCGCCGACGGTGCCCCGCGCAGCCAACGCCGCCTTCATCGGCACCAGCACGTTCTCGCTGCCGCCAGCGGCGGAGCGCAGGTCGTCGAGCGCCTGCCGGAAAGGGGCGTCGTCGCGGTCAGCACGCAGCCGGGCCAACCGCTCAGCTTGCTCGGCTTCGATCGCCGGGTCGACCCGCAGCGGCTCATAGGGCTCCTCGACATCGAGTGCGAACCTGTTGAGGCCGACGACCGTGCGCTCGTCGTTGTCGATCTCCTTGGCGATCTGGTACGCCGACTTCTCGATCTCGTTCTTCTGGAAGCCGGCCTCGATGGCGGCGACGGCTCCACCCCGGTCGGCCACCGCGGACATCAGTTCCCGGATCGCCGACTCGAGCTCGTCGGTCAGCGATTCCACGGCATAGGAGCCGGCGAACGGGTCGACGGTCTTGGTGACGTCGGTCTCGTAGGCGAGGACCTGCTGGGTCCGCAGCGCCAGCCGAGCCGCCTTCTCCGTCGGGAGGGCGATCGCCTCGTCGAAGGAGTTGGTGTGCAGCGACTGCGTGCCGCCGAGGACCGCTGCCAATCCCTGTACGGCGACCCGCACCATGTTGACCTCTGGCTGCTGGGCGGTGAGCTGCACACCTGCGGTCTGGGTGTGAAAGCGCAGCATCATCGACTTGGGGTTCTGCGCGCCGAACTCGGTACGCATCACTTGTGCCCAGATCCGCCGGGCAGCTCGGAACTTCGCCACCTCCTCGAGGATCGTCGTACGAGCGACGAAGAAGAACGCCAGTCGCGGAGCGAAGTCGTCGACCGCCTGCCCAGACTCCACCGCGGCGCGCACGTACTCGATGCCGTTCGAGAGGGTGAACGCGATCTCTTGCGCGGGGGTGGCGCCGGCCTCGGCCATGTGGTAGCCGGAGATCGAGATCGTGTTCCATCGCGGCATCGCCGTGCGGCAGTAGCGGAAGAGGTCGGTAGTGAGCCGCAGCGAGTGCTGGGGCGGGTAGATATAGGTCCCGCGGGCTATGTACTCCTTGAGCACGTCGTTCTGCGTCGTGCCGTTGAGCCGATCACCGCCGATCCCGCGCTCCTCGCCGACGAGCTGGTAGAGCAGCAGGAGCAGGGCTGCCGGCGCGTTGATCGTCATCGAGGTCGAGACCTTGTCCAGCGGGATGTCGTCGAACAGCAGCCGCATGTCGTCGATCGAGTCGATGGCGACGCCGACCTTCCCAACCTCGCCGTGCGCGGGCCCGGAGTCGGAGTCGTAACCCATCTGCGTCGGCAGGTCGAAGGCCACGGAGAGACCCGTGGTTCCGGCGGAGATCAGCTGGTGGTAGCGGCGGTTGGACTCGGCCGCGGTCCCGAAGCCGGCATACTGACGCATCGTCCAGGGCCTGCCGGTATACATCGTCTCGTAGACACCGCGGGTGAACGGGAACTCGCCGGGCCGTCCCAGCGCCTGGTCGGGGTCCCAGCTCTTGAGCGACTCGGGACCGTAGACGGGCTCGAACGGCAGGCCGGACTCGGTCTCGCTCATGCCTGCAGAGTACGGCGGCCAGCACAACAGCGTCCCCCGCGCCCGCCCGACATGATGCACGACGGCTCCGTCACGCACTATCGTCACGCTGTGACCACAGTGGCGCCGCCTCGACGGGGCCAGCCCCCCGCCAGACCTACGATGACCGGCATCGTCGGACTGCTGATCATCCTGGTCGGCGTCATGGGCTCGATGGCGTGGAAGGCGGAGCAGCGCATCTTCGGCGACTCCTCCATTGCCATCGCTGATCACCGACGAGGGCACCGGCTGAGCCGTTGACGCAGCCGCGACAGCCGTGACGAGACGCCCTGCGCGTCCGGCCCGAGCAGTCTGGAGAGGGCGGCGCCCAGGGCAGCCCCGATCACCAGACTGCCGCCGTCGATCCGCCGTCGGCCGTCGACAGGAGAATCGGTGCTGCCGTCGATGCTGAAGCCGGCCGGCACCGGCTGGCGGGCGTCGGCGTCGGCAATGTCGGCCCTGGCCGTCTGAGCTGCCATCCGGCCGACCACCAGCTCGGGGGGCTGCCGGTTGCGCGGGCTGGTCATGGCCCACGAGGCGCCGTACAGCACCAGGCGTGAGCCGTAGTTGATCCAGACCACCAAAGTGATGGCGATCGCCAACGGGGCGAACGCCGAGCCGCCGATACCACCGATTACGTAGACGACGAGCAGCTTGAGGACCTCGAAGCCGACCGCCCCGACAAAGGCACCGGCCAACAGCGCCCGCCAACCGACCGGGGGCGAGCCCAGCAGCCGGTACATCAGCAAGAAGAGCAGCAGACTGGTCAGGATGCCGAGCAACACCCCGACCGTCCGCACCAGCGGGGTTCCGACGATGGAGTCCGAGAGCCCCACCAGGTCGACAACCCGGCCGGCCACTCCCTGGAGGACGCTGGAGACACCGACGGACAGCAGCATCACGATGCCGAGCACAACCATGACGACGAGGTCGGTGGCCTTCTTGACGAAGAAGTTCCCCCGCCGGTTTGCCGGGACACAGAACGTGCTCTGCAGCGAGCTGCGCAGCGCCGACAGCCAACCCAGCCCGGAGTAGATGAGGCCGACGAAGCCGATGATCCCGACAGTGGTCCGGGCGTGCTCGATCTGGTTGAGGCTGATCGTGCCCGGATGCGGCCGCTGGGTCACAATGCCCGGGAAGACCTGCTGGATCGCTTGGACCAGGGTGTTGTCGGCCCTCGGGTAGGCCACCGAGATGTAGCCGACGACCGCGAACGCCACCGCCAGCAGCGGGAAGAACGATAAGAACCCGTAGTACGTGATACCGCCAGACAGCACTCCCCCCTGCACCTGCCCGTAGTGCTCGAGGGTCTTGATCACCCGGTCCATCAGCGGCAGGTGCCGGCGCAGCCACCGGATCAGCCACACCACGCCGTGGACCACATGGCTGACCAACCGCTTCATGCCAGACACCTACCCCGCGTGCCGCCGCGGCACCGGGCGGCGCGCCGTCGAGAGGAGGTCGTACGGCGACCGGCGACCGCGTCAGCGACCAAGCGGGAAGGCGTTGGCGGGCCGCCACACGGCGTCGGGCCCGTGGACGTAGAGCAGAAACGAGTCAACGACAAACGAGCACGAGAAGTCCGCAAGCTCGGCGAACGCCCTGTCCAGCTCTGCATCGCTCACGTCATGCGCGACGGTGACGTGCGGATGGTAGGGGAAGCTGAGGGCCTGTTGCAGAGGCCCCTGGCGGGCCTGGAAGGCGAGCTGTTCACAAGCCGAGATGCCCTCGGATACCGCCAGGAACACCACCGGCGAAACCGGTCGGAAGGTCGCAGTCCCCCGCAAAGTAATGGTGAACGCCGAGCCACCGGCAGCTACTTCACTCAGGTGTTTCTCCACGGTTTCGAGCTCGTCGTCGACATCGGTCGGCGGCACCATGGTCAGGTGGGTGGGTATCGCCGCCGCCTGACGATCACCGAAGGAGGCCCGGTACTGCTGCAGCTGGGTTGCCCACGGCTCGGGCACGGCGATAGCCACCCCGATGGTCGTCACCACAGTGACCCTAGCGAACCTCAGTGGGCGGCGACGAAGCCGATCCGGTCATAGACCGCGGCGAGTGTGCCGCTGGCAACCTCACGTGCGCGACGGGCCCCGTCGGCGAGGATCGCGTCGAGATCTGCCGGGTCGGCCAGCAGCTCCATCGTGCGATCACGCAGTGGTGTGACGAAGTCCTGCACCACCACTCCGAGGTCCTTCTTGAGGTCGCCGTACCCACGACCGTCGTAGTCCTTGACGATGTCGTCGAGGGCCCGGCCGGTGAGCGCCGCGTAGATCGTCAGCAGGTTGGAGACGCCCGGCTTGTTCTCCTCGTCGAAGGAGACCTCACGACCCGAGTCGGTCACCGCAGAGCGGATCTTTTTCGCCGACGCCTTCGGCTCGTCGAGGAGCTCGACGATTCCGGCCGCCGACGACGCCGACTTGCTCATCTTGTTGGTCGGCTCCTGCAGGTCGGTGACCTTGGCCGTCTCCTTGAGGATGTACGGCTCTGGCACGACGAATGTCTGGCCAAACCGGTTGTTGAAGCGCCCGGCGAGGTCGCGCGTGAGCTCGAGGTGCTGGCGCTGGTCCTCTCCGACAGGCACCCGATCGGCGCCGTACAGGAGGATGTCGGCCGCTTGCAGGATCGGGTAGGTGAAGAGGCCGACGCTGGTGCGCTCCTGGCCGCCGCGGGCCGACTTGTCCTTGAACTGCGTCATCCTCGACGCCTCACCGAATCCGGTGAGACATTCCAGCACCCACGCGAGCTGGGCGTGCTCGGCAACGTGCGACTGCACGAAGAGCGTGCAGGAGTCGGGGTCGAGGCCCATCGCCAGCAACTGCGCGGTCGCGGCGAGGGTACGGCGACGGAGCAGCGCCGGGTCCTGGTCGACGGTGATCGCATGCAGGTCCACCACGCAGTAGAACGCGTCGTGGTCGAACTGCAGCGCCACCCACTGTCGCAGCGCGCCGAGGTAGTTGCCGAGATGGAAGGAGTCTGCCGTCGGCTGGATGCCTGAGAAGACCCGCGGCTTGGTCGGCAGGGCCGCTGTCGATTCGAGCTCGGCTGGCATGGCGGCCATTGTGCCAAGCCGGTCCGGGCACTCGCAGGTGGCAGAGCGTCAGACGTCGTTGATGGTGTCCGCCGATGGCTCGGCCTCACCGGCTTCGACGACTCGCGCATCGGGAGCGCCACCTGGTGTGGCAGCGACTCGGACGCGGGAGATGCGCATGCCGTCGACCTCGACAACGGTGAGGGTGTGGCCGTCGAACGCGGCGGTCTCCCCGACGTCCGGGACGTGGCCGAGCTGCTGCACGATGTAGCCGGCCACCGTCTCGTAGGGCCCGTCGGGCAGCTCCAGGCCGGTCTCGTCCTCGAAGTCGTCGAGGTTGAGCAGGCCGTCGACCTCGACGTCGCCGGTCAGGGTCCGCGTGGTCTCGGACTCCTCGATGTCGTACTCGTCGCGGATGTCGCCGACCAGCTCCTCGACCAGGTCCTCGAGCGTCACGATGCCCGCCGTGCCGCCGTACTCGTCGACGACGATCGCAAGGTGTGAGCCCTCGCGTCGCATGTCGGTGAGCGCCGGCAGGATCTGCCGCGTGTCGGGCAGCAGCAGCACGTCGCGAGCCACCTCGCGGACCCGGAGGTTGCGTCCGGCCATGTGCGGGTTGAGCAGGTCACGGACGTGGACGAAGCCCAGGATGTCGTCGGTGGAATCGCCGATGACGGGATAGCGAGAGTGCGGCCGCTCCAGCGCGAGCTGGGCTGCCTTGTTCGCGGGCAGGTTCGCCGGCAGGAAGTCGACCTCGGTACGCGGCACCATCACCTCACGAATCTGCCGGTCGCCAGCCTCGAAGACGTCCTCGACGATCTGTCGCTCCTCGGCGCCGAGGTCCGGGGAACCAGCGACGAGCTCGCGGATCTCCGCCTCGGTGATCGCTTCCCTCCTGGCCGCTGGGTCGCCGCCGATAATCCGGACCAGCAGGTTGGTCGACACCGAGAGCAGCCAGATGACCGGACGAGCGAGCTTGGCGACCCTGTCGACGGTAGGGGCGACCAAGAGCGCCAGCGACTCCGCGCGCTGAAGGGCGAGCCGCTTCGGGGTGAGCTCGCCGACGACCAGCGAAACGTAGGAGATCGCGAGCGTGATCACGATCAGGGCGACGGCCTCCGCCGCGCCGCCGGACAAGCCCCAGCCTTCGAACGTCGGCGAAAGCCGGTCGGCGAGAGTGGCACCACCGAAGGCAGCGGAGAAGAAGCCGGCGAGCGTCACGCCGACCTGTACGGCGGCCAGGAAGCGATTTGGATCACCGGTGAGCTTGACGACAAGCCGGCCGCGGCGGCCGAGGCCCTCAAGCCCGCGGATCTGGCTCTCTCGGAGCGAGACCAGCGACATCTCTGCGAGCACGAAGAAACTGCTGATCGCGATGAAGATCAGCACCAAGACGATGTCAAGAACGACCGCGCTCACTGGAGCGCTCCCCCGCGCCCGGCCACGAGGCGGCCGGGCTGCGGTCTACATCCGTCGTCCATGGCATCCCAGCGTAGTAGCCGGACCAGCCACGAGGCCGCTGCGCGCGTTGTCCGGAGGACAATCAAACGCCGTTGAGATCGGCTGGATAGGCGGGCAGTCTGGGGTGGCCCGCCAGTCAAGGAGAGGACGCTGCGCGATGAGGTTTCCTGCCGACGTACCGGTCCTAAGCGATGGGGCCGTGACGCTGCGAGCCGCTGTCGCCGAGGATGCGGAAGGCGTGTATCAGCAGTGCATCGACCCGGGCATGCAGCAGTTCACGACGGTGCCCGTCCCCTACACCCGCCAGGACGCCGCCGACTTCGTCGCTCGCCGAGCGGAGAAGTGGGGCGACGACTCGGACTGGGGCTTTGCGATCGAGGCGGAGGGCGGGGTCGGGCCGACCCGCTTCGGCGGTTCGATCAGCATCCGTCCGGGCGCGCCGGGGATCGGCGAGATCGCGTTCGGGGCCCATCCCGGTGTGCGCGGCAAGGGAGTGATGACCCGGGCAGTGGCACTCATCTGCGACTGGGCGTTCGAGGAGAAGGGGCTGCGCCGCATCGAGTGGCAGTGCAACGCCGGCAATCTTGCTTCGTGGCGGGTGGTCTGGCGCAACGGCTTCACGTTCGAGGGCAGTGCGCGCAGCCTGCTCCCCCAGCGCGGAGAGCTGCTGGACGGATGGCGCGGGGCGCTGCTTGCCACCGACTCCCGCGAGCCCAAGACGCGGTGGCTGGCGCCGGTGCGCCTCACCGGTGAGCGAGTGGCACTGCGCGAAGTGGTCGCCGATGACGAGCAGCGGTACCTCGAGTCGTCGAACGATCCGACGTCGCTGCGTTGGTTGGGCACGATCCCTGGACTGCCCCGCGACGAGGCCGCCTTCGCTACCCGCTTCCGCGACCGCGGGCTCGCGGCATCGCTCGGGCAGCACGTCGGCTGGACAGTGGCAGACCGGTACGACGACCGCTACCTCGGCAGCATCGACATGTTCGGCTTCTCCTCAATCGACCATGCGTCCGCCGAGGTCGGCTACCGCATGCATCCCGATGCGCGTGGCAAGGGTTTGTTGGCAGAGGGACTGCGGCTGGTCGTCCGGCATGCCTTCGCTTCCGATCGCGAAGGTGGTCTCGGGCTGCAGCGGCTGAGCCTGGGCGCCGGCGACGGGAACGTCGCGTCGCAGGCAGTGGCTCGGGCCGTCGGCTTCGTCGAGACCGGAAGAGACCGGCGGTGCTACCTGCTGGACGACGGCTCGGTCGTCGACCTCGTCCGCTTCGACCTGCTCCGATAGCCGGGCTGATGGCACGACACCCTCCGGCATCAGACCGGGTCGTGAGCTGGTCGGCACCGGGCCGGGTCAACCTGATTGGCGAGCACCTCGACTACAACGGCGGGTTGGTGCTGCCTTTTGCGGTCCCCCAGCGGCTGACAGCGACCGTGCGCAGCGTCGAGGGGAGCCGGAGCCGGGTGCGCTCGGCCGAGTTGGGCGACGCCGAGTTCACGGCGGCGGCCGAGCGGGGAGAAGTGACCGGCTTCGCCGGCCGGGTTGCGGGGGTCGCCTGGGCTCTGCGGCAGGCAGGACACGACACCGCCGCGGTGGAGATCACCGTCTCCAGCGCCGTGCCGCTCGGTGCCGGCCTGGCCTCCTCTGCCGCCCTCGGCTGTGCCGTGGCCGCCGCGACAGCCGACCTGTTGGGGCTGTCGCTTTCCGCTGCAGACATCGCGGCTGTGGCACACGACGCAGAGAGCGGCTTCGCCGGAGTGCCCAGCGGTGTCATGGACCAGATGGCCGCGATGTTGTGTATCTCCGGTCATGCGCTGCTGCTGGACTGCACCGACCGAGGCACGGAGCAGGTGCCGCTGGACCTCGACTCGGCAGGACTCGCCCTGCTCGTGATCGACACACGGGCGCGGCATGAGCACGCATCCGGTGAGTACGGCGAGCGCCGGGCCCAGTGCGAGGCGGCGGCTGCCTGTCTCGGGTTGACGTGGCTGAGCCGGGCGACCCGGGCGGACCTGCCCTGCCTCACCGACCCGGTGCTGCGCCGCCGGGCGGCACACGTGGTCAGCGAGACTGGGCGCGTACACGCTGCGGTCGAGCTGCTCCGCGCAGGGCGACCCGCCGACCTCGGCCCGCTGCTGACCGCCTCACACGAGTCGCTGCGCGGCGACTTCGAGGTGTCCTGTCCGGAGCTCGACGTCGCGGTGGAAACCGCCCTGGAGGCAGGGGCACTCGGCGCCCGGATGACCGGAGGAGGGTTCGGCGGCTGCGCCATCGCGCTGTGCCGGCAAGGCGACGTGGTCGCCGTCGAGGCCGCCGTGCAGTCGGCGTACGACGATCGCGGCTGGCCCTCGCCCGGCTGCTGGACAGTCAGCCCGTCCCCCGGCGCCCACCCCGAACCCCCGCCGAGACGGCGATAATGGCCCGGTTTTGTCGGCGTGTCGGTGCAGAAGTGACGTCTCGGCGAGAAGGTCGGCACCCTCACCAGGAGCTGTGGTGGGGACGGCCCTCCTCGTAGCCCGCGGTGCTCTGGAGACCGACCACAGCGCGCTCGGCGAACTCGGGGATGGTTGCCGCGCCGGCGTACGTGCAGGAGCTGCGCACCCCGGCGACGATCGAGTCGATCAGGTCCTCAACGCCGGGGGCGGCCGGGTCGAGGTACATCCGTGACGAGGAGATGCCCTCCTCGAACAAGGCCGACCGGGCGCGGTCGAAGCCCGACGCCTCACGAGTGCGATTGGCAACGGCGCGCTTGGACGCCATCCCGAAGCTCTCTTTGTACAGCCGACCATCGGCGTCGCGCATCAGGTCGCCGGCGCTCTCGTGAGTGCCGGCGAACCAGGATCCGATCATCACGCTGGCGGCGCCTGCCGCCAAGGCGAGGGCGACGTCGCGTGGGTACTTGACCCCGCCGTCGGCCCAGACTGTGGCGCCGCTGCCGGCGGCTTCCTCGGCGCATTCCAGTACGGCGGAGAACTGTGGCCGCCCGACGCCGGTCATCATCCGCGTAGTGCACATGGCCCCGGGCCCGACGCCGACCTTGACCACGTCTGCGCCGGCGGCGACCAGGTCCTTGGTGCCGCTGGCCGAGACGACGTTGCCGGCGACGATCGGGATGCGCCTGCCGCTCCGGTCGGCGTGTGCATCACGGGCGGCAGCCACCTTCGGGAGCGCCTCGAGCATCCGCTCCTGGTGACCGTGGGCGGTGTCGACGACGAGGACGTCGGCGCCGTCAGCCAGTAACCGCTGCGCCTTCGCCGCCACGTCGCCGTTGATGCCGACGGCAGCCCCGACCATCAGCCTGCCGTCGGGATCGACAGCAGGGCGGTAGATCGCCGACCGCAGGACGCCTCGTCGGGTCAGCACGCCGAGCATCCGATCGCCGTCGACTACTGGAGCCACATCAAGATGGTGGCTGGCCAGCACCTCGAATGCCGCGTACAGATCCGCGTCGGCGCCGACAGTCACCATGTCAGTTGTCATCACGTCGCGGGCCAACGCGAACCTGTCGACGTCAGCGCAGTCGCGCTCTGTGATGATCCCCACCGGACGGCCGGCATCAACCACGACAGCGGCACCATGTGCCCGCTTGCCGAGGAGCGACAGCACCTGTGCGATGACCGCATCCGGCGCCACCTTGATCGGCGTCTCGAATACCGGGTGCCGCACCTTCACCCACGCGATCGCATCCGCAGCCACGTCGCTCGGGATGTCCTGCGGCAGGATCGCAATCCCTCCTCGGCGGCCGACAGTTTCGGCCATCCGCCGTCCGGCAACCGCCGTCATGTTCGAGACCACGATCGGGATCGACGTCCCGATCCCGTCGGGAGTGGTCAAATCCACGTCGAAGCGTGACGCGACAGCCGACCGCGACGGCACCATGAACACGTCGGAGTAGGTCAGGTCGTACGGCGGCAGCTCGGCCAGAAACCTCACGCCCTGCAGCCTAACCGCCAGCATTCGGGGCGTCCGGTTCCAGCAGACACCGGCCGCGGCCGGAATGCGGACAGATCGCCCTGCCATTCGGGCCGGGGCGCGTGTTCGGTCGGGAGCGGACATCGGGTGCGCCGCAGCGTCAGCGCCGCGGCAAGCCGGCTCAGCCGGCCATCGCCTTTTGGAGGTTCTCGTCGAGCGCGGACAAGAACTCCTCGGTGGTCAGCCACGGCTGTTCCGGCCCGACCAGCAGGGCGAGGTCCTTCGTCATCTTGCCCTCCTCGACGGTCTCGACGCAGACCCGTTCGACGGTTTCGGCGAACGTCGACACATCGGGCGTGCCGTCGAGCCTGCCGCGGTGCTCGAGGCCACGGGTCCAGGCGAAGATCGACGCGATCGGGTTGGTCGACGTCGGCTTGCCCTGCTGGTGCAGCCGGTAGTGCCGGGTGACGGTCCCGTGCGCGGCCTCGGCCTCGACGATGCCGTCGGGCGTCATCAGCACCGACGTCATCAAGCCCAGCGATCCGAAGCCCTGCGCGACGGTGTCGGACTGCACGTCGCCGTCGTAGTTCTTACAGGCCCAGACATAGCCGCCCTCCCACTTCAGCGCCGACGCCACCATGTCGTCGATCAGCCGGTGCTCATAGGTCAGCCCAGCCTTCTCGAAGTCGGCCTTGAACTCGGCCTCGAAGATCTCGGCGAAGAGGTCCTTGAAGCGGCCGTCGTACGCCTTGAGGATCGTGTTCTTGGTGGACAGGTAGACCGGGAAGCGGCGCTCGAGGCCATAACGGAACGACGCCCGCGCGAAGTCGCGGATCGACTCGTCGTAGTTGTACATGCCCATCGCGACGCCGCCACCGCGGAAGTCGGCTACCTCGAACTCCATCGGCTGGCCGCCGTCGTCCGGCGTGTAGGTGATGGTCACCTTGCCCGGGCCCGGCACGACGAAGTTCTGCGCCTTGTACTGGTCGCCGTGAGCATGACGCCCGATCACGATCGGTTTGGTCCACCCGGGCACCAGCCGAGGGATGTTCGAGATGACGATCGGCTCCCGGAAGATGACGCCGCCGAGGATGTTGCGGATCGTGCCGTTCGGCGACTTCCACATCTCCTTGAGGCCGAACTCGGCAACCCGAGCCTCGTCCGGAGTGATCGTTGCGCACTTGACGCCGACGCCGTGCTTCTTGATCGCTTCGGCCGCATCCACCGTCACCTGGTCGTCGCTGGCATCGCGGCTCTCGATGCCGAGGTCGAAGTACGTCAGGTCGACGTCGAGGTACGGGTGGATCAGGCGGTCCTTGATGAACTGCCACATGATGCGGGTCATCTCGTCGCCGTCGAGTTCCACGACGGGATTGGTCACCTTGATCTTGGCCATGCGGGTCGCTCCACCGGGTCGTCGGACAAGTGTCTTGACATCAAGATACCCGTCTCGGCGCGCGGGGTCGACCCGACGGTCGTGTTGGTGCTCCGGGCGGCAGCCCGGCGGCTCCGTGAGCCGGTCCGATTGCTAGCGTCGGTACGTCGAGTGGTCGGCCGCCCGCCGTACGGCACAACCCTGTTCGGCCGGACGCCATCCCGACCGCACACCAGCGAACGAGGAGTGACCCGTGGGCCCAACGCCCGTCAGGATCGCCGTGACCGGAGCTGCCGGTCAGATCGGCTACAGCCTGCTCTTCCGGATCGCCAGTGGCGCGATCTACGGGCCGGACACGCCCGTCGAACTGCGGCTGCTGGAGATCACCCCGGCGCTCACGTCACTTGAAGGCGTCGTGATGGAGCTCGCCGACTGCGCTTTCCCGCTGCTCGCCGGCGTGGAGACCGGCGACGACCCGACGCGCATCTTCGACGGGGTGAACCTGGCGCTGCTGGTCGGCGCCCGTCCCCGCACTGCGGGCATGGAGCGCGGCGACCTACTGGAGGCCAACGGCGGCATTTTCAAGCCGCAAGGCCAGGCCATCAACGACCAGGCAGCTGACGATGTCCGGGTGCTGGTGACCGGCAACCCGGCCAACACCAACGCCCTGATCGCGATGAGCAACGCGCCCGATGTGCCGTCCGAGCGCTTCGCCGCCCTGACTCGGCTCGACCACAACCGGGCGATCGCCCAGCTCGCCGCCAAGACCGGCGCCCCTGTCAACGACGTCAGGCAGATGACGATCTGGGGCAACCACTCCGCGACGCAGTACCCCGACGTCTTCCACGCAGAGGTCGGTGGTCGCAATGCCGCCGACGTCGTCGGCGACCAGTCGTGGGTCCAGGACGAGTTCATCCCGAAGGTGCAGAAGCGCGGTGCGGCGATCATCGAGGCCCGCGGCGCGTCGAGTGCCGCCAGCGCAGCGAGCGCCACCTGCGACTGCGCCCGCGACTGGCTGCGCGGGACGCCGGACGGCGACTGGACTTCGATGGCCGTGCGCTCCGACGGGTCGTACGACGTCCCCGAGGGCCTCGTCTACTCCTACCCGGTGACCACCTCAGGCGGCGACTGGTCGATCGTGACGGGTCTGGAGATCGACGACTTCTCCCGGGCTCGGATGGACGCCACCGCGGCCGAGCTCGCGGACGAGCGCGACGCCGTCCGCGGACTCGGCCTCATTGGCTGACGGCTGGCTGTTCCGCCGCTCACCGACCCCGTGGTCAGAGCCAGAGGTGCATGCCCGACGCGATGTTGAGGCCGGTGGCAAACGTCAGGTACATCAGCCACGAGCCGGTCAGGAGATGACAGAACCCGAGTGACCGCTCCCCGAGCTTGGAGCCGGCACTGGCGAAGATGTCACTGACGTAGATCGCCGTCAGTCCACAGAACAGCAGACCGACCGGCACGTCACTCGCCTTGAAGAAGACCACGATCCCCAGGACTGAGATGACAGTGAAGGCCACCGCCATGCCGGCGTTGGGCCGCGGATCAGCCCGCTGCCAGCGGTTGAACCCGATCGCGAACCAGTGGATGCCGTATGCCGAGAACGCCAGTGCCGCCATGTAGAGCGGCGGCTCCTTGAACACCTGGAACCAGGTCATGCCGACGAAGAGATAGACCCCTGTGACGAACTGACAGAAGCCGGGCAGCCAGATGCCCCAGATGCCGGTCGATCTGTCGACTGCCTCACCGCGCTGCGGCCAGCCGAAGAGCTCTTGCGGCCCATAGATCAGATAGCCGGTACCGAGTCCGAAGAAGCCGAGGGCAAGAGGAAGGAAGGGAGAGCTTGCGAACGAGACATGCATAGGCGCCTCCACCGTCTATAGACGATGACTCGTATCCCGATATGCCACATTGTGCGCCGCTGCCCGGATCCATGGCAAGGACCGTGCACCCGTGTCGCTGGCGCGCTGGATACTTCTGACATGGCCACTGCGTCGATCCGTCACTTCGTGCTGCGGCTGCGCTGCGCCGACCGCCCCGGCATCGTCCGTGCGGTGTCGGGTCGGCTCTTCGACTCCGGTGCAAACATCTTGGCGAGCGCGCAGTACGGCGACCGCGAGACCGGTCGGTTCTTCATGCGGGTGGAGTTCGAGACGGCCGAGCCGCGACCGGTCGAGGATCTGCGCACTGCCCTCGATCCCGTCGGTGACGAGTTCGGCATGGACTGGGAACTGTGGGGAGCCGACGACCCCTACCGGACGCTGATCATGGTGTCGCGCTTCGGCCACTGCCTCAACGATCTGCTGTTCCGCTGGAGCACAAGCGCGCTGCAGATCGAGATCCCGGCGATCGTGTCCAACCACCTTGACTTCGAGCCGCTCGCCCGCTCCTACGGGATCCCCTTCCACCACATCCCGGTGACCGCCGACACCAAGCACGAGGCCGAGGAGGAGTTTCTCGGCCTGGTCGAGGACCTGGGCATCCAGCTCGTCGTACTCGCCCGCTACATGCAGGTCCTCTCCGACGACGTCTGCAAGGCACTCGCGGGCCGGGCGATCAACATCCACCACTCGTTCCTGCCCGGCTTCAAAGGGGCCAAGCCCTACCACCAGGCGTTCGGCCGGGGCGTCAAGCTGATCGGCGCGACGGCGCACTACGTCACCGCCGACCTCGACGAGGGGCCGATCATCGAGCAGGATGTGACGAGAGTCGACCACACGTTCACCGCCGACCAGCTGGTCAGCGCCGGCCGCGATGTGGAGAGCCAGGTGCTGTCGCGCGCGGTGCGCTGGCACACCGAGAGCCGCGTGATGCTCAACGGGAGCAAGACCGTCGTCTTCCACTGAGCCCACCGCCGCGCCGTACGACGAGCACCGACGGGGCGCTCAGGCTCACTTGCGGTTGGGGATCACCACCGCGAGCACGAGCAGCACCCCGCCACAGATCGCCAGTACGGCGACGTCGAGGAGCCGCCGCCGAACCCGCAGCATGCCTGCCCGCCCGTCAGGCAGCGCGGCCCGCATGAGGAACGCGAGGGCGAAGCTGAGTCCCATGATCGCCACGCCGGTGCGCCACGCCCCAAGCGCGACGGTGACCAAGCCGACGACGAGCGCAGCAACGACGACCAGGTAGCCGATCCCACCTGTTGTGGAGGGCTTCTTCAGCCACGTCACGCAAGCCCGGCTGCCCGTTCGGCGGCTTCGACGACGTTGGTCAGCAGCAGCGCCCGGGTCATCGGGCCCACACCACCCGGCATCGGCGCCACGGCGCCGGCCACCTCGTAGGCGTCCTTGGTGATGTCGCCGACGAGCTTGCCGTCGACGCGCGACGTGCCAACGTCGAGCAGCGTCGCCCCGGGCTTGACCATGTCGGCGGTGATGAGCCCCGCGACCCCGGCGGCCGCCACCACGATGTCGGCTCGGCGGACGTGCGTGGCGAGGTCGCGGGTGCCCGTGTGGCAGAGGGTCACGGTGGCGTTCTCGCTGCGCCGGGTCAGCAGCAGGCCGAGCGGGCGACCCACGGTCACACCGCGGCCGATCACACACACCTCGGCCCCGGCGATCGAGATGTCGTAGTGCTGGAGCAGCTCGACGATGCCGCGCGGCGTGCACGGGAGCGTGGCCGGGTGCATCAGGACGAGCCGGCCGAGGTTCATCGGGTGCAGGCCGTCGGCGTCCTTGACCGGGTCGACGAGCTCGAGCGCACGTTGTGGGTCGAGGTGGCGGGGCAGCGGGAGCTGCACGATGAATCCGGTGCAGGTGGGGTCGGCGTTCAGCTCGCGGATCCGGTCCTCGAGGAACTCCTGGCTGATGTCGGCGTCGTGGTGGGAGCGGATCGACTCGATCCCTACCTCGGCGCAGTCGCGGTGCTTGCCGGCCACATAGGCGACGCTCCCCGGGTCGTCGCCGACGAGCACGGTGCCGAGCCCCGGCCGCACGCCGTTCTCCACCAACTTGGCGACCCGCTCCTTGAGGTCCAGCCGGATCGCCGCTGCGGTCGCCTTGCCGTCCAGGAGCCGTGCCGTCACGAGGGGATTGTTGCATTGCCGCTGGTACGGCGAGCGGACCGGCCCGCGGCGCGCCGGTCGCCGTACGGCCTAGTGGGCGAAGTGACGGGTGCCGGTGAAGAACATCGCGATCCCGGCCTCGGTCGCAGCGGCGATCACGTCCGGGTCGCGCTTGGAGCCACCCGGCTGGACGACGGCCCGCACCCCGCCGTCAGCAAGCACCTGCAGGCCGTCGGGGAACGGGAAGAAGGCGTCCGAAGCGGCCACCGCGGTGGCGGCCCGCTCGCCCGCCCGAGCCACCGCCAGCCGCGCGGAGTCGACCCGGTTGACCTGTCCCATCCCGACCCCGACGGTTGCCCGACCGGCGGCCAGCACGATCGCGTTGGACTTCACCGCCCGGCAGCAGCGCCAGGCGAACGCCAGGTCGGCCAGCGTGGCGTCGTCGACCGGGTCACCGCACGCCAACGACCAGCCGGCCGGCACGTCACCGGGCGCATCGATCCGGTCGGTGGTCTGGACCAAAAGCCCGCCGCTGATGGCCCGCATCTCGGTGCCGGTGCGCCGCGTCTGATCGGGGCAGAGCAGCAGCCGGACGTTCTTCTTCCGAGTCAGCACATCGAGGGCGTCGTCGGCGAACGCCGGCGCACACACCACCTCGGTGAAGACCTCGGCGATCTGGCTGGCCAAGGCGAGGTCGACCTCGCGGTTGGCGGCGATCACGCCGCCAAAGGCCGACACCGGGTCGCACGCATGCGCGAGCCGATGCGCCGCGGCGACGTCGTCGGCGACCGCGATGCCGCAGGGGTTCGCATGCTTGATGATCGCGACGGCCGGCTCGGAGAAGTCGTTGGCCGCTCGCCGCGCCGCGTCGGTGTCGACCCAGTTGTTGTACGACATCTGCTTGCCGTGCAGCTGGCTGGCGCCGGCCAGACCACCGCCGCCCGGTTGGCGGTAGAGGGCCGCCCGTTGGTGTGGGTTCTCGCCGTACCGGAGGACGTCGGCCCGTCGCCAGCTGGCGCCGAACCAGCGCGGGAAGCCGGCCGCCCCCGACGACTCGCGGCCCTCCCCCTCCTCGCCAGCGACCAGCTCAGCCCCCATCCAGCCGGCCACCGCGACGTCGTAGTCGGCAGTGTGGGCGAACGCCTCCGCGGCGAGCCGACGTCGCTGCTGCAGCGTGTAGCCACCGCCGGCCAAGGCGTCCTGCAGCTCGTCGTACTGCTCAGGCGAGGTGACCACGGCCACGCTGGCATGGTTCTTCGCCGCCGCCCGGACCATGGACGGGCCGCCGATGTCGATCTGCTCGACGCACTCCTCCGGGCTCGCGCCGGACGCCACCGTGTCGCTGAACGGATAGAGGTTCGACACGACGAGGTCGAACGGTGCGATGCCGAGATCGGCTAGCTGGTCGCGGTGGGTCTGCAGCCGACGGTCGGCCAGGATGCCGGCGTGGACAGCAGGATGCAGCGTCTTCACCCGTCCGTCGAGGCACTCGGGGAAGCCGGTCAGCTGCACCACCTCGGTGACGTCGGCGCCGAGCTCGGTGAGCCGCCGGGCAGTCGAGCCGGTCGACACGATCTCGACGCCCGCCTTCGTCAGCGCGGCAGCGAGCTCGTCGAGCCGCTGCTTGTCGTAGACCGAGACCAGGGCCCGACGGATGGGTTGGACGTCGTTCACGGGATTGTCACCTTCCTGCCGCTGATCGTGTAGCCCTGACGGGCCATCCGGCCGACGGCGTCGACGAGCATCAGCCGCTCGGCGTGCTTGATCCGTTCGTGCAGCGACTCGGCCGTGTCGTCGTCTTCGACGGGTACGGCGACCTGCGCGACGATCGGTCCGGTGTCGACGCCTTGGTCCACGACGAACAGCGTCGCACCGCTGACTTTGACGCCGTAGTCCAGCGCCTCCTGCGGCCCGTGCATGCCGGGAAAGGACGGCAGCAGCGCCGGGTGGCTGTTGAGGTAGCGGCCGCCGTACTCAGTGAGAAACGTGGC
>JAICMS010000137.1 GCA_025929075.1 Propionibacteriales bacterium
CTTGCCCTCGCGTGCCTGCTGAGTGAGGTTGCGGCCGAACTGGTCGAGCACGAGGGACGACGACGGCGCACCCTCGGACGCGGTGCCCGCCGTCGCGGTCTCCTTGCCCTGATAGCCGCTGAGCAGCTGGATGACCTGCTGGCGGACCCGGTTGAGGTCCGCGCCCAGCTTGACCAGCACCTGGGCGGCCACGCCTTCGCCCTCGCGGATCAGCCCAAGCAGGATGTGCTCGGTCCCGATGTAGTTGTGACCCAGCTGGAGCGCCTCGCGCAGGCTGAGCTCCAGCACCTTCTTGGCCCGGGGCGTGAACGGAATGTGTCCGCTCGGCGCCTGCTGACCTTGCCCGATCGTCTCCTCGACCTGGGCCCGGACGGCTTCAAGCGAGATGTTGAGGCTCTCGAGGGACTTCGCCGCGACGCCTTCGCCTTCGTGGATGAGGCCGAGCAGGATGTGTTCGGTGCCGATGTAGTTGTGGCTCAGCATCCTGGCCTCTTCTTGGGCCAGGACGACGACGCGGCGTGCGCGATCGGTAAACCGTTCGAACATCGGCCTCATTGCTCCCTTGCTTGTGCGACATCGTCCATGTTAGTGCGCAAGGACCAACCCCGAGACCGTCGAAGCTGTTCCCGACCGGGCCGATGGACTGCCCTCAATGCGCGGAGTCGTAGGCGGCACGAACGTCGGCTGAGACCCGACCACGATCGGAGACCTCGTAGCCGTTGGCTCGCGCCCACTCCCGGATGGAGGCCGGGCTGGGACCGGACGAGCGTCGTGAGGAACCGCGGCGAGCGCGCTGTTGGGTGACCCGCCGCCCATTCGCAACGTACTTGGCCAGCGCGTCCCGCAGCTTGGAGGCGTTCTTCTCAGACAGATCGATCTCGTAACTGGTGCCGTCCAGGCCGAACATAACCGTCTCGGCGGCCTCGCTGCCGTCAAGGTCGTCTTCCAAGACGATGTGCATTCGCTGCGCCATGCCGTATCCCTTCGTAAACATGTTTGGGCAATGCAAACGCTAACAGACCCGGCAGAAAACAGCGAACGGCGCCGCCCTATTCGGGGCGAAGCAACGGAAAAAGGATGCTTTCCCTAATACCAACGCCGGTCAACAACATCACCAGCCGGTCGACTCCCATGCCGAGTCCGCCCGCAGGCGGCATTCCGTACTCCAGCGCCCGGAGGAAGTCATCGTCGAGATCCATTGCCTCGGCCTCGCCCGCTGCAGCAAGCAGTGACTGAGCTTCCAGCCGCTCCCGCTGCACGATGGGGTCGTTCATCTCCGAGTACGCGGCTGCCAGCTCAACTCCGTTGATGACAAGGTCGAATGCCTCGCCGAGCCCCGGCTGGCTGCGGTGCGGCTTCGCCAATGGCTTGACCTGCGCCGGGTAGTCAATGACGAAGGTGGGCTCGACCAAGGTCCGCTCGACGAGCTTTTCGTAGAGTTCGAGCAGGATATCGGTGCTTCCCCAACCGGGCTGCAAATCCACGTCGTACTTGTTGGCGTACCCGCGAAGAGTCTCCTCGGGTGTGTCGAGGCTTATCTGCTCGCCAACAGCGTCAGAAACCAGCGCCAACAGCGGGGCACGTCGCCAACGTCCAGCCAGGTCGATTTCGCTTCCGTCCCGACCGCGCACAACCGTTCCGCCGATCGACCTAGCGGCGGCAACGACAAGCCGCTGCACCAACTCGGTCATCGTGTCGTAGTCGCCGTACGCCTGATAGGCCTCCAGCATCGAGAACTCCGCAGCATGGGTGCTGTCGATACCTTCGTTGCGGAATGTCCGCCCGATCTCGTACACGCGTTCCACACCGCCGACCATCGCTCGCTTCAGGTGCAGCTCGAGCGCGATCCGCAGCAGCATGTCCTGGTCGAACGCATTGAGGTGGGTCTGGAACGGTCTGGCCGCCGCACCGCCATTGGTCAGCTGCAGGACCGGCGTCTCGACCTCCACGAAGCCTTCGTCGTCGAGCGTCTGCCGCAGCGACCGAAGCACGGCGGCCTTCTGGCGCACGATCGCCCGCGCCTCGGGGTTCACGATCATGTCGACGTAGCGCAGCCGCACCCTGGCCTCCTCGGAGAGCGGCCGGTGCTCGTTGGGCAGTGGCCGCAAGGCCTTGGCAGCCATCGCCCACGAGGTCACCCGGATCGAGAGCTCACCGCGCCGACTCGTCACGACTTCGCCGGCCACCGCGACGATATCGCCGATGTCGACGAGCGCCTTGAAGTCGCCGAGCGTCCGTTCGCCGACGTCGGAGACCGAGAGCATCGCCTGCAGTTCGGTGCCGTCGCCCTCTCGGAGACGGACGAAACACAGCTTGCCGGTGTCACGCAGGAAGATGACCCGACCGGCGACCGCCACCTCGTCGCCGGTGCGGCCGTCCGGACCGAGCTGGGCTGCGTCGTACGTCGACCGGATCTGCGCCAGGGAGTGGGTGCGACGCACCGAGACGGGATAGGGATCGATGCCTTGTTCCCGCAGTGCGGACCGCTTCTCCCGACGCACTCGGGCTTGCTCCGGCACGTCCTCCTGCGAGGAGTTTTCGGTGCGAGTGTCGCCGGTCTCGGCCATGGCCAACAGGTTACGGGAGGCGGCCGCGGCAACCTCAAGGGTTATGCAGGTAGACCAGACGCAGGCCGTGCAGGGTGAGGTCCGGCTCCCGCCTGGTGAAACAACGGCACGCTTCGACGACGGGGTTGTCGACCTCTCCGGTCACGACAACCTGCAGATGCTCCGAAGCGACGTCGAGCTCGGCCCTGATCCTTTCGACGAGGCCCTCCACCAGACCGGCGAAGCCGTACACAGCGCCGGACTGCAGGGCCTCGATGGTGTTCCTGGCTACCGTCCCTCGGGGTGCTCGTAGCTCCACCTGCCGCAGCTGTGCGCCGCGCTCGCCGAGCGCCGCCAGCGACATTGCCACGCCCGGCGCGATCGCTCCACCGACGTAGGCGCCCGTGCCGTCCAGCACGTCGAAGGTGATGGCCGTCCCCAGGTCGACGACCACGGCAGGACCACCCACGAGATCGCGGGCCGCGACCGCGTTGGCGATCCGGTCGGTTCCGACCTCGCGGGGGTTGTCGACGAGCACCGACAGGCCGGTCCGGACACCAGGGCCCAAGACGACAACGCGGGAGCCCCGAAACGTCGAGGCGGCCATCTCGCGGACCGCCGGAAGCACCGCCGGGACGGCGGAGCAGACGCAGATGCCGTCGAGCGCCACCGCTTCCGCCTCCGACGGTGGCACCAGCCGCTGCAGCAGCCCGCTGACAGCGAGTGACCACTCGTCGCCGGTACGTCGCACGTCCGTGGCGATCCGGAACCGGCCGGTCAGCTGTTCGCCGTCGTACACGCCGAGCCTTGTCACGTCGTTGCGGACGTCCACGCAGAGCAGTCTCATTAGGGCGGATCCCCGGCCGAGGTTGAGGGGGTGAGGTGGACGGCGATGTTGTCGATGAGCCGGGTGCTGCCGATCCGCGCTGCGACCAGCAGCCGCGCCTCGCCTGCCACCGGCGGCTCGCCGAGCTCGCGGGATCGGACGACCAGGTAGTCGACGACGATGGCCGGTTCTGCAGCCAGAACGTCGGCGGCCGCCGCGACCACGGCCGCCGGCCCCCCAGCCGCTGCCTCCTGCCCGCCCCGGAGCGCTCGGTGCAGGGTCGTGGCAAGTGACCGCTGCTCGGGGTCGAGGTACCGGTTGCGCGAACTTTCCGCCAGGCCGTCCGGCTCCCGCACCGTCGCAACGCCGGCCACCTGCACGCCGAGGCACAGCTCAGCCGCCATCGAGCGGATGAGCACGAGCTGCTGGTAGTCCTTCTCGCCGAAGACCCCGATGGCCGGCCGGACGATGCCGAACAGCTTGGCCACCACGGTGAGCACGCCGCGGAAGTGGCCTGGGCGAGTCGCCCCCTCGAGCACTCGGCCCAGCGGCCCGGGGTCGACGTGCACGAGCGGCTCGCCGTGGGGGTAGATCACGTCGACATCCGGCGCGAAGACGACGTCGACGCCGTGCTCCGCCGCGAGAGCCATGTCCGCCTCGAACGTCCGTGGATACCTGGCCAGGTCCTCTCCGGGACCGAACTGAAGTGGATTGACGAAGACCGATGCCACGACGACGTCCGCCGCCTTGCCGGCGGCGTCGAACAGCGCGGCGTGCCCCGCATGCAGCGCGCCCATCGTCGGCACCAGGGCGATCGTTGCCCCGTCGGCGCGGCACCGTCCGAGCACTGAGCGCAGCGCGTCGGGGTCACCGACCACGACCGGACCGTCGCTGGCGGTGTGCACGGGTCGGCGCAGGCTCAGGCCGGCGCGGCGGCCAGCGCGTCGTTGAGCATCTCGACGACGGCCGCGGCCCGCGCCGGCGCGAGCCGGCCGTCAACGACTGCCCGGTTGGCGGTGGCCCGGGCCAGCACGACGTAGGACTCCATGGTCGGGCGCAGCTCCGGCCGGCTGTCGACCAGCTCGACGAGGGCGGCCAGGTGGCTGCGCACGGTCCTGAGGTCCCCGCGCACGATCGGGCCGGTGAGAGCCGCATCGCCGTACGCCAGGGCATTCTCCAGTGCGGCCGTGAGCAGCGGACGCAGGGTGGCGGCCGGGTCGTCGGAGCCGGCGAGCCGGAGCAGCCCCATCGACTGGGAGACCAGCGTTACGAGGTGGTTGGCGCCGTGCGCGAGAGCCAGGTGGTACGTCGTCCGGCTCTCCTCGGGGACGAACGACACCTCGCCAACCAGGTCGGCCGCCAACGCGCTGGCCAACCACCAGTCCCGCGGTGCGGCCGTCACGCCGAACACGCAGCCGGCCAGCCGGTCGAGGTCGACGTCGGTGCCGGTGAACGTCATCGCGGGGTGCATCGCCAACCCGTGCGCACCGATGGCAGTCGCGGGCTCCAACACGGCCAGCCCATGCCGACCGCTCGTGTGGACGACGTACTGGCCGGAGTGGATCGCGCCGGAGCCCACCAGCATCCGCACGACGTTGTCGAGCACATCGTCTGGTACGGCGAGCAGCAGCAGCTCGCAGCCGCGCGCGACGGCCGTCGGCTTGGTCACGGGGATCCCGGGCAGCAGCGTGTCGATGCGGATGCGCGATGCCTGCGACTCGCCTGCCACCGCTGCGATCGGGTAACCGACGTTGCGGAGCGCAGCGGCGAGGACGGCGCCAACCCGGCCGGCGCCGACAACGCCCACGCTGGGCTTTGCCTGGCTCATGAGGTGCCTCTCTACGTTCCAGTCCCTCGAGGGGATCCAGACGTCTGCGAGCACTCGCTCCTAGCCCCTCCAGTTTACCCGGCGAGGCTCGTGTCCCGCGACACTAGATGAGGCCCTTGGAGGCGAGGTAGTCGTGCGCGGCGGTCGAGGCCTGCACTCGGTCGACGCCTACTTTCTTGTTCAAGGCTGCGAGGTCGGCGGTGGTCAGTGTCGAGGAGAGCTTGTTGAGCACCGAGGCAACGTCCGGGTGCCTTTTCAAGAAGGTCGCGTTGACGGCTGGGATGAGGTTCTGGGCCGGCTGGATGCCCTTGTCGTCCTGCAGCAACACCAGTCCTTCCTGAGCCAGCGCACCGTCGGTGGTGGCCACCTCACCGAGCTGGGACTCACCGGAGTGCAGCGAGTTCTTCACCTGTGGTGTGTCGAACCCGAGTGGCAGGATCTTGGTGATGTTGATGCCATAGACATTCGACAGCCCGCCCTGGCAGTCCGACCTGCCCTGACAGTCAGATGCCGCCGCCAGCACGATCGGCTGACCGAGCGTTCCGAGATCCGAGAGCGTGCTCAGGTTGTTCTTCGTGGCGAACTGCTTGGTGACCGCGAAGGCGTTCTGGTCGGTCGCGTTGGCCGGTTTCAGCATCGTGATGCCGTCGCTCGCCGCGAGCGGCTTCAGCTTGGCAAGCGACCCGGCGGCGCTGTGCGTCGTGAAGCTCTTGGCGCTCGGTCCGTTCTTCAACGTGTTCAGGTAGTCGGCGAGGCCACCGAGGTACTCCGGGACGACGTCGACGCTGCCCTTCTCCAACGACCTGACATAGATGTCCCGTGTCGCCACCAGCTTCACGTCGACGGTGTAACCGGCATGCTCGAGGACTTGCTTGTACATCTCGGCCATGA
>JAICMS010000087.1 GCA_025929075.1 Propionibacteriales bacterium
CGACGAGAGTGTCGGAGGTCCGCTCCACGATGGCCAGTACGTCGTCGAAGCCCGACTGGCCACCCTGCCACGGATCGGGTACGTCGAGTGACTGGCCGCCGTCGGGATCGAAGGCGCGGAACCACTGCAGCCGCTCCGGCTCCAGGGCGGCTCCGACCAGGGTGGACACTTCGTCGAGGTTGGCCCGGTCCATCACGAGGACGAGATCCTGAGCGGCGAACCACGACGCGTCGAACTGGCGGGCGCGGTGACGCGAGGGGTCGTAGCCGCGGCCCGCCAAGGTGGCGGCGGCGCGGCGGTCCATCGGCTCGCCGAGATGCCAGTCGCCGGTGCCGGTGCTGCTCACCTCGACGGCGTCGTCGAGACCGGCGGCGGCCAGTCGGCTGCGCAGCACGACCTCGCCCATCGGGGAGCGGCAGATATTGCCGAGGCAGACCAGGCCGATGCGGTAGCAGCCGGGCTCTCGCGGTGGTGGGAGCGAGGGGGGCGCCGCGGCTGAGTCTGCGGGCGAGGCCATGGCTCAGTCCTCCCTCGGCAGCACCATGCCGGCCAGCCAGCTGACGACCGTGATGACGATGGCGCCGAAGATCGCCGTCCAGAAGCCGTTCACATGGAAGCCGACGTTGATCAGGCCGGCCACCCAGCTGGTCAGCCAAAGCATGAGGGCGTTGACCACGAAGAACATCAGCCCCAGCGTCAGCAGATAGAGCGGCAGGGAGAAGAAGGCGACGATCGGCCGGACGAACTCGTTGATGAGGCCGAAGATCAACGCCACGACGAGCAGGGTGATGACGCGGTGGGTCTCGTCGGAGCCGTTGATGTGGATGCCGGTGAACAGCCAGGCGGCAACCGCCAACGCACAGGCGTTGACGATGACGCGGACGATCCAGGCTTTCATGGCACCCGATGCTCCCATGCCGCCATCGCCGCCTGTCGACCAGACACCTCCGGCGGCCCGAATCGGGACATCTCTTGTCCCGGTTCGGGCTGCTCCGCGTGTTTGGTCGGGGGGAGCGGAAGGTGAGGGAGGCGATCGAGGCGTCGGTACAGTGCTGGTCATGGACAGGCCCCGGTTTCGTGAGGTGCTCGACTCGATTCCGTCGTACAAGCCGGGCCGGCCGCCGGCACCAGGGGCGCTGTCGTCGTACAAGCTCTCGAGCAACGAGAACCCCTACCCGCCGCTGCCCGGCGTGATGGACGCGGTCATGCGGGCGGCGGCGTCGATGAACCGCTACCCCGACATGGCTGTCGTCGAGCTGCACGCGCGGCTGGCGGACAAGTACGGCGTCGTGGTCGACCAGGTGGCGACCGGGACCGGCTCGGTGGCCCTGCTCTACCACGCGCTGCAGGCAAGCTGCGTCGAAGGTGACGAGGTGGTCTACGCCTGGCGCTCCTTCGAGGCATACCCGATCGCAGTCGGGCTGAGCGGAGCAACGGGGGTCACCGTCCCGCTGACCGCGGGCGCGCGGCACGACCTGCCGGCGATGGCGGCGGCGATCACCGACGCCACCAGGGTCGTCGTGGTGTGTACGCCGAACAACCCGACAGGTCCGGCGGTGCACCGGGCCGAGTTCGACGACTTCCTGGCGGCGGTGCCGTCGCGAGTGCTGGTGGTCGTCGACGAGGCCTACCGGGAGTTCGTCACCGATCCGGATGTGGCCGACGCGCTGACGCCGGCCAAGGAGCGTGCCAACGTGGTGGTGCTGCGGACGTTCTCCAAGGCCTACGGGCTCGCCGGGCTGCGGGTCGGGTACGCCGTCGGACCGGCGCCTGTCATCGACGCGATCCGCAAGTGCTCGCTGCCCTTCGGCGTCTCTTCGATCGCCCAAGTGGCGGCGGCCGCCTCGCTCGACGTCGAGCCGGCCCTCCTCGACCGGGTCGATGCGCTGGTGCGAGAGCGCGGCCGCGTCGTGAACGGCCTTGCCGACCAAGGCTTCGCGGTGCCCGACGCCCAGGGCAACTTCGTCTGGCTGCCGCTGGGCGACCGGGCTGTCGAGTTCGGCGGGTTCGCGCAGGACCGCGGCGTCGCCGTACGGCCGTTCGACGGCGACGGCGTGCGGGTGACTGTTGGGGAACCCGCGGCCAACGACCGGTTCCTGGAGATCACCGCTGAGTGGCGGGCCGAGGGCGAACCGACCGCCGCGGCGCCCGAGTACGCCACCACCTTCTGACCCCGAGCGCCCGCCGATCACCAGCCGGCACCCCTGACCGTCAATTGCGGGAAAGTGGCTCGCCTTCGTCCGAATTGTCTGGCCACTTTCCCGCCCATTCGCGGGCCCATTTGCGGGGCGGGCGAGTGCTCGCCCGGGCGAGCGCGCGAGTGGGTGGGCCGGCGGGTCCCGATCTGGGCGCCAACCGGAATGTGGTTGGCGGGCTGTCATGGGCATCAGATAGAGTGATGCTTACATCCCGCCGCCCCAGCGCCGCTCTCGCCTGATTCCCCCAAGCCGAGCCCGCAACGGCGGCGGGCCTCCCTTCTCACCCAAGGAGGCAAACACCCACCGATGCCGCCATCTACGACCGCTGGCACACTGGCCGACGAGAGTCACGGCCGTCCGCCCGTCAAACGAGGCATCCACTCCCTGTGGCGGTTGCGCAACTTCCTCCGGCCCTACCGCTGGTCGCTCCTGGTCATGGCGCTCGCAGCCGGCATCGGGGTGTTCGTCAGCCTGTCCATCCCGTTGGTGACCAAGGCGATCATCGACGGCCCGATCGCCCACCACAAGTCAGCAGAGATCGTCCCCCTGGGATTGCTCGCGCTGGTGCTGGGAATCACCGAGGCCGCCCTGATCCTGATCCGGCGTTGGGTGCAGGCCCGTGCGGTGCTGGGCTTCGAGACGGCAGTGCGCAACGACCTCTACCGCCACATGCAGGCGCTGCCGATGGAGTTCCACGGGCGCTGGCAGAGCGGGCAGCTGCTCTCCCGCGTCACAGTCGACCTCAGCGCGCTGCGTCGTTTCATGGGCTTCGGGATGCTGTTCCTGGGCATCAACATCCTTCAGCTGATCGTGGTCACGCTGCTGCTGCTGCACATGTACTGGCCGCTCGGCCTCGTGGTCGCACTGTCCTCGATCCCGATCATCTTGCTCAGCAAGCGGTTCGAGAACCGCTACGTCGTCGTCTCCCGCCGGGTGCAGGACCAGCAGGGGGACGTCGCCACCGCCGTCGAGGAGGCTGCGGTCGGCTACCGGGTCGTCAAGTCGTTCGGCCGCACGGCGTACAGCCAGCGCAACTTCCACGAGAACACGAAGGTGCTCTACGAAACCTCGATGGAGAAGGTGCGGCTGTCGTCGCGCTTCTTCACCTTCCTCGACATCATCCCCAACGTCAGCCTGGTCGTGGTGCTGATGCTGGGCGTGCTGGCCGTCGGCCAGGACGCCGTCACCGTCGGCACCTTGACCGCCTTCATCCTGCTGATGCTGCAGCTGGTCTGGCCGATCGAGTCCCTCGGCTTCATCCTGGCGATGGCCCAGGAGGCGATGACCGCCGCCGACCGAGTGCTGGAGATCTTCGACACCAAGCCGACGGTCGTCAGCGGTCCGCGCACTCTCACCGATGTGACCGGGCACCTCCGGTTCGAACGGGTCGACTTCGCCTTCCCCGACAGCGACCAGCCGGTGCTGCGCGACATCAACCTCGATGTCCTGCCCGGTGAGACAGTCGCGATCGTCGGGGCGACGGGAGCCGGCAAGTCGGCGCTCACGGCGTTGGTCCCGCGGCTGTACGACGTCACCGGCGGCCGCATCACGATCGACGGGGTGGACGTCCGCGAGCTCACCCTGCCGTGCCTGCGCTCGATCGTGGCGACCGCCTTCGAGGAGCCGACGCTCTTCTCGATGAGCGCCCGCGAGAACATCACGCTCGGCCGGCCCGACGCCAGCGAGGACGACGTGCGCGAGGCGATCGACACCGCCCAGGCGCGCTTCGTCTACGACCTGCCGTGGGGCCTGGACACCAGGATCGGCGAGCAAGGCATGTCGCTGTCCGGCGGCCAGCGTCAGCGCCTGGCGCTCGCCCGCGCCGTCCTCGCCCAGCCGCGGATCCTGGTGCTCGATGACACGCTCTCAGCCCTCGACGTACACACCGAGGCACTGGTGGAGACCGCCTTGCGCCAGGTGCTCGCCAAGGCCACCGGCATCGTCGTCGCCCACCGGGCATCGACAGTGCTGCTCGCCGACAAGGTCGCCCTGCTCCAGGACGGCACGATCACCCATGTCGGACGGCATCAGGAGCTGCTGGCAACCGTGCCCGCCTATCGCAACCTGCTGGCGGCCGAGGCCGAACTCGAGCCGCAATCTGATGAGGAGCTGCTGGGCGAGCTGGGAGCGCTGCGATGAGCACCACGACAACGACTCCCCCCAACGACTGGCGCGGGGTCGCCGCCGAGCGCGAGGACGAGATCAGCAACAAGGCGTCGCTCTTCCTGCGCGCCCGCTCCCGCCGGTTGCTCGCCGACCTGCTCCGGCCCCACCGCAAGCTGCTCGGGCTGCTGCTGATCGCGGTCCTCATCGAGAACGGCGCTCGGCTCGCGGTTCCGTATCTGGTCAAGATGGGGATCGACAACGGCGTTCCACCGATCGTGCACCACCAGGGGTCGCGGACTCTGCTGACGATCGTCGTCATCTTGCTGATCGCGGTGATGACGCAAGCGATCAGCCGGCAGCTCTTCCTCTTCCTCTCCGGACGAGTGGGCCAGGAGGTGCTGCTCAACCTGCGGCGGATCGTCTTCTCGCACTTCCAGAAACTGTCGCCGTCCTTCCATGACGAGTACACGTCTGGACGGGTGATCTCGCGTCAGACGTCCGACACCGACGCTATCTACGAGCTGCTGGAGACCGGCTTCGACGGCTTGGTGACAGCTGCACTGACGATGGTCGGGACCGCAGTCCTGTTGCTGTTCCTCGACGTCAAACTCGGGCTGGTGGCGTTGTGCTGTTCGCCGTTCCTCTACCTGATCACCAGGTGGTTCCGGCACCAGTCGGCGCTGATCTACCGCCGTACTCGCGAGACCGTCGCGATCGTGATCGTGCACTTCGTCGAGACCATCAACGGCATGCGGGCCGTGCAGGCGTTCCGCCGCGAGGACCGTAACCAGCAGATCTTCGAGAAGGTCAACGACGACTACCGGCGGGCCAACGTGGATGCGTTCCGGCTGGTCGGCGTCTTCATGCCCGGCATCAAGATCATCGGCAACGTGACGATCGCGATCGTGCTGCTGTACGGCGCCCAGCTGACCTACGACGGCCAGATCACCGTGGGCGTGCTTGCCGCCTTCCTCCTCTACCTGCGCCAGTTCTTCGAGCCGATGCAGGACATCTCGCAGTTCTTCAACACCTACCAGTCGGCGTCCGCGGCGCTGGAGAAGCTCTCGGGAGTCATCGAGGAGGAGCCGTCGCTACCCGAGCCGGAGCACCCGGTGCAGCTCGAGCGGGTGTCGGGTGGTGTGAGCTTCGACCACGTGCAATTTGCGTACGTCGAGGGGCGGCCGGTCTTTCCCGACCTCGACCTCGACATCCCGGCCGGCCAGACGGTGGCGCTTGTCGGCACGACCGGCGCGGGCAAGACGACGCTGGCCAAACTCGTCGCGAGGTTCTACGACCCTGACGCGGGTCAGGTGGCGCTGGACGGCGTCGACCTCCGGCTTTTGCGCGAGGACGACCTGCGTCAAGCGGTCGTGTTGGTGACACAGGAGAACTTCCTCTTCAACGGGTCGGTCGCCGACAACATCAGGTTCGGCAAGCCGACGGCGACGATGGAAGAGGTCATCGAGGCGGCCCGGACGATCGGCGCGCACGAGTTCATCAGCGCGATGCCCGACGGTTATGACACGCAGGTCGCCAACCGCGGTGGCCGGCTGTCGGCCGGGCAGCGCCAGCTCGTGACCTTCGCCCGGGCGTTCTTGGCCGACCCGGCGGTGCTGATCCTCGACGAGGCGACGTCGAGCCTCGACGTACCGTCGGAGCGGCTCGTGCAGCACGCGCTGCGCACGATCCTGCGGGAGCGGACCGCGATCATCATCGCCCACCGGCTCTCCACCGTGGAGATCGCCGACCGGGTGCTGGTGATGGAGCACGGCGAGATCGTCGAGGACGGCCCGCCGGGGGAGTTGGTCGCCGCTGGTAGCGGTCGGTTCTCCGACCTGCACCAAGCCTGGCTCGACTCCCTCGCCTAAGGCTCACGCTGCCCCTCCGTGGCGGACGAGTCTGACAGACCCGCCGTTGACCGGCCAAGGTTGCTGCCTCGACCGCCAAGGTTGCTGCCTCGACCGGCCAAGGTTGCTGGCTCGACCGGCCAAGGTTGCAGGGTCGACCGGCCAAGGTTTCTCAACTGAATTGGCTCGGGCGGCCGGTTTGGCCGCTGAAACCTGCAAGCCTGGCCACTCAACACCGCAAGCCTGGCCACTCAACACTGCAAGCCTGGCCGCTCAACACGGGATGGGATGGGCGGCGTCCGAGGGAGGCGTTAGGGTAGGGGAGTGAGACAGGACCAAAGGACGTCAACGGTCATGACGAGTACGACGACAGCTGCCGCGGCGGCCAAGCGAACCTCCCTGATGGTCATCGTCGCGCTCGGCATCGTCTACGTGGTGTGGGGGTCGACGTACCTCGCCATCCGGGTCATGGTGCGCGACCTGCCGGCGCTTGCCTCGGCGTCGTGGCGCTACTTCGCCGCGGCAGTGGTGCTAGCCGCCATCCTGGCGGCGCGAGGCGGCTGGCGGCGGCTGGCGGCGACGCCGCGGCAGCTGCTGGGCTGTGCCGCTCTCGGCCTGCTGCTTCCCGCGCTGGGCAACGGCCTTGTCTCGGTTGGCGAGGCGCACGGGGCACCCTCCGGGATGGCGGCCCTGATCGTGGCCGCGCTCCCGCTGTGGATCATCGTCTACCGCGCCGGCGCGGGCGACCGGCCCAACCGGCGCACCGTGGGCGGGGTGCTGCTCGGCTTCGCCGGCCTCGTCGGGCTGGTGTCTGCCAGCGACATCACCGGTCACGTGGCGATCGGGCCGTGTCTGGTGATCCTGGTCGCCACCGCCTGCTGGTCGTTCGGCTCCTGGGTGATGCCGCGGTTGACCCTGCCGAAGGACCCGTTCGTGACGACGGTGTACGAGATGCTGTTCGGCTCGCTGTTCCTGGTCATCGGCGCAGCGTTCAGCGGCGAACGGGTCTGGCCGCAGGGTGGTTCGACGGAGGCCTGGCTGGGCTGGGGTTATCTGGTGCTGTTCGGCTCGGTGGTCGCGTTCTCGGCGTATGTCTGGGTGCTCGACGCTGCGCCGATCTCGCTGGTGTCGACGTACGCCTACGTCAACCCCGTCGTGGCGGTCTTCCTCGGCTGGCTAATCCTGGCCGAACCCGTCACGATCGCGGTGTGGGTCGGCGGCGGTGTGGTCGTGGCTGCGGTGGCGATCGTCGTTGGGGCGGAGCGCCGTCCGACGGCGAAGCCGACCGGGGACTCAGTACCCGCAGTCACTGCGCGCCGGTGGCTAAGCGGCCGACGCCTCCCGCGGATTGCGCGACAGTGGCTGCGCAATCCGGTGATCAGGCCGGCTCACGAGCGTCCGGCCGGCCAGCCGACGTACGACGACGAAAACCGGGTCGATGCCGACGCCTGCTGCGCTGACGCCCCGGTCGCTGATCGCCGTTAACGCCCCGACCACACGAACCTTGAGGGATTCCGGTCGCCAGAGCAGCCGCAATCCCTCAAGGTTCATTGAACGGCGGCACGCCCGCCCTGACCTTGAGCGATACCGGTCGCCAGAGCAGCCGAAATCCCTCAAGATCCGTCAGGTGGACTCGCAGTGGCTCGGCGCAAGAGGGCCAATGAGTGCAGAGGAGTCGCGCGCAGCCTCGCCATCCGCGGATCGTGAAAGGGTGCTGCGGTGACCTTGCAGCTCCACTACGGCACCCGGGCGGGTCGGCTCGTGCTGGCCGCGGCCGTGCTCGGCTCGGGCATGGCGCTGCTGGACTCGACCGTCGTTAACGTCGCGCTGCGGCGGATCGGCGGCGACCTCGACGCGAGCCTGCCCGAGCTGCAATGGGTCACCAACGGCTACCTGCTCACACTGGCATCGCTGATCCTGCTCGGCGGCTCGCTGGGTGACCGGTTCGGCCGGCGGCGGGTGTTTGTGTACGGCGTCGTCTGGTTCACCCTCGCGTCACTGATCTGCGCCTTGGCGGTGGACCCGGTCATGCTCATCGTCGCCCGAGTGGTGCAAGGCATCGGTGCCGCCTTGTTGACGCCCGGCAGCCTGGCGATGATCCAGGGCGTCTTCGACCGGGCGGACCGTGGGCGCGCGATCGGCGCGTGGGCCGGGCTCGGCGGTATCGCCGCCGCGGTCGGACCCTTCGTCGGCGGTTGGCTGGTGCAGTACGCCAGCTGGCGCTGGGTGTTCCTGCTCAACCTGCCGCTCGGGGCGCTGACCGCCTGGCTGGCGTGGCGGCACGTCCCGGAGACATGGGATGCCAAAGCAGCGCGGGAATTCGACGTCGCGGGTGCGCTGTTGGGCGTGCTCGGCCTGGCTGGTGTCACCTTCGCGTTGATCGAGGCGGCGTCGTTGTCGGCGTCGACGGTCGCGGCGGTCGGGGCGGCCGGCGTGCTGGGGTTCGTCGCGTTCGTCGTGGTGGAGCAGCGGTCGCCGTACCCGATGATGCCGACCGGCCTCTTCGGCAGCCGCCAGTTCAGCGGCGCCAACCTGATGACGCTGCTTGTCTACGCGGCGCTGGGCGCGGTGACGTTCTTCCTCGTCCTGCAGCTGCAGACGGTCTCCGGCTACGGGCCGCTCGAGGCCGGCGTCGCCACCCTGCCGATCACGATCGTGATGCTGCTGCTGGCTTCACGCGGGGGGGCACTGGCTGCGCGGATCGGGCCGCGGCTGCCGATGACAGTCGGGCCGGTCGTATGCGCCATCGGCATTGCGCTGCTGACCGGCGTCGGCGCATCGGTCAACTACTGGGCCGAGGTGCTGCCCGGTCTCACCGTGTTTTCGCTCGGACTGGCGCTGCTCGTCGCGCCACTGACCTCGACGGTGCTCGCCGCCGCGCCCGATCGCAACGCCGGCATCGCCAGCGGGATCAACAACGCGGTGGCGCGGGCCGGGTCGTTGCTGGCGGTTGCCGCGCTGCCGGCGATCGCGGGGCTGAGCGGCGACGACTACCAGCGACCGGACATCTTCTCGGCCGGCTACCGCGAGGCGATGTGGGTCTGTGTTGTGCTGCTCGTGCTCGGCGGCGCGGTCTCTTGGCTCACGATCAGCAACGACTGAGTAGCGAGGATTGCCTAGCGGCCAGGCGGCAAGGTGAGGCAGTTAGTTCGCCGCCACGATGCTGACCACCCGCGCACGCACACCGGGGTCGGCCCACTCGTGTGAGGTGATGACCAGCCGGCGCACAGCGAGGATCGCCAGCGGCATCCCCAGCATCACCGGCACGGCCGGGTTGTCGGAGTGGGCGGCGGTGGCGAAGACGAGTCCGGTGAGTGTCGAGGTCAAGGCGAGGTACGACGAGTAGCCGACCATGACGGCGGGCGGGGCCGGCGTTGCCCGAGCCGAGCGCAGGTCGGTCGAGAACGGTCGCCGTACTGACCAGTGCATCGACCGGGCCACCACTTGCAGCGACACCACGACGACGGCAGACACCACCGCCGACAGCTGCGTCGGCGTCGGCGAGCCACCGGCCCGGACGCCGGCCACCACGATCGTCAGCACCATCGCCACGACGAGCAGCTCGAGCAGCACCAGGCAGCGGGCCAGGAAGACGTGGTCCGGCCGGGCCGGCAGGCTGTCGCGCCACAGGGCGCCCGCGGCGTCGAGGCACCAGGCGTTGACTCCGAAGAGCAGCGCTCCACCGGCGGCGACGAGGCCAGGGAGAACCGGCAGGAGGTACCAGTCGAGCTGGCCGGCGGCAGCCACCAGCCCGGGCAGAGCGGCGAGGACCAAGAAGCCCCGGCGCAGCGGCACCGACCGCCACACGCTGCCGCGGTCGATCCGGACCAGCGCCGCGAGGTCGGACTTCGGCATCGGCGCCGCAGCCCTCAGCCGGGTCTCCGCCCGCTCCTCGTCTCGCGACTTGCGGCAGGCGACGAGATGGGCGGCGCCGGCCCCGGCTGCGACAGCGGCGACACCGCACGCGGCCAGCAGCAGCCAGCCGACGAGCCAGTGACCCCACCGGCCGGCGTTCGCATAGAGCTCTACGTCGACGATCCTGATCGTGGGGCTGCGGTCGAAGACGTTCGAGACGTGGTGGCTGATCGCGAGTGCTGCGGCGCCAGCCATCAGCAGACCGGCGAGCGCGCGGACAACGGCGACCCCGTGCTCACCACGACGCACCCACTCGACCAGCCAGCCGACCACCTGTCCGGTCGCCGTCGCGACGAACACCCAGCACAGCGTCGTCAGCTGAACCGCCCAAAGCCCGTGCGGGCCGGCGATATAAGCGGCGATGCCGAGCAGCGACCAGACCTGCATCAGCCAGGCCACGTTGAGCGGCGTCATCAGCAGCGCGCCGAAGTGGTCGGTGGTCGGGCTGACCGGGAACACCGACGCCGGGCCACGCGGCAGCAGTTCGCGCCCGCCGGCGGCGGTGACCGTGGCCAGGCACGATGTGAAGAGGAACGCCAGCAAGGCGGTGGGCGACAGCAACAGCAGGTCGGTGACGTTGCGGCTCTGGTGCGCCCCCTCGACGTACGCCGGAATGACCGCCGCACCGACCGTCAGACCCACGATCACGGCGCCGGCGATGGCGGCAGCCCGTCGGGAACGCCCGCGCAG
>JAICMS010000168.1 GCA_025929075.1 Propionibacteriales bacterium
CCGCAGGAACGCCTGCTGAATCTCCGCCGTCGCCTCCAGCCACCGCTGCCGTCGCCGTACCGTCTCGTAGAGCCGGGCGTTCTCAACCGCGACTCCGGCTGCGCCCGCCAGGGCGACCACCGCCTCCTCGTCGGCGTCGGTGAAGTCGCCGCCGTCGAGCTTCTCGGTCAGGTAGAGATTGCCGAACACCCGGTCGCCGACCCGGACAGGGACACCGAGGAACGTCGTCATCGGCGGATGGTTCGGTGGGAACCCGTACGACGACGGATGCTGGCTGATGTCGTGCACCCGCACCGGTCGTGCGTCGCTCAACAGCAGGCCGAGCACGCCGTGTCCGGTCGGCGGCGGCCCGATCGCGGCCGCCTGCTCGGCACTGATCCCGTGCGTGATGAACTCGGCGAGGCTGTCGCCGGACTCGTCGAGTACCCCGAGCGCGACATACCGCGCCTCGGCCAGGACCGCCGCCGCCGCCACGATCCGCTCCAGCGTCGCTCGGACGTCGAGACTCGCGGCGATCGAGGCGAACGCCGACAGCAGCGACTGCTCGCGAGCGTGCAGGTTTGCGGCTGGACGTTCCGGGTCCGCGGCGGGACGCTCACCGGCGCTCACGTCGCGGAGTGTAGTCGTGAGGGCGGGACTTCCGGCCCTGCCGAACTCGACCTCCGGCCCTGCTCTGGCGGCATTCGACGATGAAGCATGGGACGTGAGCAACCGCACCGAGGAGGCAGTCTCATGACCGGCACCCATTCTGCGATCGTCGTCGGCGTCGACGACAGTCATGCCGCCGCGGCCGCCCTGCGCTTCGCCCTGCGCGAGGCCACCCGTCGTGGCTCCCGGCTCGACGTCGTCACGACGTGGTCCTATCACCCGATGGGCGACCTCCCGACGGTCGACGACCCACGAGAGTGGGCCCGGGCAGCCGCCCAGGAGATCCAGGACGACGCGGTCGCTGCGGCGATCGCGGATGTCGAGACCGCACCCGTGCTGTCCAGGCAGGTCGTCGAGGGCGACGCTGCCCAGGTGCTCGGGCACGCGGCTCGCGACGCCGACTACCTCGTCGTCGGCACCGGGCGCAAGGGCGCGGTCCGTCGGATGATCCTCGGCTCGGTCAGCGAACACCTGGTCCGGCACGCGCCGTGTCCGGTCCTCGTCGTACCTGCACTGCTCAGTGAGTACGACGACATCGGCGGCCAGGAACTGGTAGGTGCCCACAACCCCTGAGCCGGCGTCTCGGCGCGGAGCCGGCTCCCCTCTCCACGAAGTGCGGGAAAGTGGCTGACCGGCGCCCCATTTGTCCACCGCTTTCCCGCACTACCCGGGGGCAGAGAACCGAAGGAGGTCCGATGATGGCCCATGACCGGTATGAGTCTGAGCCGGCGGCCGCCCCCTTACGGGAGCTCGACGCCGGGGAGTGCATGGCGCTGATCGGCGAGTCGGGGGTAGGGCGGCTGGCCTTCGTCGGCGACGAGGGGCCGGTGATCCACCCGGTCAACTACCTCGTGGACGGCGAGACGATCGTGGTGCGTACGTCGCCGTACACCCTGCTCGCCCAACATGCGGCGCAGCGAATGGCGTTCGAAGTCGACGAGCTGGAGCCGGCACTGCGGCTGGCCTGGAGTGTGTTGGTGGTCGGGGACGCGGCACCGGTCGACGACCCCGACGAGGCGCGCGCGCTCGACGAGTCAGGGCGCCTGCGGCCCTGGGCCAGCGGACAGCGCCGGATGTTCCTGCGACTCACCCCGACGAAGATCACCGGTCGCCGCATCGGCTGACCCGGCACCACCGCCGTCATCCGAACACGCGTGGCGGCCCGTAATCGGGCGTATCGGGCCGTCATTCGGGCCACCGCGGGTGTTCGGTCGAAGAAGGGTCAGGACTTGAGGAGCTTGGAGGCGAGGACGGCGGCCTGGGTGCGGCGTTCGAGGCCGAGCTTCGACAGCAGGCTCGACACGTAGTTCTTCACGGTCTTCTCGGCCAGGAACATCCGCTCGGCGATCTGCCGGTTGGTCAGACCCTCGGCGATCAGCTCGAGGATCTTGCGTTCCTGGTCGGTCAGGTCGCGCAGCTCCTCCGGCTGGTCGGCGTGCGTCGAGGTGCGCACCCGGTCCAGCACCCGGGCGGTCACCGCCGGGTCGAGCATCGACTGGCCGCCGGCCACCCGCCGTACCGCCTCGACGAGCTCGGTGGAGTTGACCTGCTTGAGCACATAGCCCGCCGCGCCGGCCATGATCGCTGCGAAGAGCGCTTCGTCGTCGTCGTACGACGTCAGGATCAGCGCCTGGATCGTCGGGTCCACCGAGCGGATGTCCCGGCAGACGTCGATGCCGCTTCCGTCGGGGAGCCGGGCGTCGAGTACGGCGACCCGCGGCCGCAGCGCGGGGATCCGGCGGCTCGCCTCCTGGGCTGAGCCGGACTCGCCGACGACGACCAGATCGGGCTCGGACTCGAAGAGGTCACGCAGCCCCCGGCGGACGATCTCGTGGTCGTCGAGGAGGTAGATCCGGATCTGCTCACCGACTTCGGCCACTGCCTGCCTCCCTCACGTCAGTAGCCGCTGCCGATCTTGCGCCAGCGCCGCCCGGTCGTGCCCGGCTCGTTGGGTGCGACCGGCCGCCGGCTGCGGTAGACGACGTACGGCCGCCAGAGGTACCACAGCGGATAACTCCACGCATGCACCAGCCGGCTGAACGGCCAGACCGCGAAGATCACCCAGGCCGCCGTCGCGTGCACCTGGTACATCACCGGCGCAGCGTTGATCGCACCGACGTCCACGTTGCCGGTGAAGAGGCTGCGGAACCAGATCGACACGCTGTTGCGGTAGTCGTAGCCGCCGCCCAAGGCCTGCACGCCAAGGGTGAGGTAGATGCCGAGGATGACGATGATGCCGAGCAGGATCAGCGCCAGGTAGTCGACCATCGAGGTGGTGGCGCGCACCCGCGGGATCGTCGTGCGCCGGAACACCAGGAAGCCGGCGCCGATGAGTACGCCGATCGCCGCGAGCGACCCGGCGATCCCCGAGAACTCCGTGTAGACGCCCTCCGGGATCCCGATCGCCTCGGTCCACGCCTTCGGAATGAGGATGCCGAGCACGTGCCCGCCGATCGCGGCGAACGTCGCGTAGTGGAAGAGCGGCGCCCCCCACTTGAGCAGCCGGCGCTCCTGCAGCTGCGTCGACCGGCTGGTCCAGCCGAACTGGTCGTAGCGCCACCGCCAGATGTGCCCGACGATGAAGATCACCATCGCGACGTAGGGCAGCACCACCCACCACCACATGTCCCACGTGCTCATCGCCGCGCCGCTTCCCCGGTGAGGTACTCCGGCGGCGCGAACGGCTCCAGCCCGACGGAGTCCTTGGGCGGACCCTCCTGCCAGGCCTTGTCGACGATCGTCACCTCGCGCCGGCCCAGTCGGGGCAGCTGCGCACGGACGGCGAGGACGACGTCGGCGTACGGCGACTGCGACTGCCGCAACGCCCGGTGCAGCAGCTCCACGTCGGCCCGGTGCGAGCGCAGCAGCCGCTCACCAGGTGGCGACAGCGCGGCGAAGTCGAGCACCATCGGCAGGTAGTCGGGCAGCTCGTCCTCGGTCGGCACGAAGCCGGCTGCCCGGTAGGCGGACTTGAAGGTCAGCAGTGACATGCCGCGCTCGCGGGTGTCGCCGTACCGGAAGTAGGTCAGGTAGAGCGCACACCTCCGGCGCAGGTCGAACGTCTCGACATAGTGCTGCGCGACCTGGTCGCCAGGCTTGACCCGCAGCCAGTCGACGAAGCGGCCGAAGGCGGCCCGGCTCTCCCGCGGCGAGACGGTGGACACGACCGCGGCCAGGTCGTCGAGAGCGGCAAAGAGCGCCTGGGTCGGATACTGCAGCAGCACCGAGGCGAGCTTGAAGGCACTGACCGCTGCGGTGCTGTCGTAGCCGGCGCTCGCCGCCCCAGCCTCGGCGCCCGCCCTCGTTGACGCGGCCGACGCTGTCGCCCTCATGCCGGGTCCTCATCGGGGAAGAGGTGCGGCGTCGGCCCCGCTCCGTTCCAGCCGAACAGGTTGAAGTGCTCGCGGCCGTCGTCCCCCCGAAACGTCTGCGTCGACCCGGACTCGCCGTGCGGCGCAGTGCCGGCGTGGAAGTCCTCGACGCCCCACGGCCCGTGGCCACCCATCCCAGGGCCGCCTTCACCGTCGAGGCTGCAGAAGAGCTGCTCGTGCTGCAACGCCAGCCTCCCGGCGTCCTCGGCGTGCGCCTTGGGGATGA
>JAICMS010000006.1 GCA_025929075.1 Propionibacteriales bacterium
ATCGTGGAAGAGTGCGTTGATGCCGAGGATCTTCATCGGGCTCCGGTCATGGCTAGTACGCGGCGCCCACTTGGCTTGAGGCGGACCGCGGTGAGAGATGGGTGCATCACCCGCCTGGTCATGGGAAGCGTTGCCCACTTCTCCCCGGCGAAAACCCTTCGGCGTCAGACAAGCGCTTCCGATTCGCGGAATATGTAGGCCGAAGCGCTTCTCGGCCGCGCGGGCCGGTAAGAAGGTCCGCATTCGCAACGACTGCCCATTTTCACCGCTCCCCTGGTGCTTGCCCCGAATTCGGGGCGGGCTCCCCGTTGACGGGGCACATTTGCCCTGGAAGCCGGGTGGCTGCCCCGGCCGGTCGGGTGGTCCCCGCGAAGCCAGGTGGTTGCCCCGGCCGGCCGGTTGCGCGGCGACCTCCGCGGCGACCTTCGCGGCGGGTCAGCCGCGGACGGTGACGCCCTCGAGTCGGCGGGCCTGCTGCTCGACGTACGACGGCACCACCGACCGCCTCGCGAACGCCGCGGGCAGCCGCGGCACGGCCGCCATCACGCCCAGCGCGGCCGCCGAGCCACCACCGAGTCCGGTGACCGTTCGCTGCGCGACCACCCGCCAGGGCCGGCGCATCACCGCAGTGAGGACGTGGTTGCGGCTGACCAGGCGTTGTCGCCGGTGCGCTGACGACCGGCCGGACGAAGGATGGTGGTGGACGACGATGTCGTCGCGGTAGACGAGGCGCCAGCCGGCCGTCACCAGGTCGAGGGTGAGCCGCTCCTCCTCGCCGGGAAAGAACACGACGCCGTCGAACCCTCCCGCTGCCAGGAAGGCGTCTCGTCGTACAGCGGCAGAGCAGGCGGCGAACCCGAGGACCGGGCGTCCGGCGCCGTCGGCGGCGGGAGGTCCGGCGGTCTCCGCGATGGTCTGCGTCAGCCCGTCGACGGTCTCGGCAGTGCCGACCAACATGGTGGCGGCGACCACCGCCACGTCGGGGTACCGCTCGAACGCCTCCACAGCGCGCTGGAGGGAGCCGGGCGCCCACCAGGAGTCGTCGTCGGCGAAGGCGACATAGGGCGTGCGGGCCCGTTCGACGCCGATGTTGCGCGCGACGGCACCGGCATTGCGGGCGAGCCGGATCAGCTCGACCGCCGGGAAGTCCCGCTCCACCATGTCGGCGCTGCCGTCGGTCGAGGCGTTGTCGACGACGATCACCTGTGACGGGTGCCGCGACAGCGTGGCAGCGAGCTCGTCGCGGCGGTTCCGCGTCATCACCACCGTCGTGATGAGGTCGAGCGCGTCTGCCACCCGCCCTTCCTATCTCATTCAGCCACCGCGCCTCGCCACCCAACCTCCCACCAGACACCTCCTATCGGGCGGACCTGGGCTCGACGTGTCCGAATTCGCCGACGACGAGGTGTTCGGTCGTGGAGGGCGGGAGAGCCAGAGGGCGTTGAGGTGTCCGAAGTGGTGGCATGGGTATCGCCCTGGCATGCGGATCTCGGTCATCGGCACCGGCTACCTCGGCGCCACTCACGCGGCGTGTCTGGCCGACCTCGGTCACCAGGTGATCGGCGTCGACAGCGACACCGCCAAGGTGGAGCGCCTCGCCTCCGGCAGTGTGCCCTTCCACGAGCCCGGCCTCGATGAGCTGCTGCGACGCTCGGTCGACGGCGGCTCGCTGCGTTTCGACACCAGCTACGCGGAGGCGGCCCGCTTCGCCGACGTGCATTTCCTCTGCGTCGGCACCCCGCAGGCCAACGGCAGCAACGAGGCCGACCTGTCCATGCTCTGGTCCGCGGTCGACGAGCTGGCCCCACTCCTCCAGCGACCCTGCCTGGTCGTCGGCAAGTCGACGGTCCCGGTCGGGACCGCCGCCGGGATCCGGGACCGGCTACGCGAGCGCGCGCCCGCGGGCAGCGTGGTCGAGCTCGCCTGGAATCCCGAGTTTCTTCGCGAAGGTCACGCCGTCGACGACTCGGTGCGGCCCGGCCGGTTGGTGTACGGCGTGGAGTCGGACACTGCCGAAACCGTTCTGCGCCAGGTCTATGCCGCCATCGAGGCGGCTGGCGTGCCGACCGTGGTCACCGACCTCGCGACAGCCGAGCTGGCCAAGGTCTCGGCGAACGCGATGCTGGCGACCCGGGTCTCCCTGGTCAACCTGCTTGCGGAGGTCTGTGAGGCCGCCCGCGCCGACATCGGCGACCTCACCCGCATCTTGGGCCTCGACCATCGGATCGGCAGCAGCTTCCTCAACCCCGGGATCGGGTACGGCGGCGGCTGCCTCCCCAAGGACACCCGCGCCTTCATCACCCGGGCCGAGCAGCTCGGGGTGGGCGAGCCGGCTCGGCTCTTGGCCGAGGTCGACGCCATCAACCTCCGGCAGCGCAAGCGGGCCGCCGACCTGGCGCTGGGGGCGGCCCCGCGCGGCGGCAAGGTCGCCGTACTGGGCGCGGCCTTCAAGGCCGACTCCGACGATGTCCGGGACTCACCGGCGCTTGACGTGGCCGCCCGCGTCCACGCTGGCGGCGTCGATGTCACCGTCTACGACCCACGGGCGGTGCCCAACGCCAAGGACGCCCACCCCGAGCTCGACTACGCCGAAGCCATCGACGACGCCTGCGCCGGCGCCGACGTCGTGCTGGTGCTCACAGAATGGGACGAGTTTCGAACCCTCGACCCGGTCGCGCTGCGGTCGGTGGTCCGGCGGCCGGTCGTTGTCGACGGCCGGCTGGTGCTCGACCACGATGTCTGGCGCGCTGCTGGCTGGTCGGTGCGGGCGCTCGGCTGCGCCGCCTGACGTCGTGCGCATCCTGCTCTGGCACGTCCATGGCTCCTGGACCACGTCGTTCGTGCACGGCGGTCACGACTACCTGCTCCCGGTAGTGCCCGACCGCGGCCCGGACGGCCGCGGTCGGGCCCGGACGTGGGACTGGCCGGCTGCGGCCCGCGAGGTCACGCCCGCCGAGCTCGCCGACGAGGCGGTCGATGTCGTCGTCCTCCAGCGACCGCAGGACCTCGAGCTGTATGCCGAATGGACCGGTCGGCGACCCGGGCGCGACGTCAAGGCGGTGTACGTCGAGCACAACACGCCGAGCCAGACAGTGCTGCACAGCCGTCACCCCCTCGCTGACCAATCGGTGATCCCGATCGTCCACGTGACGCACTTCAACCAACTCTTCTGGGACAACGGCGAGGCGCCGACGTCGGTGATCGAACACGGGATCGTGGACCCCGGCTACCGCTACACCGGGGAGTTGGCGCGGGTGGCGGTCGTGGTGAACGACCCGGTGCGGCGCGAACGAGCTGTGGGCTCCGACCTGCTTGCCGGCCTGGCCGGAGCGGCGCCGCTGGACGTGTTCGGGATGAACGTGACCGGTGTCGTCGACCGGTGGCCCGACCTGGTCGGGCGGGTCGAGACGTTCGAGGACCTGCCGCAGGAGGCGATGCATGCACAGCTCGCGCGGCGGCGGGTGTATGTCCACACCTCCCGCTGGACGTCGCTCGGATTGTCCTTGCTCGAGGCTATGCATCTCGGGCTCCCGGTCGTCGTGCTGGCCGCTACGGAGGCTCCGCGTGCCGTGCCGCCGGGGACCGGCGTGCTGTCGACCCGGCCGGGCGACTTGGCCGAGGCCGTCGCTGAGCTGGTCGGTGACGTCGATCGCGCTCGAGAGACTGGCTTGGCGGCCCGCGCTGCGGCGCTCGACCGGTATGGGCTGCAGCGCTTCCTCGCCGACTGGGACCACCTCCTCACCTCCCTCTAAAACCCGCCGAGACGGCGTCGCGCACCGGTTGGCCGGCGTGTCGGTGCAGTAGTGACGTCTCGGCGCCGGTGGCGCCCGGCTCCGGTCGGGATGCGGCCGGCGGGTCGGCGTACGCCGGTTTGACTGCTCGCAGCGACGGGCACAGCGTGCGAATACCTATCCAACCCAAGGAGCAGCGATGACAACGGCCAGAGAACTCATGACTGCGGGCGCCGAATGCGTCAACGAGAACGACAGCCTGGTCACTGCGGCCCAGCGCATGCGCGACCTCGATGTCGGCGCGCTGCCGATCTGCGGCGACGACAACCGGCTCAAGGGCATGATCACCGACCGCGACATCGTCGTGAAGTGCATCGCCGACGGCAGCGACCCCGGCTCCACGATGGTCGGCAGCATGGCGCAGGGCAAGCCGGTGACAGTCGGCGCCGACGACTCCGCCGAGGAGGCGCTGAAGACCATGTCGCAGCACCAGGTGCGCAGGCTGCCGGTCATCGACGGTCACGACCTCGTCGGCATGCTGAGCCAGGCAGACGTCGCGCGCAGCCTGCCCGCCGACAAGGTCGACGAGTTGCTCAAGCGCGTCTCTGCTGCCTGAGCACCGTCTTCGGGGCCTCAGCCGGTGCGCCGTGGCTGAGCGTGCCGCTCCGACAGCTAGCCGTTCGATTCCTCTCTTTCGCTGTCGGGTCGAGAGGCGGGCCGCTCGGGTGCCTGGGGCCGCCCGGGTGCCTGGGGACCCGTTCCGGGTGCACCGCTTGTGGGCTCGCTGCCGGGCCGGGGCCCGCGGAAGAGCAGGACGGCCGCGAGCGCAAGCAACAGCACACCGAAGGAGCACCAAGCGATCAGCAGGTCGATACCGCCGGTAACCGTCATCGTGCGCGCCTCTCGGCCCCAGGCGCCGCCGGGCAGAGCTCGCAGTCCAGCCTCGTGCTCATCTGCTGCTCATCCCCACTTCCGCGCTGGAGAGGCGAATGTGCACACCGTCTCTGTCGACGTGGTCGACGTCTGACCACTCCACGATTGCGCTGCGACGCCGCACCATCCGAACCAGCGCCTGGACCAGCCACGGCCCTGGCGCCGCGCTCTGGCCGTAGCCGAGTCGGTGGCCGAGCGCCCACCCCGTGCTGCAAACGAAGCCGGTCAGCTTGTAGGTCACCGGTCCGCCGAAGCGGTCTCCCACCTTCCCGAACGGCCACAGCTCGGCGTCGGCTGCGATCGCCGCGAACGAGTCGCCCGGCCGAGCAGCGGCCAGCGAGAACCGCAGGTCGTCGACCCGCCCAACCATGACCCCGTCGCGGTCGAGCACCTTCGCGAGATAGATCTCGGAGACCCTCATGTCTTCTTCTTGCTCCCTGGAAGCCGGCCCACGACGTTTTCCTCGAGCCAGTCGTGCAGCCGTTGCGGACCCGCCTCGTCGGAACTGACCGACAGCCAGGCTCCACGATGGTCGAGTACGGCCAGAAGCGAGACCGGGATGCGAACCGGCTGATCGTCGGAGGTCAGCCGCATTCGATGCCCGATCGAGGCCCACCACAGGCCCAGCCGGTCGCGCAGGCGCGCCCCGAAGGCCAGCGGCCCGCACAGGAACGCGACGATCCGCGGCTCATCCTCCACGCTCAGCTCAATGTCATCGACCATGCCGACCGACCGGTTGTCGTTCGCGATGATCACGCGGTCGATGAAGAGCTGTTCCAGCCAGAACTCGTTCCGCGCCTCGCCGCCGCCGGCCTGGCCGCCAGCCTGGCCGCCAGCCTGGCTGCCGGGCTGGGTTCCGGACGTGTCTGTCGCGCGACTGCCTGTCATCTCAGTGACCGGCTTTCGTGATGAACAGAAGGGGCAGTGTGACGACCGACGCCAGCACCATGATGACGAGGAACACGCTGCCGAGTACGTTGCTCAGCCTGCCGTTGACCCACTTGCCCATGTACTCCTCGTCGTTCGCGACGACAAGCACAGGGAAGTAGGTCAACGGGATCGCAACGGCGCCGAGGACGACGGACACGAGGGTCACGGTGATCGGGTCAATCGTCGTGAGGATGAACCCGGTCGCCGCGATGATCGAGGCGAGGCATACGACGTGGAACTGCGCCGCAGCGCGGGGTTCATGCATCTTGCCCCATGTCCACCCAAAAAACTGCGCAACCGCGTACCCCGCCGATAGCGCCGCCTCGGCAGCGGCGGCGAATGTCGCCGCGAAGAAACCGATCAACGCGAAGATCAGTCCCACCAGACCCACCGACGCGGCCACGGGCAGCGCAATTTGGCCCAAGTGGGAAACGTTGACGTTCAGTGAGGAGTAGATGGGGATCATCGAAGCCATGATCGCGATGCTGAGAAGGCCGCCTAGCGGGAAGCCCACAACGGCGTTCATCCGCATCTGCGGAATGCTCTTGGTCGTCCAACTTTCCTCGCGGCCGCCCGACGAGAAGAACAAGACCTGATAGGGCACCAGACACGCGCCGTACAAGGACACCGCGTAGAACCAGTACGTCGAGTGCGGCTCGCTGCTGGGAACCCATGGGTGGGTCGCGCCGACCCACAGGCCATGCCAATCCACCGGCAGCTTGAACAGAGCGATGATGAAGATGATCAGCCCGAGGCCCATCATCCCGAAGACGTTCTCGATCAGCATGAACGGCGCCCGGTAGATGACCAGCCAGACGAAGAGGCCCACAAGCGGCACCCACAGCAGGTAGTTGATGCCCGTTGCGAGCTGAAGGACCAGCGCGACGCCACCGATCTCGGCCGACAGCGTCAGCAGACTGAGGACGAATGACGACGTCAGGTTCACCAAGCCGACCCTGGGGCCGAGACGCTCGCGGACCGAGTGGAAGACGGCTCGCCCCCCAACGGCGGCCACTCGACCTGCCATCTCGCCGTAGACCGTCATCCCGACGGTCCCGAGGATGATCGCCCAGGTGAGAGCCATCCCAAAGCGGGCCCCGGTGATGCCGCTCGTGACGAGGTTGCCGATGTCGACGAACCCGCCGATGGCGGTCATCACCCCGAGCGCGAGCTTGAGCGGGCTCACCCGGCGGCCGCCAGCTTCTTGAGCTTGGGAATCGCCGGGCCAAGCTTGGTGAGCAGTGAGCCGATCTGTTGGCGGTCTCCCTTGCGGACCGCGATGCGCAGCGCCGTGAGCTGGTCGGAGGTGTCACTGAGCAAGGTCTGTGCCTTGCTCATGATGTTCTCGGCCTGCGCGGTCGGTGGCTGGACGCTGGTCCACTGCGTCACGATGTCGCCGGCGTCGTTCTCGGCATCGCTGACGATCGTGTCAGCAGTGGCCGAGTAGAGCTTGCCCTGGAGGTAAGCACTCGCAGCGAGCCGTGCGGTGCCGACCAGGCCGGCCATCTCGCTAGCCGACTCTTGCGTCTTCTGCCGATAGCTGGACGTGTTGAACGCTGGCGTCACGCAACCGGCGAGCGTGACGGTGCACGCTGCCGCAGCCGCGATGACCGCCAGGCGCCTGTGGGCTGCAGACCATCGGCCGTTGCCGTTCCGGGTCCAGGACGAGCAGTGGGCGCGGAGCAACTGTCCAGGTGAGCAGCGCATGGGTGGCCGTCCTACTTGCGCCGGGCGATGCGGTCGATGGCGCGCCTGGGCTGCCTCGGGGGCAGCGTCGGGGTCGCTGAGTCTGGCCAGGTCCGGCTCCAGAATCGCCGCTGCATGCCGAGGCGATACCCCGCGAAGCGCCGTCGGAAACCAGGGGGAGGGCGGAGCCGGCTCAGGCGGTCTGCGCGCTGGACGATGCAGAGCTGTCCCAGCGAAGCAAGGCCGTTGCGGGCTCCCCGCCCATCACGGTTTTCGGAAGCACCACCACATCGGCGGCGGTGCGTGCCGCTGCGGCGACGAGGGCCAGGTCGGCCGCCACTGTCGCCCCGGTGTCCAGGCCCAGGTCGAGCCCGCGATGGTCGCCGGGACGGACCTCGTGCTCGTGAGCCGAGACCGGGTCGAGCAGGAGCGTCTCGACCTGCCCCTGGACCATGGCGTCGAGTACGTCGTCGTACCCCCTCGCAACGCCGCTGCCCTGCCCGCTGCGTTGCTGCAGCTCGTGCACATAGTCGAGCCGCTTGCTCACAACCCGCTCCCGCAGCACCGCCGTCACATCACGGGCGAACGACTCGTCGGACGTGCCGGCAGCCCGCCCGCCGGACTCGACCTCGGCGACGGCCTCGTCGGCATGCTTGCTGAGCTGACTGCGGATCTCCTCACGGGCACGCTTGTCGCCCGCGAGCACGATGACGGGGAAGCCCTCCGCGACGAGCGTTTCGATCTCGTCGACCGTCTGTTTCGCGTTCCGATGCCACATCTCGCGGGCGTGCCGTTGGTAGCGGCTCTGCGACCAGCCGCCGGCAGCGACCTGAGTGATGTGGAAGTCGTCGCCATGGAACTGGGCGGTCTGGTTCGGTTGCGACCCGGCAGTGCGGTAGACCTCGACGTCGCTGCCCTCGCGATCTGCCTGTACGACGGCGAACACGACACCGGCGTCGCGCAGCCGGATCCACATCGACAGGTCCGGCAGCGGCTGCCACGACGTCACGGCGTCGTCGAGGCGGTGGGGAAGTACCTCGTCAAGGAGCACCTCGGACTCGTTGGCGACCACGGCGTGGACGACCGGCGCCTCCGCCTGCGTCGGCTGGTCGAGGCGCTCGGCCAGCGCCCGGACCACGTCGTCGGGAGCGCCCTTTTCGCTCAGCTGCTCGAGCGCGCCGGCGACTCGGAGCTCCCGCTGGTGGACGCCGTCCTCCGCGTTCTGGCTGATGTCGACGAGGACTGTCGCGAACGGGCCCGGCTTGTCGTAGAGGCTGGTGATCGACTGGGTGCGCATGGTGGCGTCGTACCCGCCGATCCGCCGCCCAACCGTCTCAGCAGCCGGTCGCTGGAAGGGGAGCGAGGGGAACATTGGGGGGCGGCTGGGGGTTGAGTCCTGAAGACTCAAGGAAGAAGGATCCCTGTGGCTTCAAGCAGTGTCAGTGAAACCCGTCGTCTCCCCCTCCTGCTCGTCACCGACGTGGTCGTGCTGCCCGGCATGGTCGTGCCGATCGAGCTCGACGAGCCTGCCCAGGCCGCCGTTGATGCGGCTCGGACCGGTGGTCAGGACGAGCTCTTGGTCGCGCCCCGGCACGAGGACCGCTACCCGACGTACGGCGCGGTCGCAGCCATCGAGCAGGTGGGCCGCCTTGCGGGCGGGGCTCCTGCTGCCGTCCTGCGCGTCGACCGGCGTGCCCGGATCGGCAGCGGCGTGACGGGGCCGGGCGCGGCGCTCTGGGTCGAGGCCGAGGTCCTCGACGAGCCGGAGCCGGACGACGCCATCCGGGACCTGGCTGCGGAGTACAAGACGCTCGTGGTCGCGATCTTGCAGCAGCGCAACGCCTGGCAGGTCATCGACATGGTGGAGCGCGTCACCGACCCGAGCCAGCTGGCGGACATGGCCGGCTACGCGCCGTACCTCACCATCGAACAGAAGTGGCAGCTGCTCGACACTCCCGATCTGACCGAACGCCTCACCACACTCATCGGCTGGACCCGCGACCACGTGGCCGAGCAGGAGGTCGCCGACAAGATCCGCGGCGACGTTCGCGACGGCATGGAGAAGAGCCAGCGGGAGTTCCTGCTGCGTCAGCAGCTCGCCGCGATCCGCAAGGAGCTCGGCGAGGACGAGCCCGACGGCGCCGAGGACTACCGGGCGCGGGTCGAGGCCGCGGACCTCCCCGACAACGTGCGGGAGGCCGCGCTCCGCGAGGTCGGCCGGCTGGAGCGGTCCAGTGACCAGAGCCCCGAGTCGGGCTGGATCCGGACCTGGCTCGACACCGTCCTCGAGCTGCCGTGGAGCACCAAGACCACCGACAGCACCGACATCAGCGCGGCTCGGAAGGTGCTCGACGCCGATCATCACGGCCTCGACGACGTCAAGGACCGGATCGTGGAGTACCTGGCCGTGCGCGCCCGACGGGCCCAGCGGGGCATGGAGGTCGTCGGCGGCCGCGGCTCCGGTGCCGTGATGGCCCTGGTCGGGCCGCCTGGCGTCGGCAAGACCTCGCTCGGCGAGAGCGTCGCCCGCGCACTCGGTCGGACGTTTGTCCGGGTCGCGCTCGGCGGCGTCCGCGACGAGGCGGAGATCCGCGGTCACCGCAGAACGTACGTCGGCGCGCTGCCTGGTCGCATCGTCCGGGCGATCGCCGAGGCCGGCTCGATGAACCCGGTCGTCCTGCTCGACGAGATCGACAAGGTTGGAGCGGACTATCGGGGTGATCCCGCCGCCGCGCTCCTGGAGGTGCTCGACCCGGCGCAGAACCACACCTTCCGCGACCACTACCTCGACCTCGACCTCGACTTGTCCGATGTCGTCTTCCTGGCGACGGCCAACGTCATCGAAACCGTTCCCTCGGCGCTGCTGGACCGGATGGAGCTGGTCAGCCTCGACGGCTACACGGAGGACGACAAGGTCGCGATCGCCCGCGAGTACCTGCTGCCGCGCCAGCTGGAGCGGGCCGCGCTCACGACCGACGAGGTCGTCGTGACCGATGACGCGCTGCGCGCGATGGCTGCGGAGTACACCCGCGAGGCAGGTGTCCGGCAGCTCGAGCGGCTGCTCGCCAAGGCGTTGCGCAAGGTTGCCACCAGGCTGGCGAGCGACTCCGCAGACGACGGGTCGGAGTCGGGTACGACGACCGGCTCGGCCGCTCTCGTGGTCGACGTCGCCAACCTGCGCGACTACCTCGGCCGACCGCGTTTCGTGTCCGAGGCTGCAGACCGGACCGCGGTGCCAGGCGTCGCGACGGGTCTCGCTGTCACCGGGGCCGGCGGCGACGTGCTCTTCATCGAGGCCAACGCGACCGACGGCAGCGCCGGTCTCACGCTGACCGGCCAGCTCGGTGACGTGATGAAGGAGTCGGCGCAGATCGCGCTGTCCTATGTCAGGTCCAACGCGGCCGCCCTCGGGGTCGAGCCCGCGTCGCTCGAGCGCACGATCCACGTGCACGTCCCGGCCGGCGCCGTACCGAAGGACGGTCCGTCGGCAGGCGTCACGATGGTGACCGCGCTGGTCTCGATGGCGCTCGGTCGGCTGGTGCGCTCCGACGTCGGCATGACCGGCGAGGTCACACTCAACGGCCGGGTGCTGCCGATCGGCGGCGTCAAGCAGAAGCTGCTCGCCGCCCAGCGCGCCGGTCTCACCACGGTGTTCCTGCCGGCCCGCAACGAGCCCGACCTCGACGACGTGCCTGCCGAGGTGCGCGACGCCATCGAGATCCGGCTCGTGAGTGACGTCGCCGACATCGTCGCGGCGGCGATCGAGCCGGCGGCGGGTGCGGCGGCCGAGACCGGGCCCGACACTCCGGCGGCCGCCTGACCCCCACGGCCAGACCCAGCTCAGGCCCAGCGCAGGCCCACCCACTTCAGCGCTTGCCCCGTAGTCATCGCGTTTCCGATGACTACGGGGCAAGCTTGCAGCGCCGAGTTGGCGGTTGCCCCGGAGTGTGGGGGAGGCGGGGCCGGGGGACTGGCGATTTCCGCGGATTGGGCGACACGCAGGGGAACCGAACCTTAGGGTGATCGGCGCGCCCACGAAAGGCGCATCGGCAACGTCGGGGAGGTTCTCGATGCGTAACCTGCTTTGCTCATCTCGCGGCACCAGAGCGGCCAGCCTCGCCGGGCTGGCAGCCCTGGCGCTGACCGCGTCGGCCCTCGCGCTGGCCGGCGGTCCCGCCAGCGCGGCAGACCCATCGGCCGGAGCTGTCCCGGCAGCCGGCGGCCGCGCCGTGGTGGGCCACCTGGTGCAGCCCGGCCTCAAGCCCACGGCCGACGCCGGCCCCCAGCGAGTGTTGCCGCCGCTGGGCTCCGGATCCCCCACCGTGGCGAGCGCGGCTCACTCGGCGGCCGGCTCCCTCGCCGTACCCATGACGTCCATCGGCCGCAGCTGGCAGGGCATCAACGACACCGGCGACTGGCCGACGGCGCCGGCCAGCGCGATCGGCCCGACCCGCTACGTCGAGGCAGTCAACTCGGTGATCGGCGACGGGTACGCGGTCTACGACCGCACTCATGACAACCCGCTCTACAAGGGCCCGCTCTACGACCTGACCTCGTGCGCCGACGCCAACTGCTACAACGTCTCCCCGACGGTCATCTGGGACCCCACGACGCACAAGTTCTACTACGCCGCCGAGGAGATGCCGCCGTCTCCCGGCCAGGTGGGCCACGTGATGTTCGGCTACAGCAAGAGCGCCACACCGAGCGGCCCGACGAGCTGGTGCCACTACGAGTTCGGCGTCGGCGCCAACCTGCCGGACCGGCCGAAGCTGGGCGACAGCAAGGACTTCATGATCATCGGCGACGACCTGTACGACGGCAGCACCGAGAAGTTCGCCAGCGCTCGAGCCCTCGCCTTCACCAAGCCTGGGGGCGGCACAATCAGCAGCTGCCCCAGCACGATCCGGGGAGGCACGTCGCAGCCGCTGCACGGACCGAGCGGCAACGCGGGCTTCGCGCCGACCCCGGCGAACGAGATCGACCCGGTGACGACTGGGTGGCTGGTGGCCCGTACCTTCGCGGTGCCGTCGAGCTCCCTGGTGCTCTTCCAGGTGACGCGGTCGAGCACCGGCGCCCCGGTCTTCCACACCACCGGCACGCTGGTCAACGTCGGCTCGTACCACAAGCCCGCGGCAGCACCCCAGAAGGGGGCCAAGTACAAGATCGACACCGGTTACGCCGGCCCCACGCAGGCGGTGGCGGCACTGGACCCCAAGCATGGGCACAAGAACGCCATCTGGACCGAGCAGACGATCGCCGGAGGCGCCGGCTCGATGGTCCGGTGGCTGGAGATCTACCCCGCCGGGCACACCCTGCTGCAACACGGTGTCGTCAAGTCCCCGAAGCTCTGGTTGTTCAACGCCGCGGTCTCCACCGACCGGGTGGTGTCGGGCACCAAGCGCGCGTTCGGCGCGCAGATGGTGCTGTCGTATGACTCGACCTCCGCGACGGCGCCGACCACCGCCTGGGTGCGGTCGAAGATCGGCACGGCGCCGCTGTCAGCCGCGGTGAAGGTCCAGACCTCCGGTGGGCCCGACCACGGTCCGGACTGCTCTGACGACGGCGTGTGCACGTGGGGAGGCGGCGCGATGTCGCCGGACCCCGCTGCCCCGGTCACAGCCAAAACGGGCGTCGTCTGGGGCGTCCAGATGCTCACCGCGGCCGGCGGCGACCAGTTCACCTCCACCGGTGTCTCCTGGAACTTCTCTGCCAAGCCGTGACCGAGACGTCAGCTTTGCGCCGACACGCCGGTAAAGGCGGCGCATTCTCGCCGTCTCGGCGGGGGTGAAGGGGGAAGGACAGTGAAGTTGGCGGCCTGACCCTATAAGGTGTCGCCTAGTCGAGACCACGGCTGCTTCGTGTGCGTGACTTCGTTTCGGAGGAGCGGGATGGCCGACGCCGCCACCGGTTCCGGAGTGCCGCAGCCGGAACCCGATAACCCGGCGGGCAACGCCTCTTCCATCGCCCGGTCGTTCGCGGAGATGGCCCGGGTGATGTTGGTCCCCGGCTCGCTCGCCCGTACCCGCGATCAGATCGTTCAACAGGCCGTCCTCGCCCTCGATTGCGAGCACGCCGCCCTGTTGGCACTGGGCTCGGGTCGCCGGGTGCGGGTGCTGGCGACTACCAGCGACGTGATCTCCGAGCTCGTCACTCTGGAGCGCCGCACCAGGGAGGGGCCGGGGCTGCAGGTGCTGCTCGGCGGCGGCACGGTGCGGGTCGACGACCTGGGCAGCGACGAGCGCTGGCCGCGGTTCGGTGACGTCGCCGCCAAACTCGGTCTGCGCAGCATGCTCGGCTGCGAACTGTCGACCGACCGGCGCCGACTGGGTGCCTTGTGCCTGTACGGCGAGCGGCCGGCCACGTTTCCCGCGGAGGCGGAGGAGCTTGCGGCGGTCTACGCAGCGCATGCCTCACTGGTGCTCGACAGTGTCCGGGTCGAGTCGGAGCTGACGGAGGCGGTGGAGTCCAGGCAGGTGATCGGCCAGGCGGTCGGCATCCTCGTCGAGCGGCACCGGATCACCACCGATCAAGCCTTCGACATGCTCGTGCGGGCGTCGAAGAACCGCAACATCAAGATCCGCGACCTGGCTGATCTGCTGATCGAGACCGGTGCCGAGCCGGCAGCGGTGCCGGTGCCCAGCTATCTGTCGGCCGGCGGGGGTGCGCGCTCCGACGACCGCTCCGGCGACGACCGCGGCGAGGAGGACTCCTGCGTGCGGGGCCTCGCCGACGGGTCGGCGGGGTTCAAGGTGGTTGGTGAAGTCGACCTCTCCAACTGGGACCAGCTCCAGGCAGCGCTCGACATGTTGCCGCCCACCTCGGATGACGTGGTGCTCGACCTGTCGGAGCTGGCTTTCATCGATGTGGCATCGGTGCGCTCGCTGCTGCGTGGCGCGGACAAGATCGGCGTCGAGAACCGGCGGGTCATCCTGCGTGACGCTCCGCCCGTCCTGCGCCGGGTGCTCGGCGTCCTGGTGGGGTGCGAGGTACCGGCCCAGCCCGAGATCCTGCTGCCCTGGCACGAACCGCAGGAGAACTGATGGCGCCTGCAGCCGTCGATGCCGCGGCGAATGGCGTTGCCGACTTCCGCCACCTCGCGTTGTTGTACGACGACGCGCCGGGCTTCGTCACCGAAACCGGCCGCTTCGTGGTGGCGGCGCTCGAAGCCCGGGAGCCGGTGCTGGTCGCCGTACCCCACGAGCACCTCACCGCCCTGCGCGCCCATGTCGCGGACCGGGTCGGCCTCGACCTGGCGTCGTCGGCGCAGTGGTTCGACATGGCCGTCGAAGGGCGCAACCCCGGCCGGATCCTGCCGAGAGTGCTCGACGCATTCGTGACCGCGCATCCGGGGGAGCGGTTGCTGATGGTCGGCGAGCCGATCTGGCCGGAGCGGGAGAGCGCGGAGTACGCGGCCGCCGTGCGACATGAGGCACTGATCAACCTCAGCTTCGTCGGTGAGCCGGTCACGGTGCTCTGCCCCTACGACCGCAGTCGGCTGCCCGGCTCCGCCCTGTTCGACATGGAGACGACCCATCCCGAGGTGGTCTCCCCCGAGGGGACGTCGACCGACCATGCGTATGGCGACCCGGCGACAACGGCCGCGGACGCGCTGGAGCCCTTCGACGAACCGCCCGCCGGCACAGCTGTCGTCGTCGTGCTCGACCGAAGCGACCTCGGGCCCATGCGGCAGGTCGTTGCCGCCCTCGCCCGGGAGGCCGGTCTCGACGGGGACAGGACCACAGATCTCAGCCTGGCCGCCCACGAGCTCTGCATGAACAGCCTGGTGCACGCCGGTGGCCCGGCTCTGCTGCGGGTCTGGGCGCTCGACGACGAGGTGGTCTGCGAGGCGCACGACCGGGGCAGCCTGGGCGACCCGCTAGTGGGGCGGCGAGCGGTCGCCCCCGGCCAGACCGACGGGCTCGGGCTGCTGCTCGTCAACGAGCTCTGCGACCTGGTCGAGGTGGAAGACGTCGGCGAGGGGGTAACCACCCGACTCCACATCAGGCTGCCGCGTCCAGCCGACGGCGGCTGACAGCCGCTCTCAGCCGGCGAAACCGAAAGTCTCCAGCGCCGTGTACTGGGGTCCGCGGTCCGGGCTGGCGCCGAGTCGTGACTCCATGAGAGCGACCTCGCCGGCCGTCCACTCCGGCCCGCGGTAGGACGACAACTCGTCGACCAGGCCGGTGAGGTCGGCTCTGTCGCGGGTGCGCGCGAGCGTTAGATGCGGCTCCTCGCCGTACGCCGCAAGCTTCGACCAGGCCTCGACGTCACCGGTCAGACCGACCCACAAGACCCGCGCCATCCATGCCTTCGGGAAGGTGCCAGCACCGGCCAGCGCGAGCCGTAGCGGTGGGGTTCGGTTCGCGCGTCGCTCCCAGCGCTCGAACTGGCGGGCCGCCTCCTGCGGTCCGCAGTCGCCGAGGAACTCGCAGGTCACGTGCCAGCGGGCGGGCTTCACCCAGCGCAGCTCCGGGTGGGCGCTGCGAACGGCGTCGACGTGCTCGTCCAGGTGCGCCTCGACGTCGGCGGGGAGCAGGATCGCGGCGAAGAGCCGCTTGGCGCTGCTCGACCGTGCCCCGACCCGGCTCATCGGTCTGTTGCCCTTCCGGCCGCGGCCGACTCCCGGCGGCTCAGCGAACGTCGACGAGGTCGACGACGAAGATCAACGTCTCGCCTGGTCCGATCACGTCGCCGGCTCCCCGGTCGCCGTACGCCAGGTGCGGCGGGATGACCAGCTGGCGCCGGCCACCTACCCGCATGCCTGCGATGCCTCGGTCCCAGCCGGCTATCACGCGGCCCTCGCCGAGCCGGAACGCCAGCGGCTCGCCGCGGTTGTACGACGCGTCGAACTCCTCGCCGCTGGAGTGTGCAACGCCGACGTAATGGGTCACCACCATGGCGCCTGCTGTCGCCTCGGGTCCGTCGCCCTCGGTGATGTCGGTGATCTCGAGGTCGTCCGGGGGCGGCGAGGTGGGGAAGTCGACTTCGGGTTTGTCGGTCATGCGCTCCAACGTAGCGGCAGACCTGATGCAGCGGCGCTGCGTCCAGGGGCGGCTGGGAGTTGGCGACGTACGGCGACAGCTGGTCGCGTTCAAGCTCGAGCTCGTCAATCCGCTACGTGACCACGTCGCCGATCGACACGATGCGCTGGCGGGCACCCCGAACCGGGCAGGGCAAGCGCCAGCCCGCCGGGGCAAGATGTGCGCTGACGTCATCGGACTTCCGCTGACTACTGGGGAAGCGCGAGGGGGAGGCCGGAAGCGGGGGGAAGGCGCGCGCGAGGGGGATGCTGGAAGGGGGGAAGGCGCGCGCGAGGGGGAAGGCGCGCGTGAAGGGGGAGTTAGGCGTCGGGCTCGGATTCGGAGTCCGACGATGCCGGCGTGGTGGCGCGACGGGTGGCGCGACGACGGGCTGCGAGGTCGAGGACAGCGCCGGCTGACTCACCGCACTCGGCGCCACGCCGGTAGCCGCGGCCATTCCCGGCGGAGTTGGCAGCGCGACCACCGGTCGAGCCGTCGTTGGCATCACCGCCGCCACCACCGTTGGAGCTGGGGCTGCCGACTCCGATGAAGCCGAGCACCTGGTCGTGCAGCCGGCCGTTGGTGGCGACGGCGTTGCCTTGAGCCGGACCGGGGCGGCCGTTCAGCCCGGTGAAGCGCCCGCCAGCCTCCTCGACGACGATGCTCGTCGCCGCCATGTCGTGCAGCTGCAGGCTTGGTTCGGCCGCGATGTCGACAGCCCCCTCAGCGACGAGCATGAACGACCAGAAGTCGCCGTACGCCCGGCTGCGCCAGCAGCTGCGGCCCAGCGCCAGGAAGTCTTCGAGCAGGTGGTGGTGGTCCCAGCCGGAGAGCGACGAGTAGGACACGTAGGCGTCGGTCAGCTCGGCGACGTCGGAGACTCGGCAGGCCGAGGCCGACGACAGTGAGCGCCCGGTCCAGGCACCGTCGCCCCGTGAGGCCCACCAGCGCCGACCGAGCGCGGGTGCGGAGACGACTCCGGCCACGACCTCGTCGCCGATCATCAAAGCGATGAGAGTCGCCCAGACGGGCACCCCGCGGATGTAGTTCTTGGTCCCGTCGATCGGGTCGATCACCCACTTGCGCGGCCCCCAGCCGCTCTCGCCATGCTCCTCCCCGAGCACCGCATCACGCGGGCGCGCCCGCCCCAGAGCCCGGCGAAGCGCATCCTCCACGAGCTCATCGGCGTCGGTAACCGGCGAAAGATCCGGCTTGGTCACCACGTGCAGGTCGAGTGCCTTGAACCGGTCCATCGTCAGCGAGTCGGCGTCGTCGGCGAGGACGTGGGCGAGCCGCAGATCGTCGGTATGGTCGCTGGGCATAGCCTTCAGGTTACGGTGCACGCCGGTCGACGCGGTCGCCGACGCGCGGGACGAGGGTTGCGAGTCAGCGGCAGCGGCCCGGTCGTCCGGCCGCGATTTGCCCGGCCCGCGCACCCTCGATGAACCCTCGCTCGGACTCACGCGTTTCGTATGCAGCACGGTCGGACGATCCGACCTCGGTTGAGGGAGCGTGAGTGTTCAACACGATCAACGGGTTGCCCGTCCACCCGCTCGTCATCCACGCCGCTGTCGTCGCCGTACCACTCTCGGCGTTGCTGGCGATCCTCTTCGTGGTGCCGCGGACCCGGGCTTGGGCCCGACTGCCGCTTCCTGTCGTGGCTGTCGGCTCGGCGATCACGGTCTACATCGCCACCCTGAGCGGCAAGCAGCTCAAGAGCAACCTCGAGGCGCTCGGCGGCCGCGCCCAGTGGGACGCCAGCCCCCTCGGCCGGTTGGTGGCCCACCATCAGGCCCTGGGAATGCAACTGCTCTGGATAACCGTCGGGTTCGCGGTGGTGGCGGTCGTCGCCTACGCAGCCTCGCGACGCGCGGCGACCTTTCACGGGTGGCCCGAACTGGCGGTCTGCTCGCTGCTCGTGATCGGCGCCGTCCTGCTGACCGTGCAGGTCTACCGCGTCGGCGACGCCGGCGCCCACGCCGTTTGGGACCCGCCCGCCGCCGCGGCCACCCTCCACTGACGCCTTGCCGCTGAGGGGTGGGTCAGGGCCGGGGCGGGTCAGCTCGCGCGGCTACTGAGAAGGCGGCGGTACGACGCCAGCCGGTCCGGGTCGACGGTCCCCGCCCGCACCGCTTCGTCGAGACCGCACTCGGGCACGCCCGCCGCGTGAGTGCAGCCCCGCGGGCAGTCTGCTGTTGCGGCGCGGAGGTCGTCGAAGGCGCGAATCAGCCGGTCGGGATCGACGTGGGCAAGGCCGAACGAGCGGATGCCCGGCGTGTCGATCACCCAGCCGCCGCCAGGCAGCTCGAGCGCCACGGCTGACGTCGAGGTGTGCCGGCCGCGGCCGGTCACCGCGTTGACCCGGCCGATCTGGCGGTCGGCGCCCGGCACGAGCGCGTTGACCAAGGTGGACTTGCCGACGCCGGAGTGCCCCACGAGCACGCTGGTCGCGTCGGTCAAAGCCTGCCGGAGCGGATCGAGGTCGCCCCCACGCTGTACGGCGACGAACGGCACCCCCAGCGGACGGTAGGTCTCGAGCACCGTCTCCGCGGTGCCAAGGTCGGTCTTGGTGAGGCAGAGCAGTGGCGCCAGTCCGGCGTCATAGGCGGCGACCAGGCAGCGGTCGATGAGGCCGATCCGTGGCTCCGGGTCGGTCACCGAGGCGACGACGACGAGTTGGGTCGCGTTCGCGACGATCACCCGCTCGACTGGATCGGTGTCATCGGCGGTCCGGCGCAGGACACTCCGGCGCTCACCGACCTCGACGATGCGAGCCAACGTGCCGTCGCTGCCGCTGACGTCGCCGACGAGCCGCACGTCGTCTCCGACGACCACTCCGCGCCGGCCCAGCGGCCGCGACTTCATCGCCAGGACGGTCGACGACTGCGGCCCGGTCGGGCCTGTCGCCGGCTGCAGTCTGACGGTGTAGCGACCCCGGTCGACGGCCACGACGAAGCCTGGCACGGCGTCGGCGTAGGTGGGCCGCTCCTTGGTCCGCGGCCGGGTATGGCGGCGCGGGCGCTCGAAGCGGCTCGGGTCGTCGATGTCCCGGACGGCGGGGTTCACGTCAGCATCGCCGACCAGGCTGCGACGAAGTCGGGGTGCGTCTTGGTGGTCACGGCGGCGTCGTCGACCGAGAGCCCGTTGACGCGCAACCCCAGCACGGCGGCGGCGTGCACCATCCGGTGGTCGCCGTACGAACGGAGGGCCGCCGCGTGCAGTCGGCCCGGCCGGATCTCGAGGCCGTCGGCTGTCTCTCGACAGTCGCTTCCGCAGCGTCGCAACTCCGTGGCCAGCGCCGCGAGCCGGTCTGTCTCATGGCCGCGCAGGTGCGCGATGCCGCGAAGCCTCGAGGGGCCGTCGGCGAGGGCGGCGAGGGATGCGACGACCGGCGTCAGTTCGCCGACGTCGTGGAGGTCGACGTCGACTCCGGCGATCCGCCCGGCAGTGGACCGAGCGGGGGCAGCGCCGGGCTGCTGACCCGGGCCGGGGTCCCCGCCGCAGATCGTGAGTCCTGCGTCCGAGAGCGTCACGTCGGCGCCGAACTCCCCGAGCAGCCAGCGCACCGCGTCGCCGGCTTGCGTCGTCGACAGCGGCCAGCCGGGCACCGTGACGCGCCCGCCAGACACCACCGCGGCCGCTGCGAACGGCGCGGCGTTGCTCAGGTCGGGTTCGACGACGACGTCGAGTGGCTTGACTGGGCCAGCGGCTACGACCCACCGGTTGGGCTCTGAGTCGTCCACGATCACGCCGCGTTCGCGCAGCATCGCCACTGTCATATCGATGTGCGGCTGGGAGGGGATCGGTTTGCCGTCGTGGCGGACGTCGACCCCGTCCTCGTACCGGGCCCCGGCGAGCAGCAGGCCGGACACGAACTGGCTGGACGCAGACGCGTCAAGTGTCACGACTCCGCCACGCACCGAGCCGAGGCAGTCCACGGTGAACGGCAGCGCGGTGGCCTCCCCGTCGAGAGCGACTCCGAGCTGCCGCAGAGCGCTGAGCATCTCCGCCATCGGCCGCTCGGCGGCGCGGTCGTCGCCGACGAACTCGACTCGGCCACGGACCAGCCCGGCGACCGGCGGGACGAACCGCAGGACAGTACCGGCCAGCCCACAGTCGACGCGGGCAGGCCCGGCGAGATCGCCCAAGTCGGGCTCGACCACGAGGTCGTCGTGGTCACTGTCCGCAGGCCGGGCAGGCCCGGCGGTCTCGGCAGTGGTCGCCGAGGGGCTGACGGTGATCCTGGTGCCGAGCGCGCGCAGCGCTCCCGTCATCAGATCCGTGTCACGGGCGCGGAGCGGTCGGTGGATCGTTGACGGACCGTCGGCGAGGGCGGCGAGGAGCAGGGCCCGGTTGGTTATCGACTTGGAGCCGGGAAGTCGGACGGTCGCGGCCAGCGGACGGGTGGCGGTGGGGACCGCCCATGGTTGTCCGGTGGCTCGAGTCACGAGGCCTCAGCGTATCGGCGGTGTCGCGACATCGGCGTACGTCGACAGCGTGGACGACGGGCGGTCACCGGCCGTGTGGGCGGCGAACCGCATCGGCGGCCGCCGGCACCACCGGTGAAGGAGACGCGCGTCAGGTCACCCGGGCGTGATACGGCCGGCGGTGTCGCGGGCGCGTCGGGCCTGGGCACGGGCGCGCCACGCCAGGCTGGGCCTGCCGGCGGTGTCGACGGCGGCGAGCAGCACCCCGCCCGCTATCGAGACGTTCTTGAAGAAGTGGGTCTTCTGGTTGGCCCGCAGCTTCGGGTCGCTCTCCTCCCAGAACCGATGGCCGCCGAACGTGGTCGGGACCATGGTCGCCAGCAGGACTGCGGCCGCCAGCCGCGGCATCTTGCCGGTGGCGAGCATCAGCCCGGCCGCGATGTGGACGCCGCCGTTGAGCTTGACCATCATCTCGTCGTCGAGCTCGAACGGCAGCGACTCGGTCGCCTTGCCGATGACCGGCTGGAGCTTCTCGGTGACCGGCTTGGCGCGCTCGGCGAGCGGCTGGGAGTTCTTCAATGCGTTGATGCCGCCATAGATGAACATCGAAGCGAGCATGGGACGCGCAATCAGTCTTACGAGGGCCATGTGCTCCTTCATACCCGAAGGCGCCACCACTCACACGCGCGCCTGCGCAACCCTGCCCGCGCCCTCCCCACACCCCGCCTCCTCCGCGCGCCTGCCCGGCTGCCCCGCTAGGGCGCGAGGCGGTGCAGGTCACGGGGAAACAGCGTGACCTCCCGGATGTTGTCGGCCTCGACCAGCCGGCCGGTCCAGCGCTCCAGCCCGATGGCGAAGCCACCATGCGGGGGCACGCCGTAGCGGAAGGCGTCGATGTAGCCGGCGAACGGCTCGACCGGCAGGCCGCGTTCGCCCAACACGCGGACGTAGTCGGCGTACCGATGCAAACGCTGGGCCCCGCTGACCAGCTCGACACCGCGGAAGATCAGGTCGAAGGCCCGCGACCAATGCGGGTCGTCGGGGTCGGGATGACTGTAGAAGGCGCGGTGTGCCGTCGGATATCCGTGTACGACGACGAAGTCGCTGCCGTGCTCGCGCTGCCCCCACTCGCCGATCGCCCGCTCGTGCGCCGGCGCCAGGTCGGGCTCGTCGGCCGGTGCGCCGGCGATCTCTAGCGCCTCGCGGAAGTGCAGGATCGGGATCTCCTCGGGCACATCGGGGATGTCGGCGCCGAGCAGCTCCACCGCGGCCGGGGCGTCGGACCGGATGGCCGTCACCATGCCGGCGACCACGTCGCGCAGCACTCCGATCACCTCGAAGTGGTCTTGGATGAAGCCGAACTCCACGTCGAGGGAGACGTACTCAGCCAGGTGACGCACCGTGTCGTGCGGCTCCGCGCGGAAGACCGGGCCGACCTCGTACACCCGCTCGAAGATCCCCACCAGCACCTGTTTGTAGAACTGCGGCGACTGCGCCAAATAGGCCGGCCGGCCGAAGTAGTCGACGGCGAACACGTTGGCGCCGGACTCGGTCGCCGACTCGACGAGCTTCGGGCTGTGCACCTCGGTGAACCCCTGCGCGTCGAGCGTCGCCCGGAAACCCCGCAGCGACGCCGCGGCGATCTGCCACTTCGCTTGCTGGAGCGGGTGACGCAGCGTGACCTGCGCGTGGTCGAGCATCGCCGGCAGCCCGGCCGTGAGCTTGGGCCGCCAGAGCTCGATCGGCGGTGTCTCGGCCGGGTCGGACAGGGCGGAGAAGACGGGGTCGACGATCTCGACACCGCCGGGTGCCTTCGGGTTCGCCGACACGGTGCCGACCACGTCGACGGTCGTCTCCTCGCCGAGCGTCTCGATCTGCTCGAGCGTCGCGGGGTCACGGACCACGACCTGCGCCAGCCCCGTGCGGTCGCGGATCACCACGAAGGTCAGCGCCGACAGCCGGCGGCGGCGGTGGATCCAGCCGCTGATGCGGACGGCTTCGCCGGACTTCTCGACGTACGACGGCACATCGGCCGCCAGCGTGCGCGGCAGCGCCTCGGCGGACATGCCATTCGGCACGGCAGGAACCTCCGGGCTCAGAACGGGAGCAGCCCCGGAACCGCCGGGGCGAGGACGTGCCGATCCTACGGCAGCGCCGCTGCCGGACCCTGCCGAGCGGGCGTGGGCACGAGAGACGCGCTGGTCCGCGGGACGTCAGGGTCTGCGCAGAGAGATCAACGGTGCCAGCTGAACCAGTTGTCGTCGAGGTTGGGGTCGACCACGCCAGTCGCTGTCGCATGCGCCTTGATCCATGGACTGGCGTGGTCGACCGTCGTGAGGTGCACGTTCAGCACCGGGGGACGAGCCGCGGTGATCGTGCAGGTGTACTCGGTGACCTGAGGGGACGGCGGCCAGGGGTCGCAGCGCCACGGGCCCGCGGAGACCGTCAGGGTTGTCATCTCCGGCAGCCAGAACGTCACGCTGACATCCACCTGTGCCGTCGGCGCGGCGTCGACCCGCAGGTGGGCCTGCAGCTCACCGGTGCGTGACTGACCCTGGGCACTCGAGCGGCTCATCGAGATGTCCACCTGTCCGGCCGGCGGGCTGGTGGGCGGGCTCGTCGGAGGCGTCGGGTGAGTGTGAGTCGGTTGGGTCGGCCGCGGGCGGCCAGGTCCGAAGCCGGTGGGTGTGCCGCCGCGGGCGAGACTGGCCCCGCTCTGTCCAGGGGTGGTGTAGGGCGAATGGCCGGCCAGCAGCCGATGACCTGGCCGCTCGGCCGCTCGGGTGGACTGCCTGACTGCGTGGTGGCCGGCGCTGGCGTGGCCCGCGCTCGTCGGCGTACCGGAGGTTGCGGCCACGACCTGGTTGCGCAGCGCCGGAGGATCGGCGACGGCCTGCCCGCCGGGAAGGTGGTTGACGAAGAGCGCGGCGCCGGTGGCGACGGCGACGACACTGGCTGCCGCCCCGCTCGTCGCGAGGAGACCGTGGGCGTTGAGGGCGTGGCGGGAGGCCGTGACCATCGGCCACCCGGCGTGCGCCCCCAGCCCGGTCGACGCCTTGCCCAGCGTGGTCAGGTAGCCGGTGGCCGCCACCCCAAGTACGGCGGGCGCCAAGAAGCCGGCGAAATTGGAGTTGACGTCGGCCAGTTCGACGAGCAGCCCCGAGCATCGCCGGCAGCCGTCGAGGTGCTCGTCGACCTTGCGCTGGTCGCGCCGGGAGAGGCCGTTGCGGACCCTGGCTCCGAGTCGCTCGGTGGCCCAGCGGCATTCGTCGTCGGCGCACGCGGCGAGGTGCATCTGGAGGTAGGCCTGGCGCAGCCCCTCCCGGGCGCGGTAGCCGAGCGCCGAGACGCCGTTCGGGGTCATGCCGAGCAGGGGGGCGACGTCCGCCGGCTTCTGCGACTCCACCTCGAGGTGCCAGAGCACCAGCTGCCACCGCTCGGGCAGCGAGCGGAAGGCGTTCGCCGCGGCGGCGTTGTCGAAGCGGACCACCGCCGGGTCGTCGAAAGGCACGTCGGGGCGGTCCTCGATCTCGTCGGTCGGCACGACCATCCGCGCGGCCCTGATCCGGTCGACGTGCAGACGCCGCACCGCGGTGAGCAGGTAGGCGCGGAAGGCCAGGTCGGGTCCGCCCCCGCGGCTCAGCACGTTGTAGACCTTGCTGAAGGCGTCGGAGACCAGGTCGTCGGCGTCCCCGGGGCCGGCGAGCTGACGAGCGAGCCGGGCGGCGGCGTCGCGATGCCGGGCGAACAACTCGCCGTAGGCCTCGCCGTCGCCGGCTCGAACGCGGGCGATCAACTCCCCGTCGCTGCGGACGGGGTCGTCGTCGTGGGCGTGGCTCATGGGGTCCGATCGGTCTGAAGTCTGCACGTGCCCCCGGGCTCTACTGTCACGGTAGTCCCACTAAGCAACACTGCGTCCCGGTTTCACGCCAACCAGACACCGCCTGCCCGGCGGATCCGAGCCTGGTATGCCCCGATTCGCCTGGCGAGCGGTGTGTGGTTGGCGCCGAGCGCCGCGCAGCCGGCCGCGTCGGCGGCGTGTGCCAGGCTGGGCGCATGTGCGGTCGCTACGCCTCCAGCCGGAAGCCGGAGGACCTGGTGGAGGAGTTCGAGGTCGACCGGATCGCGGTCGACGTCGCGCTGCCGCCGGACTACAACGTCGCGCCGACCAAGGAGGTCTACGCCGTCCTTGACCGACTCCCCAAAGATGCCCCCGACGACGCCACGCCCGAGCGGCGGCTGTCCGTCGTCCGGTGGGGCTTGGTGCCGTCGTGGGCCAAGGACACCTCGATCGGGAACCGGCTGATCAACGCCCGGGTCGAGACCCTCGCTGAGAAGCCCGCCTTCAAGCGCGCCTTCGCGAAGCGCCGCTGCCTGCTGCCGGCCGACGGCTACTTCGAGTGGTATCCCACCCAGCAGGTCGGCAAGAGCGGCCGGCAGCTCAAGCAGCCGTTCTTCATCAAGCCCGCCGACGGGGGAGTGCTGGCGATGGCCGGTCTCTACGAGATCTGGCGCAACCGTGAGGTCGGCGAGGACGAGCCGGGCGCCTTCCTCTGGACGGTCACCGTCATCACGACGCAGGCCGAGGACGAGCTGGGCCGCATCCACGATCGGATGCCGATGCTGGTCGAGCCCGACAAGTACTCCGCCTGGCTCGACCCACACACCACCGATCCCGACGACCTCTCCCGCCTCCTCATCCCGGCCGCGCCCGGGCGCCTGGTCGCCTATCCGGTCTCGACCGATGTCAACAACGTCAAGAACAACGGCCCACAACTCGTCGAGCCCGTCGAGGCCGAGGACGAGGCAGCCAACCTGTTGAGCTCGTGAGGCCCACTTCGTGAAGGTGAGTCCGTGAGGCGCAACCAATGAGTGACGTCCGCACGATCACGACGCCGTACGGCGACGCACGGCTGCATGTCGACCGCGCCCGCCGCCCGGTGGCGGCGCTCGCGCTCGGCCACGGTGCTGGCAAGGGCGTCGAAGCACCCGACCTCGAGGTGCTCGCCGATGCGCTGCCGCGCCAGCACATCTCCGTCTTCCGGATCGAGCAGCCGTGGCATGTGGCGGGCAGGAAGGTGGCGGCGGCGCCCGGCGTACTCGACATCGCCACAGTCGCCGTCGTGAACACAATCCGGGTCCGGTCGCCGATCGTGCTCGGCGGTCGCAGTGCAGGCGCTAGGGTCGCGTGCCGGCTGGCGCCGAGGCTCGGCGCGGTCGGCTGTCTGGCCTTGGCCTTTCCCTTGCACCCGCCGGGTCGGCCCGCTTCCTCGCGGCTTGCTGAGCTGCGGTCGGCGGGTGTGCCCACCCTCGTCATCCAAGGGGAGCGGGACCCGTTCGGGCTGCCCGATGAGTTCCCCGACGATCTCGACCTCACGCCCGTACCGTCTGCCGACCACTCGTTCCGGGTGCCGGCCCGCGGCGAGCTCACTCAGGAGCAGGCGCTCGCGGTCCTCGTCGAGGCGGTCGTGGAGTGGGTCACCGCCCGGGTGGCCGGCGTCTGACCCTCACGACTGCAGGTCAAGATGAGCGACGTCGGCCCACCCAAGGCCGACACCGGGTCTCCACTCGGAGCAGTACGTCAGGAATCGCTTCACCGCTTCTGGTGTTGTGCCTGGTCGGGCGGTCGGCCACTCGCCGTACTCGCCCTCCACTTCGAGCCCACACCCGAGAGGACCGATTGGATGCCGGCCTTGCTCGACGCCCATCGCGCCGCCATCGGTGACGGAGCACTCGCGGAACTCGAGCGGCGGGAGTGGCCGCAGCCGCCGGTAGGCTGGGCCGCGATGACCGACAGTCCCGAAGGCCCCGAGCGCGACGATCTTCACGACGCCGACCGGCGCGCTGACGACAACGAGTCGGTGGAGGAGCGGACGGCGCGGTTCGAGCGGGATGCGCTCGTCTACCTCGACCAGCTCTACTCCGCCGCGATGCGGATGACGCGGAATCCCCACGACGCCGAAGACCTCGTCCAGGAGACGTACGCAAAAGCATTCGCGGCGTTCCACCAGTTTCGCGAGGGCACCAACCTCAAGGCGTGGCTCTACCGCATCCTGACCAACGCGTTCATCAACAACTACCGCAAGAAGCAGCGCCAGCCGGTCCAGGACTCCCACGAGCAGATCGAGGACTGGCAGCTCGCTCGGGCTGCAACCCACACGTCGACGGGGCTGAAGTCGGCGGAGGCGTCGGCGCTGGAGCACCTGCCGGACAGCGACGTCAAGGACGCGCTGCAGCAGATCCCCGAGGACTTCCGGCTGGCGGTCTATCTCGCCGACGTCGAGGGATTCGCCTACAAGGAGATCGCGGAGATCATGGGTACGCCGATCGGAACCGTGATGTCGCGACTGCACCGTGGTCGCAGCCAGCTCAGGACGCTGCTCGCCGACTATGCGCGCGAGCGGGGCATGATCCCTGGCGAGCAGCCGGTAGCGGGGGTGCACCGGTGAGCACTGAGCACGAGCACGACGCCGACTGTCGAGAGGTCCTCGAGCGGGTCTACTTCTTCATCGACAACGAGCTCGACCACGCCAGCCGCGCACAGATCGAGGAACACCTGACCGCCTGCGCCCCGTGCGTGCAAGAGGTCGACCTCGAGCGCATGGTCAAGGCGCTGATCGCCAGGTCGTGCCGTGAGCACGCGCCGGTCGAGCTGCGGCAACGCGTGATGTTCTCGATCCGGCAGGTCCAGATCGAGGTGCGCCGCGAGTCACCCTTCGACTGACTGCGCCCCCGGGCGAGACTAGGTGTTGGGGCGCTTGCCGTGGTTGGCGGCCTTCTTGCGCCGGGCACGCCGCTTGCGGCCGGTCTTGCTCATCGGATCTCCTTCGGTCGGGCGACAGGCCATTCTCGCAGGGCTGCCCTGCCCCGACCAAACCCGCGGTCAGACGCCGAACGTCGAGCGCGGGTAGGCGACCTCGGGGTCGGTGATCACGTTGACCAGGTACGGCACACCGGCGGAGAAGGCGCGGTCCAGCGCCGGGCCGATCTGGGCAGCGGTGGTCACGGTCTCGCCGGCGCCGCCTAAGGCGCGCACGACCTCGTCGTACCTCGTCTCCTCTCCGAGGTCGGCGGCGACGTCATAGCCGAGCAGCATCCGCATGGGGTGCTTCTCGAGACCCCAGCCGGAGTTGTTGCCGACGACCATGACGACCGGTAGCCGGTGTCTGACCAAAGTGTCGACGTCCATCAGCGAGAACCCGGCGGCGCCGTCGCCGAGCAGCAGCACGACCTGTGCGGAGGGTCGCTCGAGCCGGGCCGCGATCGCCGCACCGAGACCGGCGCCGAGGCAGCCGAACGGCCCTGGGTCGAGCCACCCGCCGGGCCGGGCCGGCTCGACGAACTTCCCGGCGAACGACACAAAGTCACCACCGTCGCCGATGAGTACGCCGTCGTCGGCAAGCCGGGGCAGCAGATCGCCGTAGACCCGAGCCGGGTGGATGGGGTCGGCATCGGCGTGCAGCAAGTCCTCGTCTCGTGCCTGGGCCGCCTTCGTGGCTTGTTGCAGCTGCCAGAGCCAGTCGCCCCAGCCCGTCGCCTGGGTGCTACCGGCGTCGGGAGCGGTCAGCGCATCGAGCAGGCCTGCCAGTGCAGTAGGCAGGTCGCCCGAGACAGCCGCGGCGAGGTCGACATGGCGGCTGATCTGCTCGGCCGAGTCCGCGATGTGCACGACCTTGGCCGGCTGAGCGCCGCCCTTGCCCCCGAACCTGCCGTAGCCCAGCCGAAAGTCCAACGGGGTCCCCACCACAACCACCAGGTCACAGCCGCCGAATGCGGCGGTCCGGGCTCGCGTGACCAGTTGCGGGTGGCCGGCTGGGATCACGCCCCGTGCCATCCCGTTGGTGATCACCGGCAGGCCGGTCTCCTCCACCAGCCGCAGCGCCGCCTCCTCCGCGCCGTCGGCCCAGACGTCCGTGCCGAGCACCAACACCGGCCGGGCGGACTCGGCGAGCAGGTCGGCGACCGACGCGACAGCCTCGGGGTCGGGGTCGTCGGCCGCCGGCTGTGTCGGTTCCGGCACGGCGTCCGGGCCTAGCGGAGCGAAGAAGTAGTCGATGGGTACGTCGACGAAAGCCGGCCCCCGATGCGCCGTACTCGCGGCCCGGAAGCACTGCTCGACCGTGGCCGGGACGTCCGCTGGGCTGGCGGCGGTGGTGGCCAGCTTGGTCACGGGGCCGACTACCGCGGGATGGTCGAGCTCCTGCAGGCCGCCCATGCCCCAATGCACGGCGGCGGCCCGGCCGCCCAGCACGACCAGAGGAGAGCCCGCGAGCCTGGCCTGAGCCAGGGCACTGACTCCATTAGTGACGCCGGGACCGGCCGTCAATACGGCGAACCCGGGGCGCCTAGTGAGCTTGCCGGTCGCCTCGGCGGCAAACACGGCGGTCGCCTCGTGGCGGACGTCGAGGATGCGCATCGGTGCCTCCGCCTTGACGGCTGCGTCGTAGAGCGGGAAGACGTGCGCGCCGGAGAGCGTGAACAGCGTCTCGACGCCGTGGCGTCTGGCAACAGCGAGTGCGGCATGGCCGGCGTGCGAGCTATCCCGATCGGGCAGCGGAGGAAGGGAGCTGGGCGCCGATGACGAGCCACCTCCTGCAGAGTGTGTGGACGGGCCACCCGCCGCGGACGGGTCGGAGTCACAAGGCATCTGTCTAGTGTCGCGTGCTGTCTAGTGCCGCGTGCTAGGCCGGGTGTAGAGCCAGGGCGTGAAGCGCGGAATGGTCAGCAGTAGAGCCAGCAGGACGTCGGGCCGGCAGGCGGGCATCTCGACGAAGTCGCTGGGTGCGTCCTGAGGGGAGATGCCGATCGAGATGTGGGCGTACAACGCGCGGAGGAAGTTGGAGGTGTTGCGGGCGGCGAAGGTGGGCCCGGCCGGCTTCTGCAGGGGCGGCTGTCCGACCTCGGCCGCAGCCGCAAGCGTCTCGACCCAGTCCTCGAGCCACCCGGAGTCGAGCAGGTTGCGCTGCAGCACGGTGAGCACGGCGTAGGCCAGTCGGTCGTCCTCGCCGTCGACGAGGACGCGAGTGGCATTGGTCGTGAGGCGCTCGGCGACGACGTCCAGCAGGACGCCGAGCTGGTCCGCATCAAGATGACGCGAGCGCCCGAGCGCCGTCACCAAGTCGGCGCCGTGTGCCATCGTGTGCGCCCAGCCCTTGCCGTCCACCCAGCCGCGCAGGTCGCGTTCCCGGGTAAACCACTCGATCGCCCGCTCCGCCCACTTCAGGGCGACATCGATCGGCACCAGGTGGGCGGCGTTGTCGCGTTCGACGCAGCTGGCGAGCACCAGCGCGGAGAAGCTGCGCCGGAAGACCGCGTCACCCTCCAAGCTGCCGAGCTCCACCCTCAGCCCGTTGCATATCGCGTCGCCGAAACTGACCAGCAGGGCGTCGTAGACACCATCGGCGATCCAAGCCGCGAGCACCGAGTACGCGACCTCGTCGCGCTCGACCGGGTCGGCGGAGCCGAGCATGGTGACCAGCTCGGCCGTGAGCTCGGGAAGTGGCCGGTCGTCCGGCACGGCCATCTCGGACTCAAGCACCCGTTGCCAGAACCCGCCGGCCATGCGGCCATCCTCGCACAGCGTCGGCGACTCGATCAGGCCATCGACGAGGTCCTCAGCAAGCCAGTGGACAGTCGTCGCATTGCTCGCCCGCGACTGGGCGAAACGTCACATCCGCACCGACACGCCGGCAAAACCGGTACGTTGGCGCCGTCTCGGCGGACGGGGTTAGGCGCGGATCTTGGCGCGGGCGTTACGGCGCTTGAGCGCGCGGCGCTCGTCTTCGGACATGCCGCCCCACACACCGTGGTCCTGACCGGCCTCGAGGGCCCAGGCCAGGCACTGCTCGCGGACCTCGCAGCGGCGACAGACGGCCTTGGCCTCCTCGATCTGGAGGAGCGCCGGACCGGTGTTGCCGATGGGGAAGAAGAGCTCAGGGTCCTCATCGAGGCAAGCAGCCCGGTGACGCCAGTCCACGGTGATCCAGCTCCTCTTCACATCGGTGGCTGCTCGTGAAGCGATTCACGAGCAGTTCCCTACTCCTGCCTCCGGGGGGCAGTCGTCAGGATGGGTGCAGCGCAGGAACGCTGCTGTGCACATGCATCTCCGATCGTTGCAAGAGAAACTCCCGCACACAACCCCTGGGCGGCTGTCACTTTGGTCACAACGGGCTAATGCCGACGCCCAAACGGGCCGGTGTACCGCCATCTTCGCCCCTTTCGCGCAGCCGGTCGGCTGCCGGCAGCGCCCGGATGGGTCAACCGTCCGCTAGCCCGGATACCCCGTCGGCCGGGGCCGAGACGCCGTACCCGGCACTAGACTCGCCACGTGACCGACCCAGCGCGCGCCGGCTCCAAGGCCGCCGGCAGCAAGAAGTCGGGCAACCGGCCGGGCCGGGCCGCCACCACCGCTGCGGTATCCCCCGGTGCCGCCTCGACAGCGCGGCCGACTGACCAGGCGACTGACCGGGCGACTGACCGGGCGACGGGGGCTGCTGACGCCGCCCGCGTCGCGGGCCGGCTGCGGTTCGCCGCCGGCATCTGCCTCTTGGAAGCGCTCGCCGCGCTCGCGCTGGCAGGGGTGGAGCTGGCAAGCCTGGACTCCAAGCGGTTGAGTGCGGGCGTCACCACGGCGGTCTTCTTCGGCCTGTATGCCGCCGGGCTGGCGTGGTCAGCTCGGGGACTCGCCCGAGCGAGCAGCTGGAGCCGGGGCCCGATCGTGCTTGCGCAGCTGATTCAGCTGGGAGTCGCCTGGAGCTTCCATGGCGGCCTGTCGACCTGGATCACCGTGGCGCTGGCCGTCCCCGCGATCATCGTCCTGATCGTGGTCTTCTCACCCGACACGACGACTGCCCTCTACGGACAACGTGCTGCGGGCGGCGGCGAGACCGACAGGACACAAACCTGACGATCGTCGCCTAGCGGCCCATCGGGACGACCGGGGGGCTCTGGGCTGCGGTGCCTCAGCCCTGCTGCGTCTCGGCGAAGATCTTGGCGATCTCGTCGATCTTGGCGAGTAGCTCGTCGGCTGCCGAGGCGTCCGTGCTGCCCTTGGTACCGGAGGCACCGGCAAGCTTGGTCGCCTCGTTGAACAGCGTGTGCAGCTGCGGGTACTTCTCGAAGTGCGGCGGCTTGAAGTAGTCGGTCCACAGCACCCACAGGTGGTGCTTGACGAGCTCGGAGCGCTGCTCCTTGATGATGATGGCGCGGGTCCGGAAGTCGGGGTCGTCGTTCTCGGCCATCTTGGAGATGATCTGCTTGATCGACTGCGCTTCGATCCGCGCCTGCGCCGGGTCGTACACGCCACACGGCAGGTCGCAGTGGGCGGACACTTCGATGGTGGGAGCAAAGAGTCGAGCAAGCATGAGGAAGTCCTCTCTCACGAGGTGATGTCCGTGTCTCGGACACTACCCCCCAACGCCGGAGGTCAATCCGATGGGCGCAGCGCTGCCGCTCGGCATGGCAATCGTCCGGGGCCGCTCGATGGAGCCGACACTGCATGACGGAGACCGGCTGCTGGTGAAGTACGGCGACCAGCCGAGGCCCGGCCAGATCGTGGTGGTGCGGTTGCCCGGTCGGCCGGTGGCGGTCAAACGCGCGATGCGTGCCGTCGACGGCGGATGGTGGGTCGAGCGCGACAACCCCGACGAGGGGGTGGACTCGTGGCAGGTCGGCCCCGTGCCCGCCGCCGACGTCGTCGGTCGTGTGGTCTGCCGGCTGTGGCCGCTGCTGCGGCGCAACCCCGGCAGCCTGCGTCGGCGCCGTTAGGCTGCCAGGCATGTTCGCCGTCTACGCAGACTCCATCGACCGCCACGACCCGCTGTCTGGGTTGGTGATCGGGGAGCGACCGGACCCGCAGCCCCAGTCCGGTTGGGCGAAGGTCACGGTGAAGGCGGCGGCGCTCAACCAGCACGACATCTGGTCGTTGCGTGGCGTTGGGCTTCCGACGGAGCGGTTGCCGATGGTGCTGGGGTGCGATGCGGCGGGCCTCGACGAGGAAGGTCGGCCAGTCGCCGTACACGCCGTCATCAGTGACCCGTCGTGGCGCGGAGACGAGACGCTCGACCCCAAGCGCACCCTCCTGTCGGAGCTCCACCAGGGGACGTTCGCCGAGACGGTCGTGGTCCCACGGCGCAACCTCGTGCCGAAGCCGGAATCGATGTCGTTCGAAGAAGCGGCGTGCCTGCCGACGGCCTGGTTGACCGCCTACCGGATGTTGTTCGCCCAGGGCCGGCTCAAGCCGGGGGACGCGGTCCTCGTTCAAGGTGCGGGCGGTGGAGTCTCCACGGCACTGGTCAGCCTGGCCCGCTGTGCCGGCCTCCGGGTCTACGCGACCAGCCGGGACGAGGCCAAGCGCCGGCGGGTGGTCGAGATCGGCGCGCACGAGGCGTTCGAGCCCGGTGCCAGACTGCCGCAGCGGGTCGACGCGGTGATGGAGACCGTCGGCGCAGCGACCTGGGGCCACTCGCTGCGATCACTGCGTCCGGGCGGGACGGTCGTGCTGGCCGGCGCCACTTCGGGAAGTGCGCCAGACAACGCCGAACTCAACCGGATCTTCTTCCTCCAGCTGCGGGTGCAGGGGTCGACGATGGGGACACTCGACGAGCTGCGCGAGCTGGTCAACCTGCTCGAGCTGACCGGCACCAAGCCGGTCATCGACACGGTGCTGCCGATGGACCAGGCGCGCTCGGGCTTCGAGGCGCTGCTGCACGGTGACGTCTTCGGCAAGGTGGTCTTCACCCTCTAACCCCACGCCTGCGAATGGGGCGGGGTGAGGAGTCAGGTCAGCCGGTGGCTCCCGGTGGGTTGAGGTAGGCGAGGCACTGGGTGCCGGCACAGGTCTCAAGCCGGTCCAGCAGCCGGGTCAGGCGTTGTTGTATGTCGGCATAGCGCGGCTCGTTGGCGACGCTGGCGACCTCGTAAGGGTCGTGCCGACGGTCGTAGAGCTCGACGTCGCCGTTGGGCCAGTGCAGCAGCGTGTAGCGGTCGGTGCGCACGCCGCGGTAGAGCCAACCAGGTGAGGTGTTGTTGAGCGGGCCGGCCTCGAGAGGCAGCACCCGGTTGCGGTCACCGGCTTGCCGTCCAGTGGCCAGTGGCAGCAGCGACTCGCCATCCTGGCGCAGACCCGGTGTGGTGCCAGTCATGTCGGCGATCGTTGCTGTGAGGTCGACGGTGCTCACCTGCTGGTGGCGCACGACCCCGGCCGGGATGCCGGGTCCGGCGATGAGCAGCGGGACCCGCACCGACGGCTCGTAGCCGAGGACCTTGAAGCGCCATCGGTGCTCGCCGAGCTGGATGCCGTTGTCCGACGTGAAGATGATGTAGGTGTTCTTGTACTCACCGGTCCTGTGCAACGTCGCGACGAGGTGGGCGATGGCTCGGTCCACCGACTGCAAAGACTCGATCCGAGCGATCCGGTCGGCGTCCTCGAGTGCCATCTTGTGCGGACTGAGGCGGGGGAGCCGTCGCATGAAGGCACCCTTGTCGCTCATGTCCTTCTCGTTGATCGCCGGGTTCTGCAGTGGGGGTAGCTGGCTGAAGGTCCCACGGTCATCGACCTCCGGCTCCGGCGCGTGCCAGCAACCGCGCCGCAGGCCGCGCGGCACCCCGCGGGTGGAGCACTCCGCGTGCGGCGCGATGTACGACATCCACAAGAAGAACGGTCGGTCGGACTGGGCGAACTGGCGGACCATCTGCTGCTCGGACTGGTCGAACAGGTCGGTCTGGTAGATGCCGTGGTAGCTGACCAGATCGCCGTTCTCGTTGGCCAGCAGGTTGTCGTAGTTGTAGATGTGCTTCACCGAGCCGTTCCAGTCGTCCCAGCCCGGGGGGATTTCAAGGGGGTCGCGGTCGCCGTACTGGTTGAGGTACTTGCCCATAAACGCCGTCTCGTAGCCGTTCGCATGCAGCCACACCGGCAACGTGTTGGAGCCGTCCAGCCGGTAGTAGCCGCCGCGTGGCCAGGCGTTGCCCTGGACACCGTTGTTATGGGAGAACTGGCCGGTGAGCAGCTCGGCTCGGGCCGGGCAGCACAGCGGGTACGGCGAGATCATCTGCGCGAATGTGGCGCCGCGGTCAGCCAGCAACCTCAGCGTGTTCGGCATGTAGGCGAGGTCGTCGAGGCGCATGTCGTCGGTCATCACCACGATGACGTTCGGCCCCTTCGCGGGAAGGCCCTGTGCCTGCCCGTACGACGACAGGCCGGCCGTGCCGAGGAGGACGGCGAGTACGCCGACGAGGAGGCGGTACCTCACTCGTCCGCGTCGTCGTCCAGGCGCGCCAACCAGGTGGCGAGTCGCTCGATCGGGGTCTCGAACTCCGGGTTGAGGTCGACGAACTCCTGCAGCCGGTCGGCCACCCAGGAGAGCGCCACCTCCTCTTGACCCCTTCGATCAACGAGCTCCTCGATGCCCCTGTCGGTGAAGTACATCTAGGCCACTGACTCCTCGAAGGCCCGTCGAAGGATCTGCGCCGACTCCTCCTGGTGAACTGATACCTGTCCGACCGACGGCGCGGCCGACTCCTCGCGAGACACGCGGACCAGTCGGACGTCGTCGAGCTCCTCGGGCAGGTGCAGCTTCATGTGCGGCCAGGCGCCCATGTTGGCCGGCTCGTCCTGGACCCAGCGGACCTCTCGGAGGTTGGGGTACTTGGCGAGCTCGGCTCGCAGCTCCTGGACCGGCCGCGGGTACAACCGCTCGACCCGCACGATCGGCGTGGTCACCTCGTCGCCCTCGCGACGTTTGCGTTCGGCGATGAGGTCCCAGCAGATGCGACCGCTGCACACCAGCAGCCGCTCAACGGAACCCGGGTCCGCGACGGCACCATCGGCCAACAGCGGCCGGAAGCCGCCGCTGGTGAAGTCGCCCGGCTGGGAGGCGGCGTCCCGACGGCGCAGCATCGACTTCGGCGTGAAGACGATCATCGGGTGATGGGTGCTGCGGAGTGCGTGCTGGCGGAGGAGGTGGAAGTAGCTGGCCGGCGTCGATGGCTGAGCGACGGTGAACGCGTCACCGGCGGCCAGAGTGAGGAACCGCTCGATCCTCGCCGAGGAGTGGTCCGGGCCCTGGCCCTCGTAGCCGTGCGGCAGCAGCAGGACGACGCCCGACTGCTGTTGCCACTTCGCCTGTCCGGCAGCGATGAACTCGTCGATGACGGTCTGCGCGCCGTTGGCGAAGTCCCCGAACTGCGCCTCCCACAGCGTCAGCGCCTCCGGTCGGGCGACCGAGTAGCCGTATTCGAAGCCCATCGCGGCGTACTCCGACAGCAGCGAGTCGTAGATGTAGAACTGCGCCTGGTCGGCCGACAGGTTCTGCAGCGGCGTCCACTCCTCGCCGGTCAGCCGGTCGATGATCGTGGCGAACCGGGTGACGAAGGTGCCTCGGCGCGAGTCCTGACCGGACAGTCGCACCGGACGTCCCTGCATCAGCAACGACCCGAAGGCGATCAGCTCCCCGGTACTCCAGTCGATCGGTCCGTCGGTGATCGCGGCCGCCCGGCGTTGCAGCTGGGGCAGCACCTTGGGGTGCACGGTGAAGCCGTCCGGCAGCGTGACGTAGGCGTCGGAGATCCGCTTCAGCACGTCCGGCGTGGTGGCCGTCTCCACGCCGTCGGCCAGGGCCGGCTTGACCGGGTAGTCGGGTGCGGTGGTGTAGCGGCCCTCAGCCTGCGAGGTCGCGTTGCGCACTTCCTCGAAGACGTGCTCGAGCTGCTGCTGGTAGTCCTTCAGCGCACCCTCGGCCTCCTCGATCGTAATGTCACCACGGCCGATGAGCGCCTCGGTATAGAGCTTGCGCACCGACCGCTTGCGTTCGATGAGGTCGTACATGAGCGGCTGGGTGTACGACGGATCGTCGCCCTCGTTGTGGCCGCGACGCCGGTAGCAGACAAGGTCGATCACCACGTCCTTGTTGAACGCCTGGCGGTACTCGAACGCCAACCGCGCGACCCGGATGCAGGCTTCCGGGTCGTCGCCGTTGACGTGGAAGATCGGTGCCTGCACCATCCGGGCAACGTCGGTGCTGTACAGCGACGACCGCGACGACGACGGCGAGGTGGTGAAGCCCACCTGGTTGTTGACGACGAGATGGATCGTGCCGCCGGTCCGGTAGCCGCGCAGCTGCGACAGGTTCAGCGTCTCCGCGACCACTCCTTGGCCGGCAAAAGCCGCATCGCCGTGGACGAGCAGCGGCAGCACCGGGAACTCGGCACCGCGGTTGAGCAGGTCCTGCTTGGCGCGCACGATGCCCTCGAGGACGGGATCGACAGCCTCCAGGTGCGAGGGGTTGGCGGCGACGGAGACCTTGATCATGGCGCCGCTGCCGGCGACGAACTCCCCCTCGGCGCCGAGGTGGTACTTCACATCACCGGAGCCCTGGACGGTCCGCGGGTCGATGTTGCCCTCGAACTCCCGGAAGATCTGCGTGTACCGCTTGCCGACGATGTTGGCGAGCACGTTGAGCCGTCCGCGATGGGCCATTCCGATGACCACCTCGTCGAGATCGTGGTCGGCGGCCTCCTCGCAGATCTCGTCGATCAGCGGAATCGTCGTCTCACCACCCTCGAGGCTGAACCGCTTCTGGCCGACGAACTTCGTCTGCAAAAAGGTCTCGAACGCCTCGGCCTGGTTGAGCTTGTGCAGAATGCGCAGCTGCTCTTCGCGGGGGAGCCTCTCGTGCGGTCGCTCGACCCGCACCTGGATCCATTGGCGTTGGTCGGGGTCCTGGATGTGCATGTACTCGATGCCGACGGTCCGGCAGTAGGAGTCGCGGAGGATCCCGAGGATGTGCCGCAACTTCATGAACCGCCGGTTGCCGAACGACCCGGTCGCGAACTCCCGCTCGAGATCCCACAGCGTCAGTCCGTGGCTGGCGACGTCGAGGTCGGGGTGGCTGCGCTGCTGGTACTCCAGCGGGTCGGTGTCGGCCATGATGTGGCCGCGCACCCGATAGGCGTGGATCATCTCCAGCACCCGGGCCTGCTTGCTGACTTCGTCCTCATGCGTCGTCGAGATGTCCGGCGCCCAGCGGATCGGCTCGTAGGGGATACGCAGGGCACGGAAGATGTCGTCGTAGAAGCGGTCCTCGCCGAGCAGCAGCTGGTGCAGGCGCCGCAGGAACTCCCCAGACTGCGCGCCCTGGATGATCCGGTGGTCGTACGTCGACGTCAGCGTCATCACTTTGCCGACGGCGTTGCGCGCCAGCGTCTCCTCCGAGGCGCCCTCCCACTCCGGCGGGTATTCCATCGCGCCAACGCCGATGATGCAGCCCTGCCCGGCCATCAGCCGTGGGACCGAGTGGTTGGTCCCGATCGTCCCGGGGTTGGTCAGGCTGATGGTGGTTCCCTGGAAGTCCTCGACGGTCAGCTTGCCGTCACGACTCCTGGTGACGAGGTCCTCGTAGGCAGCCCAGAACTCGGCGAACTCCAGCGTCTCCGCACGTTTGATGGAGGGAACCAGCAGTTGCCGCCCGCCGCCGGGGCGGCGGACGTCGATGGCCAGTCCGAGGTTGACGTGCTCGGGCTTCGTCAGCGTCGGCTTGCCGTCGACGACCTCGAAGCCGTAGTTCATCTCCGGCATCGCCCGCAGCGCCTGGACCAGGGCATAGCCGATCAGGTGTGTGAACGACACCTTGCCACCCCGGGCACGAACGAGGTGGTTGTTGATGACGATGCGGTTGTCGATCAGCAGTTTGACCGGCACGGTACGCACACTGGTCGCGGTCGGCACCGACAAGCTGCTGTCCATGTTGGCCACCGTGCGTGCGGCGGCGCCGCGCAACACCACCTGCTCCTGTCCGCGCGCTGTCTTTGCGGTCTCGTCGTCCGACTTGTCTTCGGAAGACCGCGGGGAGCCGTTGGCGCTCTTGCCCTTCGCCGCGTCGACCGCGATCTGTGAGGCGACCGGCTCCTTCGGGATCGGTGGGGTCGGCGGTCGGCTGCTGGGCGGTGCCGGACGCGGGCTCCCCGGTTCGCTCGTCGTGCGGGCCGGGGCGGCAGTCGTGACCGGGGGGAGGGCATTGGCAGCGGCGGAGCCGACCAATGCGGCAGGAGAGGCGGCCGGGGCCGAGGCCCGCGGCTCGACGGCGGGCCCGGGCGCGGCTGGGGGCGTCGAACTCGATGCCCGTGTCGACGGCTTGCCGTTCCCAGAACTGGCGCGCTCCTCGAACAGCTCGCGCCACTCGGCGTCGACGGATCCGGGGTCGGCGAGGTACTTGCCGTACATCTCGTCGACCAGCCACTCGTTGGGGCCGAAGTCTGTGGTCTGCAGGTCGCGCGGGGTCTGGGACACGGGGTGGGGCTCGCCTCTTCGAAGCATTCGACGGGGTTCGATGGACAGGGTCAAGGCTACTGCTGACCGGCTCCGTCGTCGCCGTACACGGTCTGCCTGGAAGAGCCGGTGCGTCCCATCGTGCGGTTCCGCGCAACCTCCGGTGACCAGACTGCGGGGGCCACCTGATTCGGTGACCCCCGCAGGGCAGTGGTGCAGCCGCGGACCGTCCGCCCATGCGTACGGCGAGCGCGAGCGGTGCTACAAGCCGGAAGGCGAGATGCCCACCTTCGCCCGGCCGAGGTTGATCGTGGCGCCGGAGCCGTCGAGCAGCGTGACCTGGAGCGCGATCACCTCGATACTGTGCTTGGTGCGGGTCACGACCCGCGGCAGCAGCGAGGCGACACCGGAGATCACCAAGGCGCCCTTCGACGGGAAGCTGAGCTGCTGCCCGTTGTAGACGACGGTGGCGAGGGTGGTGCCGTGAATGTTCTTCTTTACCGTGCCGCCGGTCGTGTAGGAGGCGTTCGCCTGGCCGGTGATGCCGGTGATCATCAGGTCGCCGCCTGCCAGTGAGACCGAAGCGACCTCACCCTTCTCCCAGGCGCTCGCCGACGTGGCGTCTTGCTGCGCGCTCTGGCTCGCCGACAGGCCGTCAACCTCGCCGAGTCCGGGCAGGCTCACCGAGGCGATGTCGCGCTCCTTGGTGATGCCCCCGGTTCCTTGGCAGGGCATCACGCGGTTTGGTGTCTTGCCGACCTTGACGACCCCACCAGCCAACTGCAGCTGGGTGCCGTAGGAACCGCCCTCGAAGACCGCCGACTGGACGCCGTCGTGGATCGCGGACTGCGCGTGCGCGAGCACAAGCCTGCTGCCGGTCGGGATCACGTCGACGGTCACGGCGTTGATAGCAGCGTCGGCGAAGTGCTGGCCTCGGTGGTGGACGCCCGCACCGAGCGTCACCACCGCGACACCGGGAACGGTGACGCTCTGGCCAGGCGCCGGCACGGGGAAGCTCGTCGGGATGCCGGCCACGGTCAGCGTGATCGACCCGAGGGCTGCCGTCGCGGTGGAGTGGAAGTTGCCGCCGCCGTACGACGACCGCGTGCTCGCCGAGATGCCGTCGAGCGACAGGCTGCCCAGTCCGAAGTCGAGGAGCGTCACGTCGGCAATCGTGTCGGTGCTGTGTGACGCGACCACGCCGTGCGCGTCGGTAGTCCACGTGTGGGTGTCAGCGGCGGAGATCGTGCCGAGATCTTCCAGGTTGATGGTTGCTTGGCTGTTGTCCTTGTTGATGCCTGCCATGTTGGTGCAGCCGATCACCGAGAAGCCGGTGGCGCCGGACCCGGCAGGCAGGCCGCCACCGTGCACCCTGCTGGCGTAGCCGGACGCTGTCAGGCCGAAGCCGGTCGGACTGTTCGTGGGTGATGTCGCTTGGGCTGGCTGGGTCGCCACGAGCAGCCCAGCAGTTGTTGCGGCGACGGCCAAAGCCGTCGTGAGAAGCCGTTTCATCGTCGGACTTCCCCCCTCCGTGGGATCGGTGCGTCGACGACGGGGTCGATAGTCAACGCCTGGTAACGATGCGCCTCCGATACCCCTTTTGCCGTAAATGTACGCGGTGCGAGGTTCACAAAAAACACGTCCGACCGTCCGATGGCGTTGGCGCCCCGGTCGAGGTAGCGCGGACGGTCGCTCGTCGTATGCGTTAGCCTGACCGCTGGCGATGGGACTCGCCCACAACCGCCCCTCCTGGCTGATGGTCCCTGGTCGAGACCAAGCTGGAGTCTGGATGCCCCTCGCCACGGCGCTTCGCCTGCTCGTCGTTCACCTACCCGTCGATCCCGACCTCGACGACCGGGTAACCCGGCCGCTCGACCGCCGAGTGGTCGTCGCCCTCATCGCGATCGGTGGTTCGGCAGGGTCTCTTTGTCGTGGGCTGGTGCAGTCGTCGATCGGCGGGCCGGTTACGTCGGGTGCCGAATGGCCCTGGGACACGCTGTCGGTCAACCTGGTGGGCTCACTGCTGTTGGGATACCTGCTTGCGTGGCTTCATGAGGTCAGGCCGACAGCCCGGGTCCCGCGCCCGCTGCTGGGGACCGGCTTCTGTGGCGGCTTCACGACGTTCTCGACCTTCGCAGTGGAGGTGACGGTCGCGGGCCGATCACAGCACGTGGCGGTGGCCGTGCCCTATCTCGTCGCCTCAGTGCTGGGATCTGTTCTGGCCGCCGCCGTCGGGGTGCTTTTTGCAAGGGTCGTGGCTCGCGCCGGGAACCGCGAGCGCTGGCTGCGTCGCGTGCGCCATGCCGCCCGTGCGGGCAAAGGCGGTGACGACTCGTGACCTGGCTCTTGATTGCGGTCGGCGGGCTGGTTGGTGCGCCAAGCCGCTATCTGCTCGACACAGCTGTCTCGTCGCAGCTGCACCGGTCGGCCGTCCCGTGGGGGACGATGCTGGTCAACATCTGCGGCAGCTTTGTGCTTGGCGTCCTCGCCGGCGCCACCGTCGCCGATGGTCGGGTCTTCGCGGTGGTGGGGACAGGCTTCTGCGGGGCTTTCACCACCTTCTCGACGTTCGCTTGGGAGGCTTTCGCCCTTGCCGAGGACGGACGGCCTCGAGCGGCTCTCGTCACCGTGGCGCTCGGGCTGGTGCTCGGTCTCGCTGCGGCGGCCGCCGGCTACGCGTTGGCCTGAGCCGGCCACCAACGAGGACAAGCCCCGCAAGCAGACACCGCCACTGCCGGAGCGGCGGTGTCCGGATCGACTCGTCACGGCCGGGTCGGCTCCTTCCTGCCTACCAGCCTGCCGACTACGGGTGTGCCGCTACGGGGTGTACACCCGGTCGGTGAAGGTGTAGTTGTACGCCGTCCCGCCGCCAGCGGTGTAGGCGGCCACTGTGCAGGTGGTCCGGCTCGAGCAGGTGATGGTGGTCGGTGAGTCGATGGGCGTGAAGGCGCGCCTGAGAAGCCCATTGTTCGGCGGCCACCGGGTAGCCCGGATGGCTTAGCGCCACATCCTCATCAGGCGCTGTTGTCCATGTGGATCACTGGGGTCGCCGCTGCTGGGGACGAACCGCCGTTCCCGCCGCCATCGCTCGCTGGCTTCCTCACCTCGAGGACAACCTGAGACCCGTTAGTGGCGTGCGTCGCCGGGTATGGCCTCAGAGAACCCCCGCACGAGGCTGCTGTGCTAGGAGATCCGCATGCCCGATGTCGACCATTGCATCCTTGACCGCCTCCAGGAGTGGGGGATTGAACGCATTGACGTGATCGCCGTCGACGGACAGCAGAAGCGCCACCCCGTCGGCGCTCACTCCCAGCAGAGGATCGACCTGCAGTCGTTCGCCGAGCTCAAGGAACACCTGCCCGGAGCCGGTGAGTGATGGGTGCGGGACCGGTCATCCCGGTCGAGTCTGTCGAGGTGGCGGCGTACACGATCCCCACTGAACAGCCCGAGGCCGACGGCACGTTGGAGTGGGACTCGACTGGGGTGCTGCTCGTCCAGGCACATGCCGCCGGCAAGGTGGGGCTCGGTTACAGCTACACCCAGGTCGGCGCGACCGAAGTGGTGAGGGGAAAGCTTGCCTCGGTCGTGCAGGGTTGCGACGCCCTGAGGGTCGGCGCGGCCTGGACGCAGATGTGGTCCGCGGTGCGCAACTACGGGCAGACGGGCGTCGTCTCGATGGCGATCTCTGCAGTCGATATCGCGCTGTGGGACCTCAAGGCACGCCTGCTGGACCGGCCCCTCGTCGACGTACTCGACGCCGTACACGACTCGACACCGATCTACGGCAGCGGCGGCTTCTGCAACTACACCGACCAGCAGCTTTCCGACCAGCTCAGCGGCTGGGTCGAGGTCGGAATACCGCGGGTCAAGATGAAGACCGGCCGCGACCCGGACCGCGACCCGGAGCGGCTCCGTGTCGCCCGGCACGCCATCGGGGACGACGTTGCGCTGTTCACCGACGCGAACGGGGCGTTCAGCAGGTCAGACGCCGTGGAGTGGGCGCACCGCTATGCCGACGCCGGCGTGCGGTGGTTCGAGGAGCCGGTGACCTCCGACGACCTGCCCGGGCTACACCTGGTCCGCGACCGGGCGCCGGGTGGGCTCGACGTCGCGGCCGGCGAGTATGGCTGGAACCTGCCCTACTTCCAGCGCATGCTCGACGCCGAGGCGGTGCACTGCCTGCAGGCCGATGTGACCAGGTGTGGCGGCATCTCGAGCTTCCTGCGCGTCGGGGCACTCTGTGACGCTCGCAGCATCGACCTGTCCGCTCACTGCGCGCCGCAGATCAGCGCTCAGGTGTGCACCGCGATCTGGCACCTGCGGCACCTCGAGTACTTCCACGACCACAATCGGATCGAGCACATGATGTTCGACGGTTGCCTCGAGCCAGAGTCTGGCGGCGTGCTCCGGCCGGACCGCAGCCGAGTTGGCTGCGGGTTGTCGGTCAAGTGGGCCGACATCGAGCAGTGGCGGGCTGCGTAGTCGCCAGTAGCAGGTTGGGTGAGATTTTCGGCGCTCTGGCGGACAAAAAGTCACCCGACCTCCGGCCGGACGCGTCCATGGCTACTGCGTGAACAGCCGAGACGGGTCGGCGAACGCCTTGAACTCCAGCGCGTTTCCGGAGGGGTCGAGGAGGAACATCGTCCACTGCTCTCCGGGCTCTCCCGCAAACCGCACATAGGGATCGATGATGAAGTCGACGTCGGCGGTCCGCAGCCGCTGTGCGAGCGCATGGAAGTCGCCCACGGACAGGACCAGACCGAAGTGGGGGACCGGTACGTCGTGGCCGTCGACCTCGTTTGTGCCTGCGACCGCAGCGTGGTACCCGTCGACCTGGTGGGTGACCATCTGATGGCCGGCCAGGTTCCAGTCGACCCACCTGACGTCGGAGCGGCCTTGGCCCAGACCGAGGACGTCACCGTAGAAGTGGCGCGCAGCATCGATGTCATGCACCGGAATCGCCAAGTGAAACGGGGGAAGCGACTGCAGAGCCGGTGACACAACGTGCACTCTAACGGCAGCGCGCATCACGCCAGACTCATTCCATGGCTTGCTTCCCTTCGTACGGACATGTGCAGAGAGCCGTCCAACCTGCCGACGGTAGCGAAGCAGGCGAGGCTCTATCGGTTGGCGAGCTCGTCAGGCGCGTGGATGTGGTGCGCGCTCTGCGCTCGTCGATGCCGTACGAGCTGGTTCTCGCACCGCATTGAGCACACCGCCCTCTTCGACGCGATCAGGTTCATCACAGCGGCCAGTTAGGGACGGAGCAGGTGTCAGTGTCCAGCTCCTGCCAGACGCATCGACGCGACGAAGCCGAGGCCTGGGGTGAGGCGTTTCACGCGGCCGTGCGTGTCGTCCAAGACCCAGAGAGAGCCGAACCCCGAGCGCACCACAGACGCGTCACCGCCGATCGGCAGGGTCTGGTCGATGTCTCCGGTGACCGGGTCGCGCTGCTCAAGAGTTCCGTCGAAGCCGATGCCGGTCTGGCGGTGGACTCTCGCGTCATAGGCGACCCAAAGAGAGCCGTCCAGCGTGGTCATCGCGTTGAGGTAGCCCGGATCGTAGTCGTCCTGTTGGAGTGTCGCCCCCGTAGAGGGCTCCAACTGGTAGAGCGTGTTAGAGCAGTGGTCCACCGACCAGAGGGTCTGTCCTGCTGCTTGTAAATCTCCGCAGAAGTAGTCATCGGTCGCGTTCTGACTCACGACCGAGTTTGTGGTCGGGTCGATCGTGGTGATTGGCAGGTCACCGTTGGACGCGCCGACGTAGATGTACTGGTCGTCGGAAGTGATGTCTTGGGGCCCATTCCGGAAGGTGTGGGCCTGTCCCGCGGGGAGAGTGGCGATTACCTTGTTCGTGGCCGGGTCAATGCGGCTCACCGACGAGCCGTGGTGGTTTGACACCCAGACCGATCCGAAGGCGACGTGGACTGCATACGGCTGCAAGCCGACCTTGACGCGCGCTACAACATGGCCCGAGGCATCGATCCGCTCGACGGTGTTGTCGTAGTACATAGCGACCCAGAGCGAGTGGAACCCTACGCCGAAGCCGCCGGCTGCTGAGTCGAGGGTGAAGGCGTCGGTCACCCCGTCGGTCGCGGGATCGATGCGGTAGATGACTGAGTACGACTGCTCGTCGTCCTCGAGCACCCACATCGACCCGAGTCCTTCCCGCATGTCGTAGTAGCCGGGCGGAATCGTGACGTTGTCAGCGCGGGCCGGGCTGGCACCCGCCGGGGCCGGTATCGTCAGGAAGACGAGGGCGGTGGTCGCGGCAAGGCATGCTACGGCGCGAAGCGAATATCTGAGCATGGGAACTCCCGGAGGATCAGAACGGCGTGACGCGGAGCACGCGGTTGGTGTATTGGAAGTTGTTGGTCCACAGGCTGTCGCCGAGCCCGATCACGTCGAAGGCGTCCGACCCGACCGGTTGGGTGGCGACGACGTCGCCGGTCATCAAGTCGCGCTTCACGAGGCTGCCGCCGCGGCATGCATACGTGCGCGGGTGGAAGGCGTCCTGCGCGGTGTACAGGACTCCGTCGAAGACCGCAGCACCGAGCAGGCAGTCGTCGACGGTGAAGCTGGCGGCGATGGAGTGTGAGGTCAGGTCGTAGCGGCTCACGGTGTTGCTGCAGTCGCTGTCGTCGAGCCAGAAGCCGTCCGGGGCTTCCAGGATCCGGCCGCACGCGGCCGCCGGTGCGACGTTCTCAGTTTGGACCACCGTGTTGGTCGCTGGGTCGATGCGGACCACCTGATCGGAGTCCGGCACGGTTGCCCAGACCGAGTCGCCGATGATCGCCAGTCGATTCGGTCCGCCGAAGAAGTGCTGAGGATCCCCGACCGAGATCGTGGCCATCACTTTGTTGGTGGCGGGGTCGATTCGGGAGACGGTGGCCGCGGTGAGATTCGCGACGAAGACGGAGCCGAAGCCGGCGACGACGTCCGACGGCGTGCGTCCGGCGGGGATCTTCGCGACGAGTTGAGCCGTTGCGGCGTCCACTCGGTCGACGCGGTTGCGATAGTAGTCGGAAACCCAAATGCTGCCGCTCCCCGCGGCTATCGATCCGGGCAGGATGTCATCACCGCTGACCTGTCCGCCACCCAGCCGTACCACGGCCGTCACCTGGTTTGTGGTGGGGTCGATGCGTGACAAGTAGCTGCGCGAACCCTGGCTCAGGGCCCAGATGCTCCCGTATCCCGCACCCTCGTAGGCGGGGCCCGGCTTCACGGGTATCACAGCCTCCACGTCCGTGGGGCGCGAGAACTGTTGGCCGGCAGCGGTGGCCGGCAACGCAAGGGCGAGGAGCGCGGCAATGGCGAGCGGTACGGCCCAACGGCCTCGGCTCATTCTCCACTGAGGGTCATCTTTCACGGATGTCGCCTTCCTGACGGCAGCTGTCGGTGTTAGCCCACAGCCTCGATGCGGCCGGTGGAAGTTCGGTGGAAGTGCCCGCGCATCCCGCTTGACCAGCCATGATGCGGCGGAACGGCTGCCGTGGGAGGGGAGGTCGTCTAACGTTCGAGCATGTGGTTCGGCGTGCTGGGGGCGCTGGCCGCACGCCAAGACGACGGGGGGCACGTGTCCATCCCCGGCCCTGCGCGCCGGCTGCTCTTGGCGGCGCTGATCTCTCGGGTCGGAGAGACCGTAACGCCGTCGGTTCTGGTCGAAGACCTGTGGGGTGACACGCCTCCGGCGACCGCCGGCAAGACCTTGCACAGTCATGTGCGCCGTCTCCGTCATGACCTGTCGGGTTCCAGCGACGACCGCGATTGGATCGTCACCGAACCCGGGGGCTACCGGCTAGACCTGGCTGCCGAGTCGATCGATGCCGGCTGCTTCGAGGCGGCCCTCACCGCCGGACTCGCGGCTCTGGGCAGCGGCGACGCCAAGGAGGCGCTGCCCCGCCTGGATGCGGCTCTGGGCTGGTGGCGCGGCGTGCCGTACGCCGAGTTTCCTGACGCTGAGTTCGCCATCAGGGAGCGGCTTCACCTGACCGAACGGCACGCACTCGCGCACGAAGCGCGAATAGACGCCGCCCTCCTCCTGGGTCAGGGCGCGTCGCTGGTCGCCGACCTTGAGGCCCAGTTACTTCTCGACCCATATCGGGAGCGGTCCTGGGAGCAACTCATGATCGCGTTGTGGCGGGCCGGTCGCCAAAGCGACGCGCTGGCCGCGTTCCAGCGTGGGCGCAGGACGCTGGTAGACGACCTCGGCATCGAACCTGGCCCCGGTCTCCGCGCGCTCGAGGAGCGCATTCTTTCCCACGATGAGTCACTGCTAATACCGGCGACGTACCGGACCGAGAGGATCGAGGCTCCGGTCAGCCGCGCTGGCCCGGTCTGCCCGTATCAAGGGCTTGCAGCCTACGACGAGCAGGACGCAGGCCTCTTCGTCGCTCGCGAACACGCGGTCGCACGTCTCGTCGGCCTCGTCGATGGCGGTGGCGTTGTCGTCGTGACCGGGCCTAGCGGCGTCGGAAAGTCGTCACTCGTGCGGGCCGGCCTGATACCCGCCCTGCGCAGCGGCGCCTTGCCCGGGTCCAGCAACTGGCGGTGCGCGGTGGCGAATGCCGGAGACCTCGCGAACCTTTCGCCGCCGAAAGTTGATGTCCTGGTGGTCGACCAGGCCGAGGAGATCTTCACGGTGCCCCCGGAACGCGAAGGCAGACGCGTCCGCCAAGGCGTGCTCGCCGGCATGTCCGCGTCAACGGTCATCATGGTGGTGCGTGCAGACAGGTACGTCGACCTCGCGGCGATGCCGGAGGTTTCGCACCGGCTCCTGTCCGCGCCGCTGGTGGTGGGGTCCCTGACGGAGACGGAGCTGGCCCGCGTGGTCACCGAGCCGGCTCGTCGTCTAGGCCTGGACTACGAGCCCGAGCTGGTCGACGAGATTCTGGCCGACGTCCGCGGGCAACCTGAGGCCCTTCCGATGCTGTCTCAAGCGCTGCTGCGGACCTGGGCCAATCGGCACGGCCGATGGCTCACCGTCGAGGGATACCGGGCGGGCGGTGGGGTGAGCGGTGCCCTCGAAGCGGCGGCCGAAGAGGTCTACCTGGATCTCGATGAACAGACCCGCGACGACGTTCGTCGACTCCTGCTCAGAATGGCCACGTTCGACGCGGGCATGTGGTCGCGCCGGCCCGTGCTCACCGAACAGCTCGGCTCCCTCGGCATCCACCGGCTCGACGAGACGGTCACCCTGCTCGCCGACCGCCGCCTCGTGACGGTCACGGAGAAACGCGTCGAGCTGATCCACGAGGCGCTCCTCACCCGTTGGCCGCGGCTGCGCTCGTGGCTCGATGCAAGGGCCGCTATGGCACCGGCAGCCGAGCGCCTCGCTGACGCGTCGCGGGCCTGGGCGGACACCGATCGGCCCGAAAGCGATCTTTATCGGGGACTGCGCCTGCAGGAGGCGCTTGCTTGGCAGGCCTCCGGTGGTGCCGACCTGAGTCCGGTCGAAACCGAGTTTCTAGCGGCTTCCCGAGCCGCGTCCGATGAGGAGATTCGTCGCGCCGAAGCGCAGGTTGTTGCGGATGCGCGCAGTAGGCGTCGCCTGCGCAATGCCGTCGCAGGGCTGACCGCGTTCGCCGTTCTCGCCCTCACCGGATTGGGGGTCGCCCTCCACGAGCGCGCGGTGGCTCAACAGGATGCGCTGGTCTCGGAGGCGAGCGCCCTCGCTTCCCTGTCCCACACGGTGCCCGACGTGCGAACCTCGCTGCTGCTGGCGGTCGCCGGATACCGGCTAAACGACGACGCCGATACCCGCTCTGCACTGCTGTCCGCGGTGGAAAGCGCGAGCTCCATCCGCTGGAGAATCCCCACCCCGGTCGGCCCGGACGACCTGGTGGCGAACACCAACGGGCACCTGTGGCTGACCCACCAGTCGGCGGGTATCAACGAGTATGACGCAGGGAGCAGACGACTGGTCGCCGAGTTGCCGAGCGTGGCCCCGACTCTGGACGCTGTCTCTCCGGATGGTCGCACCCTCGTGGTGTCCGGACCGGCTTCCTTCCCCGCGACCACCACGACCGGCCGTGTCGACATACTGAACGCCCACACCGGAGCAGTCATCACCGAGCTGCACATCCACGGCACGCAGCGTCGAGTCGGCACGTGGTCGTCAGCGGCGTTCACCGGCGACGGCCGCTGGCTCGCCGTGATCGTCGGACGGCCCAGCCACGATCTGCTCGGGGGCGCCCTGCAGCCGAGCCGCACTGTGGCCGTGTTCGACACCAGCGACTACTCCCGCCCCCCACACGTGCTGCGTGTCGATGCGCCCATCACGCAACTCGCCGCGGGCACGAGTGCTCTCGCGATCGGGACGGCGACGGGGCACCTCGTGGAGTTCACCCTGCGCGACGACGCGGCGGGTTTCCGCGCGATCTCCTCACGCGTCGCGGAGCACAGTTCGGGACGGGGGCCTTTCTCATTGTCGCCCGACGGCCGGTACATCGCGACGACTGCTCCAGGTCGCCCGCGGCTCGTCCGTGTGATATCGGCTTCGCCGCCGAACCGAGTCGCCGACTCCTTCGCCTTGTCTGCGAAAGTCACTGACGTCGCCTTCTCCCCTGGCGGCGATAGGGTCGCCGCCGTCGCGCCGGGCGTGAAGCTCGCCATCGACGCCGTTCCCACCGGCACCGTTGAGCGGCTTGCGATACCGAGCCGACCGGGCGATCACGAGACTCTGGCCTGGTCGGGCACTCCGACCCACCCTGCGCTCTACTTAACCGACCCGGCAAATGAGATCGTGTCCATCAACCTGGACGACACTGCGGTTGTCGTGCACCGTTCCAGAGTCGCGGCCCCACAGGGGGAGGTCTCCTTCATGGCCGGGTCGCACGTGATCACCGTGACCACCCTCGGCGAACCGGGTCTCGCCCCACCGCGGCTGATCGAGTCGGACCCGCTGACCCGCACATCGACGTCGTACCCGATTGCCATCCCGAAGCGTGACGTCATAGCCGCGCTGACCGTGGATCGCTCAGTCGACCGTGTGCTTCTGCAGTACGTCGGGCCAAACTCGGTCATTCACTCTGCGGTTCTTAGCCTGCCGAGCGACAGAGTCGTGTCACGGTTTCTCGCGACTCCGCGCCCGAGCGCCCACTATTCATACACCGGCGTGATCTCCGAGGACGGCACGCAGGCCGTGTGCGCCGTCGGAGACCACCGGATAGCAGTCATTTCTCTACCGTCCGGTCGAGTGGTGCGCTCATTCGACATCCATTTCAGCGGACCGGCGGGCCTCCACACGCTCCCCATGCCCATGTTCTACGACCCGAACGGGGACGTGGTCGTCGCCGGGTACAACCCCACGCCGCCCGCCTCGAGCCATGGCGGTCCGTCGGCGGATCGCACGGCTCCGCCGCCGGTGCAGAGCCTGGGACTCGTCGACCCACGCACCGGGAGACTGGTCGGCCAAACTCATCTGGGCGTCCAGGGCGTCGTGAGCGCCGCCGCGTGGTCCCCCGACGGGCAGCGTGTTGTGGTCGGTACATGGGCCGGAAACCTCAGACTGCTCGATGCGCAGACGCTGCACCCTATGTCGCCCATGGTCTCGACGGACGGCGGGCCAGTGAGCACGCTGAGCTTCTCGCCCGACAACGGCTCGGTTCTGAGCACGGGGGCAACGGAGCGATGAGCCTGTGGGATGGACGGACCCTGCGCCCGATAGGCGGCCCGCTGACCGCGGCAAGCGACGGCACAGGGTGGGCGTGGTTCATGCCAGACGGGAAGATCACGGGCTTCGGCCCGAGCGCTGCAGGGTCGGATCAACGATGGTTCACCATGGCCGGTGACCCGCAGGAATGGGCGGTTGCCGCCTGCCGTGTCGCCGGATCGCCGTTCACGCGCGAGGAGTGGACCCGATACGTCGGCAGCACACCGTCCTACCGCGCCATTTGCCCTCCGACTCCCCCAAGATGACGGTTCGCCCCGATTCCGATGTCCTGAGACATCGCCAGGGCGCCCCCGGCAGGATTCGAACCTGCGCACCCGCCTCCGGAGGGCGGTGCTCTATCCCCTGAGCTACGGGGGCTCTGACGCGAACGGGCGTCATGAGGGGCTGACAAAGGCTATCAGCGGAGGAGCCTGCGCCCGAACGGCGACGATCCTGGCGGGGAGCGGCTACCGTCCCCGGTGTGGTCGGCCAAGCTCGGGTTCTCGTCGTGGACGATCGCCAGGACATCCGGACCCTCATCGCGCTCAATCTCGAGTTCGAAGGGTTCGAGGTCTACAGCGCCGTCGACGGCCAGGAGTGCCTCGACATCGTCGAGGCACTCGAGCCCGACGTCATCACGATGGACGTCTCGATGCCGCGGCTCGACGGTCTGGAGACCGTCGCCAGGCTGCGCGCCAACCCGGCCACGGCGCACATTCCGATCGTGATGGTGTCGGCACGGGCGCAGGGCAGCGACCTCGAGCGCGGGCGGGCCGCCGGGGCCGACGCCTACGTCACCAAACCGTTCGACCCGGAGCACCTGGTCGCCACGGTACGGTCGCTGATTCCCAAGCCGCGGGCCAGCCCCGACGACGAGGCCGGGGGGCCGGAGGAGGCTCGATAGGATGGGTCGGTGACCCCTGACGAGCTCTCCCAGGTGATCGTGCACGCCCTTGTGGGCTTGGCCGATCGGGGCACGGTGACGCTCGCGAGGACGGACATCGCCAGCCGGGTGAAGGTCGAGCGGCCCAAGGAGAAGGCGCACGGCGACTACGCGACCAACGCAGCACTGCAGCTCTCGCGACTCGCCGGACTAGCGCCGCGCGACCTTGCCGGTCTGCTCGCCGATGAGCTGCGCGAGGTCGACGGCATCGCGTCGGTGGAGGTGGCCGGACCTGGGTTCATCAACGTCAGGGTCGCTGCGGCAGCGCAAGGTCAGGTCGCGTCGCTGGTGGTCTCGGCCGGGGGGTCGTACGGCGACTCGACCCGACTGGCAGGCAGCAGCGTCAACGTGGAGTTCGTGTCGGCCAACCCGACCGGGCCGGTCACGCTCGCGAGCGCCCGGTGGGCCGCCGTGGGCGACGCGATCGGGCGACTCCTGACCGGCGCCGGCGCGGCTGTCACGAGGGAGTACTACTTCAACGACGCCGGCGCGCAGATCGACAGGTTCGCCACGTCCCTCCAAGCCGCCGCGGCAGGAGAGCCCACACCGGAGGACGGCTACGCCGGCGACTACATCGCCGATGCAGCGCAGGCAGTGGTGACCGCCGAGCCTGACGTCAAGAACCTCTCTGTTGGGGAGGCCAGGGATGTCTTCCGTCGTCGCGGCGTGGAGCTGATGTGGGACGAGATCAAGGGCAGCCTGCACGACTTCGGGGTCGACTTCGACGTGTACTTCAGCGAGCGGTCTCTGCACGAGCGGGGCGAAGTCGACGCCGCGGTAGAGAGGCTCCGAAACGGCGGTCTGACATACGAGGCCGACGGTGCCTTGTGGCTGCGCTCTACC
>JAICMS010000036.1 GCA_025929075.1 Propionibacteriales bacterium
AACCCGGCCCAACAGATCGTCCCGGCCGGAGTCAGCGGCAAGACCACCGTCCAGCAGACCCCCAAGCGGGTGCCGAACAACAGCGGCATCCCCGGCGTCTTGGCGTGGGACACCCAAGGCTGGCCGGGCAACGGCAATTCGCCGCCCGGCGCCCTCGAGCACACCCACGTGCTCGGCCCGGTGAAGTACGCGGTGCTTCCGCCGGTCGGCGGACCGCACAACCCGGTCTGGATGAACGCCGGCATCTACACCAAGCCGATCCCGACGGAGCGAGCGGTCCATAACCTCGAGCACGGGGCCGTCTGGATCACCTACGACCCCAACCTGCCGAAGTCCGAGGTCGCCACCCTGCGGGCCTTCGTCAACAAGCAGTCGATGATCTCCGAGCAGGAGCAGACCTCCGGCCAGGCCAATCGCTACATGGACCTGAGCCCGTGGTCGAGCAACGACCTGCCGGCGCCGATCGTCCTGAGCTCCTGGGGCTACCAGCTGCGGGTCCAGTCGCCGACCGATCCGCGGATGCAGCGGTTCGTCGACACCTTCCGGCACAACTCGAAGTACACGCCCGAGTACGGCGCGGCGGTCGACGGGATCCCGATCAAGACCGGTGGTCGTCCCGCGTACGACGGCAGTGCGAAGCCCAACCCGCCAGGACAGGTCCCAGCCGGCCAGGGCGGCATGTAGCCACCCTCGACCCCTCCGATCCCGAGCGAGTGCGGCGCTCCCGGCAGGCGGGGCCGAAAGTGGCCGCTGCCTACACCACAAATGGCCGATGTGCTGTCGCCTCCGGCCACTCAATGCAGATCCCGCCGGGATTGGCCACTTGCGCTGAGCCAGCTAGAGCAGGTCCTTGAGCTCTTGAGGCAGCTCGAACTCCTGCACCGGATCCGGCCCGGCGGCGCTGCCGTCGTCGTCGGAGGCTGCCGCCAGCGAAGCGGCGCGCTCCTGGGCCGCCCGCTTGGCCGGGTTGCCCGAACCTCGCTTCGCGCGCGGCTGCGGCTTGCCCTGCTTGCCCTTGTTCCGCCGACCGAAGCCGCCCATCCCAGGCATGCCCGGGATGCCGCCACCGCCTGCCATCGACGTCATCATCTTGCGGGCGGCGAAGAACCTGTCGACCAGCTGGTTGACGTCGCTCGGTGCTCGGCCGGCGCCGCGCGCGATCCTGGCGCGCCGGGAGCCGTCGATGATCTTGGGGTTGGCGCGCTCCCCGGGAGTCATCGACAAGATCAGCGCCTCGATCCTGTCGATCTCTCGGTCGTCGAAGCTCTCGATCTGCTCCTTGAACTGCCCCATGCCCGGGAGCATGCCCATGATCTTCGACATCGAGCCCATCTTGCGGACGGCCTGCATCTGCTTGAGGAAGTCGTCGAGGGTGAACTCCCCGCCGCGACCTTGTAGCTTCGCCGCCGCCTCCGCCGCCGATTTCGCGTCGAAAGCCCGCTCTGCCTGTTCGATCAGCGTCAGCACGTCGCCCATCCCGAGAATGCGCGACGCCATCCGGTCGGGATGGAACGCGTCAAAGTCGGTGAGCTTCTCGCCGTTGGACGCGAACATCACCTGCCGGCCGGTGACCGAGGCGACCGAGAGCGCCGCTCCGCCGCGGGCGTCGCCGTCGAGCTTGGTGAGCACCACCCCGCTGAAGCCGACGCCGTCGAGGAACGCCTGCGCCGTCGTGACGGCGTCCTGACCGATCATCGCGTCGACGACGAAAAGCGTCTCGTCGGGCTGCACCGCGTCGCGGATGTCGGCCGCCTGCTGCATCATCTCCGTGTCGACGCCGAGCCGGCCGGCCGTGTCGACGACCACGACGTCGTAGAGGCTGCGCCGCGCCTCCTCGACACCGCCGCGCGCGACCGTCACCGGGTCGCCGACACCGCTGCCCGGCTCGGGCGCATACACGGTCACCCCGGCCTGGTCGCCCACCACCTGCAGTTGAGTGACGGCGTTCGGGCGTTGCAGGTCGGCGGCCACGAGCAATGGGCTGTGCCCGTTGTCCTTCAGCCAGCGCCCCAGCTTGCCGGCCAGGGTCGTCTTGCCGGAGCCCTGCAGCCCGGCGAGCAAAATGACGGTCGGCGGGGACTTCGCGAAGCGCAGCCGGCGGGTCTCACCGCCCAGGATCGCGACGAGCTCCTCGTCGACGATCTTGACGACCTGTTGGGCGGGGTTGAGTGCCTCGTTGACCTCGGCGCCCTTGGCCCGCTCCCGCACCCGCTCGATGAACGCCCGCACCACCGGCAGCGCGACGTCCGCCTCGAGCAACGCCAGCCGGATCTCCCGGCAGGTCGCGTCGATGTCGGCGTCGGACAGGCGGCCCTTGCCGCGCAGGTTCTTCAGCGTCGCCGACAACCGGTCCTGCAGCGTGGTGAACACGGGAGCGCGCGTCCTTCGTGGTCGAGTTGGTGATCAAGCGGTACGGCGACCGGCGGGCCGCCAAGCCACGGCGGTCAAGCCTACCGTCGCAGCGCTCGCTCACGGGCGTCTCCACCGCGGCGGTCGCCGGCCGGCAACCACTGTCCTACGGTGGTTCGATGCGACTCACCCATCTCGGTCATGCCTGCGTCCTGGTCGAGGTGGCCGGCACGAGAGTGCTCGTCGATCCGGGCAACTACTCCGGGGACTTCACCCGGCTCACCGGCCTGGACGCCGTCGTTCTCACCCACCAGCACGCAGACCATGCCGATGCCGAACGCATCCCCGATCTGCACGCCGGCAACCCCGATGCCCGCTGGCTCGCCGAACCGGAGACGGCGGCGCTGCTTGCCGAGCACAGCGGGGGCCGCCTGTCGTCCGAGACACTGGCCTCGGGCACCGCAGTGCGCGTCGGCGAGGTCACGCTGCTGCCGGTTGGCGACCTGCACGCCCACAACCACGACGGCGTACGGCGCTGCGGCAACACCGGCGTCGTCCTCAGCGCCGAAGGCGAGCCGACGCTCTTCCATCCCGGCGACGCCTACGATGCCGATCCGGAAGGCGCCGTCGACATTCTCTGCGTGCCGCTGAACGCGCCGTGGGCGGCCGTGCGCGACACGCTGGAGTTCATCGCGCGGATCGGCCCGCGCGTCGTCGTACCGGTCCACGACGGCCTGCTCAACGACCAGGGACGCGCCGCCTACCTCAACCATGTCGCGACCTTCGCGCCCGCCGGCACGCAGCTACTCGACCTCTCCGGCCGCGGCCCGACCGAGGTGTCCTGACTCGCCCTGGCTGGCTTCCGCATCTATGGGACCGGGCACCGCTGACGGCCCGAACGGCCGCCCGGATCGCCCAGATTGGGGCCACCCCGGGTGTCTGGTGGGCGAGATCGGGTCAGTCGGCGAGTAGCGCGTCGACGAACTCTGCTACGTCGAACGGCGCCAGGTCGTCGGCGCCCTCCCCGAGGCCCACCAGCTTGACCGGCACACCCAGGTCACGCTGGACCGCGATCACGATCCCGCCCTTGGCCGTGCCGTCGAGCTTGGTCAACACGACGCCGGTGACGTCCACGACCTCGGCGAAGACGCGGGCCTGGATCAGCCCGTTCTGCCCGGTCGTCGCGTCGATGACGAGCAGCACCTCCTCGACGGGCGCCTGCCGCTCGATCACCCGCTTCACCTTGCCGAGCTCGTCCATCAGTCCGGCCTTGGTGTGCAGGCGGCCGGCAGTGTCGACGAGCACGACATCGGCCTCCTGCTCGACACCTGTTCGGACCGCCTGGAACGCGACGCTCGCCGGGTCGGCGCCCTCGGGTCCGCGCACGGTCGACACGCCCACCCGGTCGCCCCAGGTCTGCAGCTGGTCGGCGGCGGCGGCACGGAACGTGTCGGCGGCGGCCAGCACGACGTCCTTGTCCTCGGCGACGAGCACCCGAGCGATCTTCCCCACCGTCGTCGTCTTACCCACGCCGTTGACCCCGACGACCATCACGACGCCCGGCTTGCCAGCGGTACGAGCCGCGTGCAGGCGGCGGTCCAGATCTGGCCCGAGGACAGCGGTGAGCTCGTCGCGGAGCAACGCCTCGGCCTGCTCGGGACCAGCTGACTCCACCTTGAGCCTCGTCCGGAGTCGCTCGACGAGGTCCTGTGTCGGTCCGACGCCGACATCTGCGGCCAGCAGTGTGTCCTCGATCTCCTCCCACGTGGCCTCGTCGATGCGCTCGCGTGAGAGCAGCGCCAGCAGCCCGCGCCCGAGCGTCGACTGCGAGCGTGCGAGCCGGGCCCGCAGCCGGCGCAGCCGACCGGCTGGCGGTTCGGGCCGTTCGATCTCTGGAGCCGGAGCGGACGGCTCGACGAGCACGTCCTCCGGCAGGGTGGACGCCGACGGGTGCCCGGTATCGGCGACCGGCGCCCCCGGCTCCGCCACCTCGCCGGGACGGACCGGTCCCGCCTCCCGCTCGACGTCCGGCGGCAGCGGGCCGGGAGGCTGGCGCCGGCGGAACTGACCGGCGACGAGGCCAACGATCGAGGCGAGCAGCAGGACGCCGAGGACGATGCCAAGGATGATGAAGTCAGGCATGAACCGAGCCCGTCAGCTCGCGATGGCCGAAACGGCCGATCAGCGGACGATCTTGTCGCGGGCGCTCTTCATGGCGTCGCCGAGCCAAGCCGCATGCGGGATGGGCTCGCCGCGGTGCGGATAGGCCACAAAGGTCGTGACGAGGGCGGCAAGCGCCATGGCGACGAGCAAACCGACGATGACGAGCAGCATGCTGGCTCACCTCCCGACACGTGGACCGTTCTCCCCTTTGTACCCAGTCTGCCACCCCTCACCAATGACCGACCGCCCGCTCAACGGCGGAGGTGAGCGGGCCCACACTGATGCCGAAATCGACGAGTCAGGCCGACTCTCGTTCACGAAGCCGCTGACTGATCACCGCAGAGACGCCGTCCCCGCGCATGGAGACGCCGTAGAGCGCGTCCGCGACTTCCATCGTCCGCTTCTGGTGGGTGATCACGACCAGCTGGGAGGTGTCCCTCAGCTCGTCGAAGATGCCGAGGAGCCGGCCGATGTTCGCGTCGTCGAGGGCTGCCTCCACTTCGTCGAGCACATAGAACGGCGACGGCCGGGCCTTGAACAAGGCCACCAGGAAGGCGACCGCCACCAGCGAACGCTCCCCGCCCGACAGCAGCGACAACCGCTTGACCCGCTTCCCCGCAGGCTTGGCCTCCACCTCGATGCCGGTTGTCAGCATGTCGTCGAGGTCGGTCAACGGCAGACGCCCCTCCCCACCCGGGAAGAGCCGAGCGAAGACGGCTGAGAACTCGCGGGCTACGTCGACGTACGCGGCTGCGAAGACCTCCTGCACGCGTTGGTCGACCTCCTTGACGATGTCGAGCAGGTCGCGCCGGGTGCGTCTCAGGTCCTCCAGCTGGCCGCTGAGGAAGGCATGCCGCTCCTCCAATGCGCCGAACTCCTCGAGCGCCAGCGGGTTGATCCGGCCCAGCTCGGCGAGCGCGCGCTCACTCGAGCGGAGCCGGCGCTCCTGCTCGCGCCGGTCGTAGGGAGCGACAGCCGGCTCGGCCCGGTCGACCTCTTCGGAGTCGGCCGCAGCTGGCACGGGAACCGGCTGGTGCGGCCCGAACTCGGCGACCAGCGACTCCAGGTCGAGCCCGAGCTCATCCATCGCGCGCTGTTCGAGCTGCTCCATCCGGAGCCGGTGCTCCGCTCGCATCATCTCGTCGCGGTGGACGGTGTCGGTGAGGGTGGCCAGCTCTGCCTCGACAGCCCGCTGCTGCTCCCGCAGCGACAGCAGCGCGGCCTGGTGCGTGGCCCGGTCGCGCTCGACTGCCTCCCGGCGCTCGGTTGCAACCGCGAGCGAGACGTCGAGCCGCTCCAGGATGTGGCTGACTGCCGTCTCCACCGCCGCGGCGGTGCGGCCCTCTCGCAGCACCCGCTCGCGGTGAGCCCGGGCCTGCTGGCGAGCCGCGCGTTCGGCCTCGGCCGCGGCCGTCAGCGCATCGGCCCGGCCATGCAGCGCCTGCGCGCGCTCTTCCGCCGTCCGTACGGCGAGCAAAGCCGCGAGCTCGCCGTCGCGTGCGCTGTGCACCGCTGCCGCGAGGTCCTGCACGGTGCTCGTGTCGGGCTCTTCGTCGACGGCGTCGTCGAAGCCGGCAAGGCGCTGCTCGAGCTCCGCGAGACCTGCGACGTCGTCGTCGCGGGCCCGCCTGGCGGCCGCGATGGCGGCGTCGATGCGCTCGCACTCGGCCCGACCCGAACGCACCGCGGCTCCGAACTGTCCGAGCTCCTCGGCGACAGCGGCGAGTGCGGCGTCGCTCTCGTGGAGCTTGGCCAACGCGACGTCGACCCGTCTCTGCGCAGCCCGGCGGTCCTGTTCCAGCCCGGCGAGCTCGAATCGGAGCCGCTCGGTGGCCGCAGTGGCGTCTTCGAACGCCGCCATGGCCTCCTCCACCGCCGCCTGGATCTCGATCGGGCTGGGTTGGCTGGCTGAGCCTCCCGCAGCCGTCCGCACACCGAGGACGTCGCCGGCGCGGGTCACCGCGGTCAGGGCGGGATGCTCGAGCACCAGCCGTCGTGCCGCGGACAGATCCTCGACCACGACCGTTGAGCCGAGCAGCGCATGCAGGGCGGCTGCCAGCGCTGCCGGCGCGTCCAGCAGGTCCAGCACGTACGTCGACCCGGCTGGCGCCGACCCAACCGCCGCTGTCGTCGCATCCTCGGCACCGACGAGCAGGTCGGCCCGACCGAGGTCGGTCCGCTTGAGGTGCTCGATCGACGCGATCGCTGCGTCGAGGCCGGCCACGGCGACTGACTCCGCGGCCCTTCCCAGCGCTCCGGCCACAGCAGCCTCGTAGCCGGACCGGACCGTGATCAGCCTCGCCACCGGGCCGAGGACGCCGCTCAGCTGATCGGCGCTGGCCGCCAGGGCGCCAGCACCGTCCTTGCGGACCAGGCCCAGCTCGAGGGCGTCGCGCCGGGCCGCCAGGCCGGCCCGTTCACGCTCGGATGCCTGCAACTGCTCGCGCAGCTTGGCCAGCCGGTCGTCGAGGTCGTGCAGCACCCCACAGGCGGCTTCGTACTCGGCGTCGAGTCCACGCTCACCGGCGTCGAGCCCGGCGACCGTCGTCTCCAGGGCCGTGAAGTCCCGCTGGGCCCGGTCCGCCCGAGCTTGCGCCTCGTCGCGGGCGCTCTGCAGCCTGGCGATCTCGTCCTCGGCCGCATTCGACCTGCTGCGCAGCGAGTCGACCCGGCCGGCCAGCGTGGCGCGACCCTCCCGCCGGTCGGCGACGGCGCGCAGCAGCGCTGCGACCCGCCGGTCCTCCTCCGCGTGCGCCGCTTCGGCCTGTTGCCGCGCCTGCGCCGCACGATCCAGCGCCTGCCGACGGGACGCGAGCTCCGTGGCGATCTCCTGCTCGCGTCGGCGTAGGTCTGCGGCTTCGGCTTCCAGCTCCCCGGGGTCGCGCCCGAACCGTTCCGGCAGCGGCTCCTCGGTCATCCGCCGCCGGCGCTCAGCGGCCAGACTGCCCACGGCCGTGAACCGGTCGCGCAGCCGGGCCAGGGCGAACCAGGTCTCCTGCGCGGTCGCCAGCCGCGGCGTCACCGCGGCCACCGCCTCCTCCAGGTCCTTCTCCCGCGCCCGCCCCGCCTCGATGGCCTCCTCTGCCGCCGTACGGCGACGACGCAGCTCCTCGTCGTCGGCCGTCTCGCGTTCGAGCGCTGCGCGTCCCGTCACGACGTCGTCGGCCAGCAACCTGGCGCGCGCGTCCCTGGCGGCCATCTGCACGACCGCTGCGTGCTTGGCGACCTCGGCCTGCCGTCCGAGTGGCTTCAGCTGCCGCCGGATCTCGGTCAGCAGGTCGGCCAGCCGCGTCAGGTTGGCGTCGGTGGCATCGAGCTTGCGGACCGCCTTCTCCTTGCGCCGGCGGTGCTTGAGGACACCGGCGGCCTCCTCGACGAAGCCGCGCCGCTCCTCGGGCGTCGCATGCAGGATCGCCTCGAGCCGGCCCTGTCCCACGACGACATGCATCTCGCGGCCGATCCCGGAGTCGGCGAGCAGCTCTTGGACGTCGAGCAGCCGACACGGCTGCCCGTTCATCGCGTACTCGGAGCCGCCGCTGCGGAACATCGTCCGCGAGATCGTCACCTCGGTGTAGTCGATCGGAAGCGCACCGTCGGTGTTGTCGATCGTCAGCACAACCTCAGCACGCCCCAGTGGAGCGCGCGCCGCCGTCCCGGCGAAGACGACGTCCTCCATCTTCCCGCCGCGCAGCGACTTCGCACCCTGCTCACCCATCACCCAGGCCAGCGCGTCGACCACGTTGGACTTGCCCGAGCCGTTGGGCCCCACAACGCAGGTGATGCCAGGCTCGAGGTGCAGCGTGGTCGACGATGCGAAGGACTTGAAACCCCGCAGCGTCAGGCTCTTGAGATACAAGGCGGTGCTCCTTCAGGCGCTGGACGCCTCACGCGACAAGCGCACCGAGGACGACCGACGTCGGGGGGAAGGCCAGCCTGCACACTATCGCCGGAGCCTGCTCTCCAGCCGGTCACCACGCCGCCAAGCGACAGCGGTGTTGCGGCGGAGGCGGCGGCGCGAAGTTACGGCGTCAGGCCGAGGCGGAGGCCTGCGTCGCCATGCCTTCAGGCACGGTCAGCAGGTCCTCGTGGAGCAGCTCAGCGTTCAGCGCGTCGATCTGTGCCTGGAGGCGGAGCACCAGAGCGTCGAGCTCGGCCACCCTGCGGCGCAGTCTGCGGTTGTCCTCCAGGAGGCGAACATCGCCTCCGACGTATCCAAGGAGAGCCTTGGCCATGAAAAACATCCTCCCGGCGGTTCGGGGTGAGCAGCGCTTCGATCGCGATGCGATGGATCCGGGCGAGGAGTGCGCCGGTGATCCGGCGAAGAGATCCGCTGCTGTTCTCAGGGTGGCACCGGTGGGCCTCCCGGGTCAACTTGGCCGCCGTCGGCCGCCTACCAGCGGGCGCGCCGTGGCCGCGGCTGACAAGTCGGGCAGGTGAACGACGACCTGTTCATGAACGGGTCCCGTCGGATCGGCCGACCGCAGCGGATGCACGGCTGGTCGGTCCGCCCGTAGACGGCGAGCGAACGTTCGAAGTACCCCGACTGCCCGTCGACGTCGACGTAGAGGGCGTCGAAGGACGTGCCGCCAGCGGCCAGCGCCGCCTGCATGACCTGTCGCACCGACGCGAGCAGCCGCTCGACCTCGCCCCGCCGTAACGTCTCGGTCGGTCGCGCGAAGTGGAGGCGGGCCAGCCACAGCGCCTCGTCGGCGTAGATGTTGCCGATGCCGGAGACCAGCGTCTGGTCCAGTAACGCCCGCTTGATGCCCGTACGTCGAGCACGCAGCCTGGTGGCGAAGCCGGCGTCGTCGAACAGCTCGTCGAGCGGGTCGCGGGCGATGTGGGCGATCTCGGCCGGCAGCTCCGCACCGCCGGTCGAGATCAGCAGCCCACCGAACATCCGCTGGTCGACGAACCACAGCTCGGGAGGCAGCGACCTGTGGGCACTGAGCGCCAGCCGGACGCGCAGGTGCGGCACCGGCGGGCTTCCGGTCGCCCGGACCAGGAGCTGGCCGCTCATCCCGAGATGCGCGAGCAGCCCGTCACCGGAGTCGAGGGCCAGCCAGAGGTACTTCCCGCGACGGCGGGCCGCTTCGACGCGGACACCGCGAAGGCGGGCGGCGAAGTCGTCGGCACCGGCGAGATGCCGTCGTAACGGCCGTGGGTGATAGACCTCGACAGCCTCGATCCGACGATCGACGGCCACCCGGTCGAGCCCACGCCTGACAACTTCGACCTCGGGCAGCTCCGGCATCGACTACCCGGAGCCGGCGTTCGAGCCGTTGCCCACCGGCGGCTCGACGACCGGCAGCTCCGGATGGTTGCTGTGGATCTCTCGCCAGGCGGTCTCGGCGGATTGCTGCTCGGCCTCCTTCTTCGACCGTCCGGTGCCGTGACCGTAGACGGCCGTGCCGACGCGCACGCGTGCGACGAACGTCTTCTCGTGATCCGGCCCGCTGTCGTCGATGAGGTACTCCGGCACACCGAGCCCAAGGTCGGCCGCGAGCTCTTGCAGGCTTGTCTTCCAGTCCAGGCCGGCCCCGAGGTCGGCGGCGGCCGCCATCAGCGGGTCGAAGAGCCGGTGGACGACCTCGGCGGCCACCTCGAAACCCTTGTCGAGATAGACAGCGCCGATGATCGCCTCGACGGTGTCGGACAGGATCGACGACTTCTCCCGACCTCCGGTCGCCTCCTCGCCACGGCCGAGCATGATGTGCTCGCCGAGACCGAGGGTGCGCGCGACCTCGGCGAGCGCCCGAGCGTTGACGACTGCCGCGCGCAGCTTCGCGAGTCGACCCTCCGACAGGTCGGGGTGGGTGCGGAACAGCGACTCGGTGACGACCACGCCTAGCACCGAGTCACCGAGGAACTCCAGGCGCTCGTTCGTCGGCAGGCCGCCGTTTTCGTAGGCATAGCTGCGATGGGTCAAAGACCGCCGCAGCAATGTGGGGTCGAAGTCGTCGACGCCGAGCTGAGCACACAGCTCGTCGACGGAGGAACGCAGCGAGGTGTCGTCCACGGGACTGAGGTCAGAGGACCTGCCGCCGGTCGGACCGGGCGCCGTACTGGCCACAGCTCGGGCAGGCCCGGTGCGGCAGGTGCAGGGATCGGCACGCCGGGTTGGCGCAGGTCACCAACGACGGTGCCGACGCCTTCCACTGCGAACGGCGGTGGCGCGTGTTGCTGCGCGACATCTTCCGCTTCGGAACTGCCACTGACTACTCCTCGTGTTCTGCGGTCCCGGCGGGCGGTTCGCTCGCCGACCTGACCTGCTCCGGTCTGTACGTCGACAGCGCCACCCAGCGCGGGTCGACGTCGTCGTGGTGTGAGTGGTCGGGCTCGTCATCGAGCCGCGTCCCACACTGGACGCACAACCCGCGACAGTCCGGCCGGCACACCGGTTGGTACGGCAGCGCAAGCACCACCGCGTCCCGAAGTGCAGGCTCGAGGTCGAGCAGCTCACCGTAAAGCCGACCGGCCTCGTCCTCCTCGGCGTCGCTTTCCGGATAGACGTACAGCTCCTGGAAGGTCACCTCGAGGTCGTCGTCGATGACACCCAGGCACCGTGCGCACTCGCCGGTCGTCGTCACTCGCGCCGTCGCCGACACGAGCACCCCCTCGAGCACCGACTCCAACCGCACCTGCAGGTCGACGGTCGAACCCTCAGGGACGCCGAGCAACTCGACACCCATGTCCGGCGGGGCCGGAACCGAAAGGCTAGTGGTGCGCATCGATCCGGGACGTCGCCCCAGATCGTGAGTGTTGATCACGAGCGGCGAACGCGAATCGAGACGCATCGCAGGATCTTCCGCTAAGCCGGCACAACCAGACGGCGGCCCCCAGCGGGAGCCAGCGACTAGGGTAACGGGTCCGGCTGTGCCGTCTCAAATCCCTCAGCGACACCAGCCGCACCAGGACAGGGCCGGACCGCTACTAATCGAAGTCGGGCAACGGGTTGGCCTCCGCCTCGGCGGCCAGCGTCGAAGGGTCCAGGTCTGACCGCTGTCGGAGCCGGTCCCGGCCCCGACTGACGGCGTCGAGGGTCTTGGTCAGGGTCACCTCGAGGTTCGCCAGCCGCATGTCGACGTAGTCGTCGGTGTCGCGGCGCAGTCCCTCGCACTCCTGGGCCGCCGCGGCACGCTCCTTGTCGGCTTCGGCCTTCGCGAACTGGAAGACCTCGGTGTCGGAGAGGATGCGCTCCCGCTCGTCCTTGGCGGCCGCGATGATCTCCGCAGCCTCGCGGTGCGCGTGGGTGACCAGGTCCTCGCGTTCGGACACGATGTTGTCGGAGGTCGCGAAGGCGACAGGCAGTTCGGCCTCCAACTTCCCGATGAGGTCGAGCAGCTCGGTGCGGTTGACGACTGCCGACGCTGACATCGGCAGCGCCCGGGCGTCCTCCAGGGCCTGACGCAACCGCGCCACGATCTCGTCGACGTCCACTCGGCCTCTCTCGCTAACGGTGCTGCTCGGCTCGCGCCGAGCCCGGCGCAGCGCCAGTCGGATCGGCGGTCAGTCTCTGTTGCAGGCGGGTGAGCACGTTCGACGGTACGAGTCCCGCGACATCGCCACCAAATCGCACGACCTCCTTGACCAGGCTCGATGCGACGAAGGCCCATTCGGGCCGGGCCGGCAGGAACACCGTCTCGACCCGGGCGAGCCGACCGTTCATGTGAGCCATCGAGACTTCGTAGTCGAAATCGGCGGCGACCCGCACTCCCTTGACGATCGAGGCTGCTTGGTGTGCCACGCAGAAGTCGACGAGCAGGCCCTCGAAGGAGGCGACCTCGACGTTGTCCCACCCAGCAACTGCCTCGGTGAGCATCTCGATGCGCTCGTCGATAGTGAACACGGTCTGCTTGGCCTCGTTGACCAGGACGGCGACCGTGACAGCGTCGAACAGCGACGCGGCCCTGCCGATGACGTCGAGATGCCCGTTGGTCACCGGGTCGAACGACCCGGGGCAGACGGCTCTGCGCATCAACGGCTCCTCGTCTCGTCACCGGCCGCGATTTCGCCACTGGTCCGGCGCCCGTACCAGAGCATTGTCTCGCCGTACCGGCGCTGCTGCAGCGGCTCGATCCCGCCGGGCCAGCGGAGCTCCGGCTGACGGGTCGAGCGCTCCACCACAACGACCGCACCCTCGGCCACGATGCCGTCGCCGAGCAGCCGGCCCAGCACGTCCTCCACCCGTGCGGTGGACAGGGAGTACGGCGGGTCGAGGAACACGATGTCGTAGGGGCCACCGGCCCGGCCGGCCACGCGGTCGGCGCTGGCTTGGACCACCACTACCTCCGTGAGTCCGAGCGCCTCCGCGTTTCGACGGATCAGCGCGGCAAGCGCCGGCTCTCGCTCGATCAGGGTCACGCCGACGGCGCCTCGCGAGCGAGCCTCGAGGCCAACAGCGCCGGACCCGGCGAAGACATCGAGGAACCGGCGCGAATGGACGGTGCCCAGCAGCGACTCGAGGGAGGAGAACAAGGCCTCGCGGACCCGGTCGGAGGTCGGGCGGGTCGCGTTGCCGGTCGGCGTCTCCAGCCGCCGGCCACCGGCCTCTCCCCTGATGATCCGAGTCACGACTTCTCCATGTAGCCGGCCTGCTCCTGCTCGACCAGCCGCTCCACCTCGGCGGCCAGCAGCGGATGCCGGTCGAGCAGCGGATCGCCTTCGACAAGGGCGGTGGCCGTCTCTCGTGCCGTCGCGATCAGCTCTGCATCGTCCAGCACCGACAGCAACCGCAGGCTCGACCGGCGGCCGGACTGCGCCGCCCCCAGCACATCGCCTTCGCGGCGGTTGCGGAGGTCGAGGTCGGCAAGCGCAAATCCGTCTGTGGTCGCCGCGACTCCGGACAGCCGCGCGCGTGAGGGGCTCGCCTCCGGAGCGTCGGTGACGAGAAGGCACAACCCAGGCTCCGAACCCCGGCCGACCCGACCGCGGAGCTGATGGAGCTGCGACACGCCGAACCGCTCGGCGTCCAGGACGACGATGACGGACGCGTTGGGAACGTCGACACCGACCTCGATCACCGTCGTGCACACCAGGACGTCGATGTCCCCGGCGGCGAACCGCCGCATGACGTCGTCCTTCTCCTCCGACCCGAGCCGGCCGTGCAGCATGTAGAGCCGCAGCCCGCTCAGCGGCCCGCTGAGCAGCTGCGCCGCGACGTCGGCAACCGCCAGCGGCGCGCGCCGTGGGACGAAGTCGTCGTCGGGGGGGTCGGCCGTCTCGGCGTCCGGCTCCCCGCCGATGCGCGGGCACACGACGTATGCCTGCCTTCCCTTCTCGACCTCCTCGCGCACCCGCCCCCAGGCGCGGGCCAGCCAGTCAGGGCGCTCGGCTGCCGGGACGACGGTGGTCTGGGTCCCGACCCGCCCGGCCGGCAGGTCGTGGAGCGAGGAGACGTCGAGGTCGCCGAAGACGGTCATGGCCACCGTGCGCGGGATCGGCGTGGCGGTCATCACGAGCACGTGCGGAGGCGTGTAGCCGGCTCGCTCCACGATCGCCGCACGTTGCTCGACGCCGAACCGGTGCTGCTCGTCGACGACCAGCAGCCCGAGGTCGCGGAAGGCGACGCTCTCCTCCAGCAGCGCATGCGTCCCGATCAGGAGACCGATCGCTCCCGAAGCGGCACCGTTGAGGATCGCCCGACGCTCGCCCGCAGGAGTTGACCCGGTCAGCAGCGCCACAGCCGTGGCGTCGGGTGCCGCCTCGAGGGTGCCGGCACCGGCGAGGTCTCCCATCAGCGCGACCACCGACCGGTGGTGTTGACCGGCGAGAACCTCCGTCGGCGCTAGCAAGACGGCCTGACCGCCCGCATCGACGACCTGCAGCATCGCGCGCAACGCGACAACGGTCTTGCCCGAGCCGACCTCGCCCTGCAGCAGCCGGTGCATGGGGTGCTCGGCCGCGAGCTCGGCTCGAAGGAGGTCACCGACCTGGCGCTGGCCCGGGGTCAGCTCGAACGGGAGCCGGTCGTCGAAGCGCACCAGCAGACCGTCGGAGCGATGGGGCCGGGCCACTGCCGTCATCGACATCGCGAGCCAGCGGCGCATGGCCAGCGCCACCTGGAGCAGGAACGCCTCGTCGAAGGCGAGCCGGTGCCGGGCGGTCTGCCAGTCCTCCCGGTCGGCGGGCTGGTGCACGGCCCGCAGTGCCTGGTCCAGGGTCACCAGACCGAGGGCATCCCGTGTCTCGTCGGGCAGGATGTCAGGCACCTCGCCGAGGACGTCGAGGACCCGCTCGACTGCCTTGCCGATGGTCTTGGAGGAGACCTGGGCGGTTGCCGGATAGATCGGCCACCACCGCTTGATGGCCTCGTCGGTGAGCTCGAGGGGGTCGGCGGAGTCGGTGTCCGGCCCCAACAGCTCGTACGTCGGGTGCTGGAACTGGATCCGGCCCCGGAAGGTGTCGACCTTGCCGCTGAAGAATCCGACAGTGCCCGGCCGGAGGTGCTTGGCCTGCCACGGCTGCCGGAAGAACGTCATCACCAGGCGGTGGGCTCCGTCGGTGATGATGACTTCCGTCCTGGTGGCGCGGCGGCCGCGCGCCAGGTAGGTCGCCGCGTTCACCGACTCCACCCTGGCCAGCACCGTCGCATGCTCGCCGACGCGCAGTCGGGAGAGGTCGGTCAGCTCGCCCTTGTCCTCCAACCGCCGGGGGATGTGCCAGAGCAGGTCGCGGACCGTCCTCATCTCGAACGCCTTGCCGAGGGCCTTGGCCGTCTTGCCGCCGACGATGCCGTCGAGCCGCGAGTCCAGGGACACCATCACTCCACCCCGATGAGCAGCGGGTACTGCTGCTGCCCACCCTGGTGGACAGCGACCTCGACATCCGGCGAACGGTGCTGCACGTGCGCGGCGACCTTGGCGGCGGTGCCTTCCTGGGCGGAGCCCACCACCAGCGTCAGCAACTCGCCGCCGGCGCCGAGGAGCCTGTCGACGACGGCAAGGGCCACCTCCTCGAGGTCACCGCCGACCAGCGCGAAGTCGCCGTCGACGATGCCGAGCACGTCGCCGGTGCGACACGGACCTGCAGTGGTCATGGCGTCGTGCCGAGCGACCGTCACCGCTCCGTGGCGGGTGTGGCTGGCGGCCGCGCTCATCGCCACCAGCTCCTCGTCGAATGTTCGGCCGTTCTGGTGCACCGCTACCGCAGCCAGGCCTTCCACCTGCGCCCGGGTCGGGATCACGACGACGCGCAAGCCGTCGTGCCGTGCTGCGGCGGCAGCGGCTTCGGCCACCTCCAGCGTCCGCCTGTCGTTGGGCAGGACGAGGACGTCGGAGCAGCGGGTGGCACGGATGGCGGCCAAGAGGTCCGTGGCCGAGCAGCCCTCACCCGGCCGGCCGGCGACGATCGCACCGCTGGTCGCGAACAGGGCCGCAAGTCCGGGGCCGGCAGCCACCGCCACGACGCCGACGCGGGTGCGCGGGAGGCCGCGCCCGGATTCCTCCGGCGCTTCTCGCGTCATCGTGGCAGCCGTGGTCTGGTCGGCGAACCTCGTCACCCGCACCTCATGCGGTCGGCCGGCACCGATCCCCGCCTCGATGGCCGCACCCACGTCGTCGACGTGCACGTGAACGTTCCAGAAGCCGTCACCCCCGACGACGACGAGTTCGTCGCCCAGCCGGCTAAGGCGCTCGCGCAGGCCGGCGATCGTGTCGTCTGCCGCATCGAGCAGGTACATGACCTCGTACGACGGTCCGCTCCCCCAAGCTGTCGTTGTGCCGCAGGACGGCACGCCCGAGTGCGGCGCCGGATAGGAGCGATCGGTTCTGGAGCCCCCGGCCACCTCGGCGGCTGCATCCAGCAGCACGCACACACCCCACCCGCCGGCGTCAACCACGCCGGCATCGTGCAGGGCGGCCAGCTGGTCGGTCGTCTCCTCCAGTGCCTCAGCGGCCTTAGCCGCGCTGGCAGCGACGACACTGTCAAGGTCTCGTCGCTTCGCTGCGGCTGCCGGGGCCGGCGCACCCGTCGCGTCGGTCCGCTGCTCGGTCGCCGTACGGGCGGCATCGGCTGCGGCCCGCACGACCGTGAGCATCGTGCCCTCGACGGGCTGTTGGACCGCTGCGTAGGCGGCGTCGGCAGCTCGGGTGAGGACGGCTGCGAACAACTCGGACGGCGTCAGCGCCGCGGGCTCTGCCACCGCGTCGGCGGCTGCGGTGAGCAGCTGGGCCAGGATCGCACCACTCGAGCCCCGCGCCCCCCGAAGCGCGCCGGCGCCCAAAGCGCAAACCTGCTCCACGGCGTCCTTGCCGGCTGCGGCCGAGAGTGCCTGATGAGCGGCCTCGAAGGTCAGGTAGAGGTTGGTCCCGGTGTCCCGGTCGGGGACCGGGTAGACGTTGAGGGCGTCGATCTGTCCGCGCACGCCGGCGAGCCGGGTCAGCGCCAAGTCGCTCCATCGACGCAGCAGCGTCGGGTCGAGTGCTGCTGCCACGACAGAAACCCTAGTGGCCAGCGACGACTCCACCGGTCGTCGCTTTGCCGCCGATGGGAGGGGTCGGCTATCCTTGTGCGGTTGCCCGGCAGGTCCGGGCCAGTTCCCCGACCAGCTTGCATCTCCAGGAGACCGCCGTGGCAGCCGTCTGTGACATCTGTGCGAAGGGCCCAGGCTTCGGCCACAACGTGTCCCACTCGCACCGGCGCACCAAACGGCGCTTCGACCCCAACATCCAGCGGGTGCGTGCGATCGTCAACGGCAGCCCGAAGCGGCTCAACGTCTGCACCTCCTGCCTGAAGGCCGGCAAGGTCACCCGCTCCGCCTAGCACCAGCGTCGAGGGTCAGGGCAGCGACGCCGGATCGCTCGGAGGGCGAGGCAGGTCCCTCGTCTGGAAGGCCAGATGCCACTCCTCGTCGGTCTCGCCGTCGATCGACAGTTCCCAGGAGTAGCGCTGTCCCGGCGGCAGCGGAAGTGGTCCGACATTCATCGCCAACGCCACGTCGATCGGCGTGCCCGGCTTCAGCCCGGGCGGTCGTCCCACCTCGAACTGGCCGTCCATCCGCACCGGCTGCGGGCCGTCCGGTCCAGGCATCGTCACCGGCTGGCCGTCCTCTCCGACCAGCGACAGCTCGAGATGCATGCGCTGGTTGGCGCGGTCCCACGGCACATCGAGCTTGAGTGCGACGGCGGACGGCGCCGGCTGCGGACCGGTCACACTCCAGCCGCCCCCGACGACGTACAACTTGCCGTCGGCAACCTGGGCGTAGTCGCACAACAACATCGTGACCCTCATCGAGACCCGTCTTCCTCTCACTGTCACATGACTTCTCGCTGGGCGGAGGACGGTACGGCGATCGGCAGCCGACCACGCTCGGTGACCCGACACCCAGGTTAGGTCGTCCGGTCACTTCGACCGGACGAGGTCCTTTCTGAGCCCCATCTGCGGGAGGCGAAACCGTAGACAAACCCTTGTGGATAAGGGGTTTCGAGGATCCGTGACTGTCGGTGGTGGGTCGTAGCGTTGGGGTTATGGCAGAGATGCTGTTCGTCCCCGAACCCGAAGAGCCCGATGACGGCTCGGCTGCTGAAGACGCCGAGGAGAACTCGGAGTCTTCGCCGGTCGATGAGCTGCTGGCTGCGATGGCCGGTGTTGACGACTGGGACGCGGACGCGGTGTTGGCGGCGGCCGGGACGGGGCAGCGGCTGGTCAACCTCGCCCAGGCGATGCAGCTGAAGCTGGCAGCCCGGTGGGCCGATTTGAACGGCTGCCTGGACCCGTCGCAGTCAGCGGGGTTGCCCGGGATGGAACGCCTCCTGCCGACCGGTGGGGAGGGCACGCCGGCGGTGACCGAGTTCGCTCCGGCCGAGCTCGCCGCCGAACTCGGGATGGGCCCGGTCGCCGGGGACTACCTGATCAGCGACGCCCTGGACCTGCGGCACCGGCTCCCCCGACTGTGGGACCTGGTGTGCGCCGGGGAAGTCCGGGTGTTCGCCGCCCGCCAGATCGCTCAGACCACCCGGCACCTGAGCGCCGCGGCGGCAGCCAAGGTCGACGCCACCGCCGCCCGGTACGCGGTAAGGGTGGGGTGGGGACGGCTGCAGGCCGTTGTGGAGGCGGCGGTGATCGCCGCCGACCCCGATGCCGCCCGACCGCGAGCGGAGGCGGTGCGAGACGCTCAGGGGGTCTGGGTCAGCCGCGACCATGAGCTCGGCTACAAGCGGCTATTCGCCCGCGGCGCGGCACCGGACCTGGACGCTCTGGACGCCCGGTTGGACGTGATCGCGGACGACCTGGCCGACTGGGGCGACACCGACAGCCTGGATCTGCGCCGCGCCAAGGCGTTGGGTGTGCTGGCCAACCAGGGCACGAACCAGCCGCTGAACCTGACCGACCAGCAGGGCAAAGACACAGCTGCTGGCGGCGGCGGCCCCACGAGGTCGGAGAGGCGGCGACCGTCGGCGGGCAAAGCCATTCTGAATGTGCACGTGTCCGAGGCCGGGCTTTGTGGCGGGTACGGCGTCGCGCGGGTCGAAGACCTCGGCCCGATCCTCCTCGACCAGGTCAAGGAGTTCCTGGGCCACCGCAACGTGGTCCTGAAGCCGGTAATCGACTTGAACCGGCCGATGCGGGCAGCCGACGCCTACGAGGCGCCGGCCGACATCGCCGACGCCGTTTACTTCCGCTCCCCGGCCGACTGCTTCCCGCACGCCACCAGCACGAGCAGGCGGCGTGGGGACCTCGACCACACGATCCCCTATGTGCCGCCAGATGACGGCGGCCCACCGGGCCAGACCAGACTCGACAACCTCGGCCGGCTCAGCCGCTTCCAGCACCGGATCAAGACCCACGGCCAATGGCGAGTCAAACAGCTGCGGTCCGGGTTGTGGCTGTGGACCTCACCACATCGCTATCACTACCTCGTCGACCACACCGGCACCATCGCCCTCGGCAAACTCTGACGGCGGCCGACATGTCGACCGCCCGCCGAGGCGCAGGACGGGTTGGGTGAGTTTGTGGTCGTCATGGCGACGACTAACTCACCCAACCTCGACGACCGCTAGTGCGCGATCTCCCAGAGGTGGCCGGCCGGGTCGGAGAAGCTGGCCGTGCGAGGTCCCCACGGCCGGTCCATCGGGCCGTTGATCAGGTCGACTCCGTTCGCACGCAGCTCCTCGCAAACCGCATCGACAT
>JAICMS010000134.1 GCA_025929075.1 Propionibacteriales bacterium
CATGGCGATGTGCTGCTCGTCCCCGGCTTCACCGGCTCGAAGGAGGACTTCGCGCCGTTGCTGCCGCTGCTGGCCCAGGCGGGGTGGCGGGCGACAAGCTACGACCAGCGCGGTCAGTACGAGACACCGGCGGCGCCGGGCCACGACTTCAGCCTCGACGGTTTTGCCAGCGATCTGGTGGCTGTCGCCCGGGAGGCGTTCGGCGGCGACGAGGGCGTGCACCTGGTGGGCCACTCCTTCGGCGGCCTGGTAGCCGCGGCTGCCGTGCTGGCCGAGCCGGAACTGTGGGTCACTCTGACGCTGCTCTGCTCGGGGCCGGGCGGATTGGCGGGTCCTCAGGCCGATGAGCTCCGGCAGGCGGCGGAGACGATCGAGAGAGACGGGTTGGAGTCGTCGTACCAGGCCAAGCGGTGCTACGACGCCGACCGCGGGCAGCCGCAGCCGTCAGCGGAGGTAGAGGAGTTCCTGCACCGGCGCTTCGTGTCCAACTCGGTGGAGTCGCTGGCGGCGATCGCGCGGCTGCTGGCGTCTGCCCCGGACCGCACGGCTGACCTTGCCGGCCTCGACGTGCCGATCGCCGTCGTGCGGGGCGCCGACGACGATGCCTGGCCACATGCCGTCCAGGACCGGATGGCCGCCGAGCTGGACACCACGGTGGTCGTGATCGATGACGCCGCGCACTCTCCGGCCATCGAGGCGCCGGAGGCGTTGCGCGACGCGCTCGTCCGCAGCTGGCTCGGCTGACGCTGACCGCGTAGGCCAACTGCCCGCAGAGCCGAGCCACACCAGATCCCTCGCACCGGCTTGCCCGGGCAGCTGGGCGATGCCCGCAGTAAGCGCGACGGAGTCACCCAGCCGTCGGCCGAGCCTGGTAGTCGGCGGCGAGCAGGCCGAATACCACCTCGTCGACGAACTCACCGGCCACCCAGGCCGCCTCCCGCAGGGTCGCCTCGAGCTCGAACCCAGCCGAGCGGGCGGCACGTCGCATCGGCTCGTTGTCGGCCAGGGTGTCGATCTGCAGTCGATGCAACCCCCTGATCACAAAGCCGTAGTGACACAGCAATGCCACGACATCGGCGGACAAGCCGCTCCCGCGGAACGCCGGCCGCAGCGAGAGGCCGAGATGAGCGGACCGGTTGTGCATGTCGATGCCCCAGAGCACCGCCTCCCCGGCCAGCTCGCCACCGTTCAACTCCACAACGGAGAAGCAGGCCACGGTGTCGGGCAGGTCGTCGACGACGTACGGCGCCTGCTTGCTGTCTGCAGGGATGGGCAACCACGGCCGGCTGTCGGCTCGGACCCGCGTCTCCATGTCGTTGTAGAGCTCGGCCATGAGGACGGACAGGTCGGCCTGCTCCCGGGCCCGGAGCCCAACCTTCTCACCACGCAGCATCGGTACTGACCCTAGTGCTCATCGCGGGAGCGCATGCGAACTCTCCCGTGCGACCGTGCGACCGTGCGACCGTGGCGAGCATCAGGAGAAGTCGACGACCCCGGACCAAGGGTCGCGGGGCGCGACCGTCGTCGACCCGTCGGGACAGACGCGGTTGAAGTCACACCAGGCGCACATCGGCCCGGCGGTCGCGGGGTACATCGCGTCGGCCTCAGCGGTTGACACGCCGGCCCGGAACCGTTCGTCGACTTCGCCGATTTCTGCCGCCACCTGGTCGATGCGCGCGATCTGCCGGGCCAGCGCCTCGTCGCTGTGCTCCCAGGCCAGCACCTCCCCGCTCGGCAGGTGGTGCAGCTCGACCCGTCGACAACGACGACGCAGGGTGCGTTCCGCGGCCGCCGCGTACACGGCCAGCGCCACCGACGACCGCGCGTCGTCGACGCTGAGCAGGTGCCGACCGGTCTTGTAGTCGACGACAACCAGCTCGCTGTCGCCGGCGCCGCGACCGGCGGCATCGGCGGCCGCCGGACGTTCGTCGATGCGGTCGACGCGGCCGAACAGCGCCGCATGGCTCGTCTTCACCGCGACGGTCCGCTCGACGCCGACCGGCTCGTCGGACGGGTCCAGCAGCTCGACGTACCGCCGCACCATCTCCCGCGCCCGCAGTCTCGCCACCTCGCACTGAGCGTCGTCGCGATAGCCGTCGCGCAGCCAGGCGTCGTCGACCAGGTTTGCGGCTGTCTCGGGGGTCCGGCGAGCGGGAGGCGCCTTCCACCAGTTGGCTAGCGCCGTGTGGACCGCCGCACCCAGCGAGTTGTGGGCCCACGGCGGGCCTCTGCGCGGCGTGGGCCGGTCGAGGTAGGTGAAGCGGTAGCGCCGGGGGCAGTCCAGGAAGGTGGTGAGCCGGGCCGGCGAAGCCTGCAGCAGCCGACGCGGCATGCCGCTGAAGCCGAGCTGCCCATCAGAGTCGGCGCCGGGAACAGCGCCAGGACCGGGCGGGTGGCTCGCGGCCGTGGCAGCCGACGTGGATGTCGTCATCGACCGACGACCGCCGGTACCTGTCGTCCCGAGCCGCTGGCGTTGAGGTCGGCCGCTGCCAGCAGCCGTTCGTACTGTTCGGGGGCGGTCGTCTCGCTGCCCAATGCGTGGCCGACCTTCCCGGCCCCGTGGTAGTCGCTGGATCCGGTGACGACGAGGTCGAGTGACTCCGCGATCGAGCGCAGCGTCGCCCTGTCGCTCGTGGTGTGGTCGTGGTGGTCGACCTCGAGTCCGGTGAGCCCCGAAGAGGTAAGGCCCTCGAGCGCAGCCAGGTCGAGCACCCGCCGGCTGGCCCGACCCCACGGGTGCGCGATGACGGCAACCCCGCCAGCCTCCACGACAAGGCGGATCATGTCCGCAGTCGCCGTCGCGTAGCGGGAGACGAAACCGGGACGGCCCGGCTCGAGCCAGGTCTGGAAGGCGTCGTCGCGATCGGCCGCGAAACCCCTGGCCACCAGGACGTCGGCGACATGAGGGCGACCGATCGCCGGCGCCTCGCCCACTTGGTCGAGCACCTCCTGCTCGGTGATGACGACCCCGGCCCCCGCCAGCCCGGCCAAGATGCCGGGCAGTCGCGCCTCGCGACCGGCCAGCACCCGGTCGAGCTCCTCGACCAGCGGCGGATAAGTCGGGTCGAGCACATAGCCGAGCAGGTGCACGCCAGCCCCCTCGTGCCGAGTGGAGATCTCCATCCCGGGCACCAGAGTCAGCTCGAGCTCAGCGGCCCGAGCCGTCGCCTCCGCCCAACCCGCGGCGGAGTCGTGGTCGGTGAGGGCCAGCACGTCGAGACCCGCGTCGGCCGCAGCCTCCACCACACCCGCCGGCGCGACCGTGCCGTCGGAGGCCGTCGAGTGGGTGTGGAGGTCGATCCGCATCCCCCGAGCCTAGAGGCCACCACCCTCCGCGACCCGGCCCTCATCGCCACTCGCCGAGGAGTCACACTTTGCCCCCCGAGGAGTCAGCCTGCGCCCGCCCACGAGTCACGGTGAGCGCCCCGAGGAGTCACTGTTCGCCCGCCGACGGTCAGGGTTAGCGGACCGAGGAGTCACCCACTGCGCCGGTCGCCGTACGGGGTCGTCCGGGCTTCCAGGTCGAGACGCCGGACAACGCTCGCAGAGGTCCCTGGCTAGTGCGGCTCCCGGGCCTCTGCAACGGTGGCGGCTTGCGCGGCCGGGCGGCGATGGCGCCCTGCGAGCAGGTCGATTCCGCCGACGACGATCGCCGCACCGACGAAGCACAGGATGACGATGGCCGCGGTGCCGATGGCGTTGCCGTACGACGACCAGCGGGCCGCCCCCGAAAGGTGGCCCGCAGTCGCCGGCAGCGCCGCGAAGTACGCGGCGCCGACGACCGACTGCCCGATCGCCAAACCGATCCGCTGCGACGTCTGCAGCACGCCGCCGGCGGTGCTGCCGACGACCGGGTCGACCTCCATCAGCGACAGCGTCTGGTTGGGCGTCAACACCGCGCCAGAGCCGAGACCGGTGAAGAACAACGGTGCCGCGAGGATCAGCCCGGCGTCACTCGACCCGGCATGACGAACGGACATCTCGACAGCCAACGAGCCGAGCGCGAAGAGCAGACAGCCACCCACCACCAGTGGCCGGCCGATCCTCGTCACCACCCGCCCGGCAGCCGACGCCGCGATGGCCGAGCCGATGGCATACGCGGTGACCGACAGCCCGGACTCCAAGGCCGTGTAACCGAGGCCCTGCTGGTAGTACAGCGCCAGCACCAGTGGCAAGCCGGCCATGGCGGCGAAGAAGAAAACGGCCAGCAGGACGCCCGACGTGTACGACGGCGTGCGGAAGAGCCGCAAGTCGATCAGCGGGTCGGCGGCCAGCCGCGTCAACCGCGCCTCCCGCCGGTAGAACATCCACCCGAAGACGGCCGCCGGGATGAAGAGCAGCGCGAGTCTGTCGTCGTGCAGCGCGTCGTACTCGACGGCGGCGAAGAGGACGCAGAACGTGGACATGCCCAGCACTCCGGCGCCGAGGAGGTCGAGCCGGTGCTTCCCGAACGCACGGTCGTCCGGCAGCCAGCGTCGGGCCAGCGCGATGACGGCCAGCCCGAACGGCACGTTGATGAAGAACACCAGTCGCCAGCCGAAGTCTGGCCCGCCGAGTGCGATCAGCCCGCCGCCGACCACCGGCCCCAGTGCCGTGCCGACCCCCACGACCGTGCCGATCATGCCGAACGCGCGACCACGCTCCTGACCGCGGAACATGTGCTGCACCAGCCCGGACACTTGCGGGTTGATCAGGCCGCCGAAGACGCCCTGCAGCACCCGGGCGGTGATCAGCATCGAGCCGCCGGTCGACAGGCCCGACAACGCGCTGGTCACGACGAAGCCGCCGACGCCGACGATGAACATCAGCCGACGGCCGTGGTCGTCGCCGAGCCGGCCGGCGAGCACCGGTACCAGACCGAAGGCCAACGTGTAGCCGCTGACGATCCACTGCAACGTCGACGGACCGGCGCCCGTGGAGCCTGAGATCGACGGCAGGGCGACGTTAGTGACGCTGACGTCGAGCAGCGTCATGAAGAGCGCCGTGCAGCAGACCGTGAGAGCGATCCAGCGCCGAGGATCGGGCCGGTAGCTCTCGTCGGTCGGCACTTCGGAAGGCTACCCGCGAGGGCCCGTTGCCCCGCGCCTCGAGGTTGGTGGCCAACAGGCGCGAACGGCGCATCGTGGCCGGCCGGCTACGAGCCGTCGCGGTCAGCCGACGACAAGGCGGGCTGACAGCTCCCCGATCGGGATGCTGGCCAGTTCCGCACCGAGGGTCCGCGCGTCGACGAGCTTCCAAGGATGGACGACGACAGCGCCGGCCTCGGCCGGATGCACGATCACCCAGAGCCAGCGGCCGGCCGCCTCCCCGACGTAGACGCTTCGCTGGTCGGCGCTGACGACCGGGTCAGGCGCGTCGGCGGCTGCGACGGCGAACGGACCTGCGTCCTGTGCGGCTCGTTCGGGCCGGGACATGTCCACCGCCCAGAGCGGGACGGGCCGGCCGTGCACGGTGAAGCGGGCATGTGGCGGTCCCTGGCCGACGTCCGCACTGGGGTAGTTGGTGGACAACCCCGCGAAGTAGCTGCCGACCCCGGCGCCGGCCTCCTCGCAGACCAGCAGGATCTCGGCCGGTTCGCCGAACGGGTCGATGCCCAGCCAGCTCGTCGCCGTGCAGTCGCGACCGTTCCAGTCGACCCCACTCGTGTAGGCGACGCCACCCAGCGTCCAGTCGGGCGGCAGCGGCCACGGTGTCCACACCGGCGCCCGGAGCGCGCTGAGGCCGTCGCCGAGCACCACGGCGAGCGGGTCGAGCACCGCCAGGCCGGACAACATGGCTCAACGGTCGTGGCTGGCCAGCCCGGCGGTCAACCCTGCGCTGGGGTGATGTGCAGAGCGCCGACCGCTGACGGCGAGTGTGGACCGGCTGACGCCGAGAGGAGCGCAGGGCCAGCTGCCGAGACGTCACTACCGCACCGACACGCTGGCAGAACCGGTGCGTTGGCGCCGTCTCGGCGGGAGGGGTGGTGCCCGGCTGGGGTGAGTAGCGTCGACGGCGTGGTGGTCGTGCCGTGTGTGGGGGCGGTGATCGGCAACGGGGCCGGTCGGATCGTGGTCGTCCGGCGCCGCAATCCTCCGTCGGCCGGGATGTGGTCGATCCCTGGCGGCCGGGTGGAGGCCGGCGAGTCGCTCGAGGAGGCGGTACGGCGAGAGGTTCGCGAGGAGAC
>JAICMS010000184.1 GCA_025929075.1 Propionibacteriales bacterium
CGACGTACACGTCCCGCGCCTCGGGGTACGGGCCGATCAGCCCGTCGAGATAGCGCGACTCGAACTTGTGCGTCTCCTTGGCCAGCGCCTCCAGGTCGCCGACACCGAAGTGGCTGGCGCCTGCCGCGAAGACGTCGGTGAAGGTGAGCGCCGACAGCGTGGTGTAGCCGCCGGCACTGCCGCCGCGGATGGCGAGCCGCGAGCGGTCAGCTCGCCCCGCATCGGCCATCGCCAGCGCCCCGGTCGCGCAATCGTCCACGTCGACAAGTCCCCAGGTGCCCCGCAGCCGCTCCCGGTAGGCGCGCCCGAAGCCGGCGCTGCCGCCGTAGTTGACGTCGAGGATGGCGAAGCCGCGGCTGGTCCAATACTGGTTCGCCGGGCGGAAGCCGGGCGGTGACATCCCGGTCGGCCCACCGTGCGACAGCACCAGCAGCGGTGGCAGCTCCCCCTCGGGACCAGTGAAGTCGGCGCTGGTCGGCGGGTAGAAGAAGCCGTGTACGTCGAGGCCCTCGGTGTTCTTCCAGGTCACCGCCTCTGGCGCGCTGATCACGCCACGCGGCACCTCGGCTCGGGTCGACGAGCGCAGCACCTTCGTCTCACCATCCGGCAGTCGTATCCCCACCAAGGAGGCGGGCCGGTCGGCGTGCTGCGCCACAAACGCCACCCGATCGCCGCTCGCGCGCACCGACGCCGTTGCCGTGGCGGCCGACTCCGGCCGCCGCAGTTCGCCGGTCGTCGGGTCGAGCAGCCCGATTGCGCCGAAGCCCTCCTCGGTCCAAGTGCACACGATCTGCCCGCTGTCGAGGATCGCGTACGACGACATGCCGAGCGCCCAGTCGGGATAGCCGAAGTCCGCGTCCCGGGGCGCCAGCGCCTCGACCGCGGAGCTCGTCTCGTGTGCGCTGCTCATGTCGTCGGCGGCGCTTGTCGCGGCGGTGTCGGTCGCATCGACGGTCGCGGCGTAGAGGTTGGTCCAGCCGCTGCGGTCGGACAGGAACAGCAGTCGGCCCTCGGCGTCCCACTGCGGCTGGCTGACCGACTCCGCCGGCCCGCCGGCGATCAGCGTGCCGGTCAGCGGGCCTTCTCCGCTGGCCGGGAGCCCTGCCGGGTCGAGGTCGGCGACCTTCAGCAGCCCGCCGTCCCACGGCATGTTCGGGTGCTGCCACGACACCCAGGCGATGCGCCGGCCGTCGGGGCTGACCGCGGGCGCGGCGACGAAATCGGTGCCGCTGGCCAGCACGCGGCCGCCGTCGCTGTTCGGGCCGTCGAGGTCGAGGCGGACGATCGTGTTGACCGCCTCCTGCCCCGGTGTCGAGTGGTCCTCGCGGACGCAGACCAGGTACGGCGGCGTGCCGCCGGTCGGGTAGACGAGTCGCAGGTCGCCGTACCGGAACCCTCCCTCGGGCGTGATCGGCCGGGGCTCGCTGGCGGCGTCGCCTCCGACTCCGTCGATCCGGTAGACGCGTCGGTCGGCGAAGTTCGCGAAGACGGCCAGGTCGCCGTGGACGGCGTAGGCGCCGCCGCCGTACTCGTGCACCCGGGAGCGCACGTCGAAGCCGGCTGGTACGACGTCGGTCGGTTTGCCGGAGCCGTCGTCACGCACGAGAACGGTGCGGCCGCCCTCGCTGGCGCGCCCCTCGAGCCAGTAGGTGGTTGCGCCTTCGACCCAGACCTCCTGGAGCACGAGGGAGTCGCCGGTCAGCATGTCTGTCGTGATGGGGGAGCGCCAAGACCCGTAGGGCGCCGCAGTCAGCTGCATTCGTCCTTCCTATCGGTTGAGCCGCCGGCGCGGCGACCCTGTTATCGCGTCGGTGTGGACCAGAGGGATCGTGAGGGGTTTGTGTCGCTCGGGCGACCGAAAACCCTCAAGATCGGTCGAGGTGGTTGTGCGCCTCGCGAGGATCTCGAGAGTTTTCGGTCGCCGGGGCGACCCTGATCCCTCAGGATGCGTCGGGCCGGCTAGAGCCTGGTCGCGAAGCGGGCTCGAAGCGGGCTCAAGGGGGTTCTCTGGGAGGGCGGTGTCAGTAGAACTCGTCAGTGTTGACGACGTTGCTCAGCGGTCGTCCGTCGAGGAAGCGCTTCAGGTTGTCGCAGAAGAGCTCGACGATCCGGTCGTTCTCGTACGGCGACAGGGCGGCCGTGTGCGGGCTGAGGATCACGTTGTCCAGCGCCCACAACGGGCTGTCAACAGGGAGCGGCTCGGTGGCGAACACGTCGAGCGCCGCACCAGCCAGCCGCCCGTTGGCCAAGGCGTCGACGAGCGCCGGCTCGTCGACGGTGCCGCCCCGACCGATATTGACGACCACCGCATGAGCCGGCAGGGCCGCGATCAGCTCGGCGCTGAAGAGGCCGCGGGTGGCGTCGGTGTCGGGGAGGGCCAAGACCACCGCGTCGGCGCTGGGCAGTACGTCGACGAGCTCGGCGGTGGCGCAAAGAGCGTCAACGCCTTGGCGCGTCGCCTCGTCAGTCGTTGTGGGCGCCGACCGGCGGGTGCCGATCACCCGCATCCCGAGCGCCTTCCCCACCCGGGCGACCTCGCGGCCGATGTGGCCGAGCCCCACCACGACGAGGGTCTGGCCGGCCAGGCCACGGACCGGATAGTGGTCCCAGTGCCGATTCTCCTTGTCGCGTTGCAGTCGGGCCAGGTCCTTGGTGAAGGCCAACAGCCCGAGCAGCGCCCACTCGGCGAGCTGCTCAGCATGGATCCCGACCGCGCTGGTAAAGGTCACCCGCTGCAGGTCGGCGGGGGAGAGTTCCGCTCGGCGTACGACCTCGCCGAAACCGGCAGAGGTGCCCTGCACCCACCGCAGCTGTGGGTTGGCCGGGACGACGCGCGCCAGCATCTCGGCCGAGTCACCGTGGGCCAGCAGCACCTCGGTCGAGGTGAGCAGCTGCTCCCAGCGCTCCTCGCCCTCAGGGGTCCGGCGAAAAGCGGGGTCGCCGCGATGGTCGTTGGCGAAGCGGGGCGGCGGCAGCAGGTCCGGCTCGAAGCGCACGTTCGCTCTGGCGTCGCACCCGAGCACCCGCCGCGCTTGCTCGGGATCGAGCGGAGTCGCGATCAGTACGTCGAGCGGAGGCATCGGCAGTCCTTGCGTGCTGGGCAGTGAGGGAGGTGGGCGCGGTGGTCCCGTCGTACACCCAGGCCAAGCCTCTCAGCGCCCGGCGGTTCGCGCGAAGGCCGGTCGGCGAAATGGCGGCGCTGGATGGCCCGCGGGTGGGGTGGGAGAGCGTGGCAGCCAGTAACGGAGTGCCGACCGGGCACCGAGGCGTCCCCGGTGCGGTCGAGCGGACCCTGCTTGTTCGGCGAATTCGGGCATGTGGGCACCACAAACGCCGGACTGGGGGGTGTCCGGTCAGCGGGGTGGGCGGGCGAGGGTGGAGGACAGCCGAGGAGTGTCGAAGCCGATCAGCGCCTGGCGCGCCACGGCGTCCGCCCCGCCCGCGCCGTCGATCGACTCGATCAGCGAGCGGCGAGACTCCGCTCCGCCGACCGGACATGTCCACG
>JAICMS010000024.1 GCA_025929075.1 Propionibacteriales bacterium
GAACACAGGGGCTCTCGGTCTGCTCCGACCGGTGCTGGCGCTTACCGCGCTCGACGCGGCCGGCGGGTGGCTCTGCTTGCCGACTGCCGAACGCTCGGCGGAGGCATTCCGGGTCGACCCCGCCGCGATCGCCGGCTGGCCGCTGGACGCGATCGTGGTGGCGGTCGCTGCGGTCGGCTGTGTCACCGTCCTCGCGGCACTCACCGTGGTCGTGCTCCTCGCACTCGCTGATCTGGCGGTCGGCAACCGGTCCCGGTTGCTGCACGCGCTGGTCGGTCGGTTGACACCGCAGGCGCTACGTCGACTGGTGATGGGCCTGTGTGGCTTGGGAATCGCCGGCAGCGGGCTGACTGCTCCGGCTGCTGTGGCCGACGGCTCCACTGGTGCCGCCCACTGCCCGCCGCGGTGCGCTGTGACGGTGGACGGGCTACCGCTGCCCGAGTTGCCGACGTCACCGGAGGCGGGGCCGAAACCCCGCAACTCGTTGATCACGGTCCATGCAGGCGACTCGCTGTGGCAGATCAGCGCCAGCCTGCTGCCTCCGCACACGGACCCCGCCAGAGTCGCCGCCCTCGTCAACCGCCTCTATGCAACCAACAGAGCAGTCGTCGGACCCGACCCCGATCTCATCGTTCCCGGCATGCACCTCGTCGCACCGAAAGGACAACCATGAACGGCACCCCACCGACCGCACCCGCCAACGTCAACCCGGTGCTGCCCCTAGGCCGCAGAGGGAGCTGGCCAGCCCGAGGCATCGCCGAGCAAGACCCGATCGCCCCGTACGTCCAGGGCTCGCTTGCCTTGAACTATCCGTTGCCGAGCGGTCTCGACGCGGTCCCCCGTTGCCGAGCGCTGCCGGCCGGTCCTGACGACGGGCTGCCGCCGACGGCCGAAGGCTGGGCTCGACGCTTCCTCCAAGCCGTCGTCGAGGTCGTCGGCTGCGACCGCCCGGTCACGCAGCTGGCCAGGTGGACCAACCAGTCCGTGTACGCCGAGATCGCCCATCGGCAGCGCCTCACGGCGGCCCGGCGAGCTGACGCCACGTCGCGGAGCACGCGGCACCAGGTCGTGACCGTGCATGTGCACCAGTCGCAGCCCCAGGTCGCCGAAGTCGCAGCCCGGGTCAGCTACCGCGGACGATCACGCGCCATCGCGGCACGACTCGACCTGCGTCAGGGCCGCTGGCTGTGTACGGCGATCTGCTTCGGCTGATCGGCCACGGCAGGGCCGGAGATCACGCGCGGCGCCGGGCGGGGTCGCCGTGACAGCGCTTGTACTTGCGACCGGACCCGCACGGACATGGATCGTTACGGGAGACGTTCGCGAACTCGTCCTCGATGGTGTCCGTCGAGACGACCGGAGCCGCGTCCCCGTCCACCGACGGAGAGGAGTAGGCCAGCCGGGTGGGCGCTGACGGCTCCGCCAGCCCCTTGGCCACGATCCGAGGCCGTTCCTCCTCGCCGGCATCCTCGACTGGCGCCACTTCCTCCGGCTCGATGCCGTCCCCGGCGACCTGCTCGTCCTCGGCCGGGATCTGCACCTCGATGTTGAAGAGGAACCCGACCGCCTCCTCCTTGATCGAGTCCATCATCGCGGTGAAGAGCTCGAAGCCTTCTCGCTGGTACTCCACGAGCGGGTCACGCTGGGAGTACGCACGCAAGCCGATCCCTTCGCGCAGGTAGTCCATCTCATACAGATGCTCGCGCCACTTGCGGTCGAGTACCGAGAGCAGCACGCGCCGCTCCAGCTCCCTCATGATCTCCTCGCCGAGCGTCTCCTCCCGGCCGTCGTAGGCGCGCTGCGCGTCAGCCTGGAGCTCCGCGACGAGGAAGTCGCGGTCGAGCGCCTCCAGTGCGCCGACCTCGTCGATCAGCTGCTGCTGGGTGATGCCTACCGGATACAGCGTCCGCAACGCGGTCCACAGCGCATCGAGGTCCCACTCCTCCGGGAAGCCCTCGGTAGCGCCCGTGACGTAGGCGGTAACGGTCTCATCAACCATCGAGCGGATCTGCTCGTGCAGGTCTGCGCCTTCGAGGACCCGCCGCCGCTCGGAGTAGATGACCTGGCGCTGGCGGTTCATCACGTCGTCGTACTTCAGGATGTCCTTGCGGATCTCGAAGTTCTGCGCCTCGACCTGCGCTTGGGCCGAGGCGATCGCGCCGGTCACCCGCTTGTTCTCGATGGGCACGTCGTCGGGGATCTTCATCGTGGTGAGCACCCAGTCGACCCAGTCGGACTTGAAAAGCCGCATGAGGTCGTCCTGCAGCGACAGGTAGAAGCGGGACTCCCCGGGGTCGCCTTGCCGGCCGGACCGGCCGCGCAGCTGGTTGTCGATCCGCCGGGACTCGTGCCGCTCGGTGCCTACGATGTAGAGGCCGCCGACGTCGTTGACCTCGTCGTGTTCGGTGCGCACCTGCTGTTCGATCTTCTCGACCATCGCCGGCCAGGCAGCTTCGTACTCCTCGGAGTGCTCGACCGGGTCCAGTCCCTGTCGGCGCAGCTCCTCGTCGGCGAGAAACTCCACCGAGCCGCCGAGCATGATGTCGGTGCCGCGGCCGGCCATGTTGGTGGCGACGGTGACCGCGCCCTTGCGGCCGGCCTGCGCCACGATGTGCGCCTCGTCAGCGTGGTGCTTGGCATTGAGCACCGCATGTGGGATGCCCCGGCGCTTGAGCAGCTCGGACAGATGCTCGGACTTCTCCACCGAGACCGTGCCGACGAGGATCGGCTGACCTTCCGCGTGCCGAGCCGCGATGTCGTCGACGATGGCGTGGTACTTGGAGTCGGTGGTGCGGTAGACGAGATCAGCCTGGTCGAGCCGGATCATCGGCCTGTTGGTGGGGATCGGGATCACGCCGAGCCTGTAGATCTTGTCGAACTCCGACGCCTCGGTCATCGCCGTACCGGTCATGCCGGAGAGCTTCTTGTAGAGACGGAAGTAGTTCTGCAGGGTGATGGTGGCGAGGGTCTGGTACTCCTCGCGGATCGTCACGCCCTCCTTGGCCTCGATCGCCTGGTGCAGGCCCTCGTTGTAGCGGCGACCATGCAGGATGCGGCCGGTGTGCTCGTCGACGATGAGCACTTCACCTTCGAGGACGACGTAGTCGCGGTCGCGCCGGAAGAGCTCCTTGGCTTTGATGGCGTTGTTCAGGAACGAGATCAGCGGCGTGTTGACCGCGTCGTAGAGGTTGTCGATGCCGAGCCTGTCCTCCACCCTGTCGATGCCGGCCTCCAGCACCGACACCGTCTTCTTCTTCTCGTCGAACTCGTAGTCGACGTCCGGACGCAGCCTGTCGACGATCGCCGCGAACTCGTCGTACCACTTGACGTCGTCCTCGGATGGGCCCGAGATGATCAGTGGCGTCCGTGCCTCATCGATGAGGATCGAGTCCACTTCGTCGACGATCGCGTAGTGATGCCCGCGCTGCACACAGTCAGCCAGCTGGGTGGCCATGTTGTCGCGCAGGTAGTCGAAGCCGAACTCGTTGTTTGTGCCGTAGGTGATGTCGCAGCCATAGGCCTCCCGGCGCTGCTCCGGCGTCATCTCCGGCAGGATCATGCCGGTGGTGAGCCCGAGGAAGTGGTAGACCCGGCCCATCCACTCCGCGTGGTAGCGGGCGAGGTAGTCGTTGACGGTCACCACGTGAACGCCGACGCCGGTGAGGCCGTTGAGGTACGACGGCAGGGTAGCCACCAACGTCTTGCCCTCACCGGTCTTCATCTCGGCGATGTTGCCGAGGTGCAGCGCCGCGCCGCCCATGACCTGCACGTCGAAGTGGCGCTGGCCGAGCACCCGCTTGGCGGCCTCGCGGACGGTGGCGAAGGCCTCCGGAAGCAGGTCGTCGAGCGGCTCGCCGTTGGCCAGCCGGTTCTTGAAGTCGGCGGTCTGCCCCTGCAGCTCCTCGTCGCTCATGTCGACGAAGTCATCCTCGATGGCGTTGACCTGTGCTGCCGCGGCCTCAAGCTTGCGGCGCTGCTTCCCCTCGCCCATGCGAAGAACCTTGTCGAGCAGTACGGGCACGCGAAGACTCCCTGTTTCGAGTTACGGAAACCGCGCCGGCGCTCCAGGCGAGGCCGGACCGTACCCCATCTTAGGCGCACGACAACGGCGCCAACGATCTCAACGAAGGGAGGCGCCAACCCCTTCTAGGCGCACCTCCGCAGCCAGTGCGGGGGCCAGGTCGCCCCGGCGATGGACGACCACCGTGGGCAGCGCCAGCCAACCGGCGAGGCGAGTGAGCTCAGCCGCCAACCGCTCCGCGGTTTCCGGTGGCGCGGACTGCTCGCCGTACGCCGACCGGACCTCGAGCACTCCGGACCTGCGGTCGGCCCGCAGGTCGACCCGCGCCACGAGCCGGTCGCCGAGCAGGAACGGCAGCACGTAGTAACCGTGCACCCGGCGATGCTCTGGGGTGTAGATCTCGATGCGGTAGAAGAAGTCGAACAACGCCTCCAGCCGGTCACGCCACCAGACGACGGGGTCGAACGGGCTCAACAGCGCCGAAGCGTCGACCCGGCGGGGAAGCCGGGCGTCGCGGTGTAGGTACGCCGGCCGTTTCCATCCCTCCACCGTGACCGGTTCGATCTCGTCGGACTCCAGCAGCCGCTGGACGGCCGGGCCGGTCTGGCCGGCCGCCATCCGGTAGTAGAACTTCAGATCCGGCTCGGTGGCGATCCCCAGCGATCGAGCGGCGCGGCGGACAAGCTCGGTGTGTGCCTCGTCGTCGCTGGGCTCGGGCCGGTCCAGCACGTCCGCCGGAAGCACTCGCTCAGGTAGGTCGTAGACCCGCTCGAAGGCGCCGTTGCGGCCGGCGATCGCCACCTCGCCGGAGAGGAACAGGTACTCCAGCGTGCGCTTGGTCTCCGACCAGTTCCATCCCCAGTCGGTCTTCGCCTGCGGCAGCCCGGTGTCGAGCTCGCGTGCGGTCCGCGGCCCACCGTCGCGGAGCTCGGCGACGAGCGAGGCGGCCAGCTCGCGACTCGTCGGCGCCCCCGGCCAGGGGTGCCCGTCCTCGCCGTACATCCTCATCCGGTGACGCATGTACGGCCAGAGCTCGACCGGCATGAAGGCGGCCACATGGGCCCAGTACTCGACGAGTCGGCGCGGCGGCCGGCCGGCGGCCCGGTCGAGCAGTGCAGGCTCGTAGGGGCCGATCCGCGAGTAGAGCGGCATGTAGTGGGCGCGCTGCAGGACGTTGACCGAGTCGATTTGGAGGACGCCGGTGCGCTGCACGGTGCGCACGAGTGTCCGCATGGTCGGTACGGCGTGGGGTGGATCGAGGAAACCCTGCGCGGCGAGAGTGATCCGGCGGGCCTGCTGGCGGCTCAGCGAGGTCACGTTGCGCGGCACGGGGGAACTCTAAGGTCGACCACCGACGACCACGGCGGCCGGCGGAGCGAGGGAACCTTAGGAGATGTCGAGCAGCTTCTCCTTGACGGCATACATGACCGCCTCCACGCGGGAGTGCAGCTGGAGCTTCTCGAGGATGTTGCGGACGTGGTTCTTCACGGTGTTCTCGCTGATGAACAGCTTCTCGGCGATCTCGCGGTTGTTGAGGCCGCGGGCTACGAGGTTGAGCACCTCGAGCTCCCGGTCGGTCAGCCGGGGCAGCGGACCGGCGGGACGGGCGTCCGCACCGGAGATCGCCTTGAACTCCTCCAGCAGCTTCGTCGCCATGGCTGGGCTGATCAGCGACTGGCCGTCGGCGACCACCCGGATCGCCTGCGACACCTGGTCGATCGAGGAGTCCTTGAGCAGGTAGCCGGAGGCACCGTTCTTGATGGCGTCGTAGAGATCGGCCTCGTCGTCGGAAACGGTCAGCATGACGATTTTGACCGCAGGGGCGACCTCCTTGATCGTGATGCAGGCCTCGATGCCGGACCGCTTCGGCATCCGGATGTCGAGCAGGATGACGTCCGGGACGGTCTGCACTGCCAGCGCAGCTGCTTCGTCACCGTCCGACGCTTCGCCCACGATCTCGATATCGGGCTCGGCGGCGATCAGCATGACCAACCCGCGACGGAAGAGCTCCTGGTCGTCGACGACGGCGACGCGGATCGGTTCCCTGGGGGCGACCAGGTCGACGACGTCCTCCATGCGCACAGCATGTCATGGAGTGCCTGGCCAGCAAGCCAGACACGAAAAGTCGTTAGACCGACCCTGACCTGGGCTGACGCCCCTGCCGAGACGGCACATCTGCACCGACACGCCGCCAAAGCCGGCGCATTCTTGCCGTCTCGGCGGATTTTTAGGGGGCGAGGCGGATGACGCCGTAGTCGTAGCCCTTGCGGCGGTAGACGACGGCTGGCTGGTCGTTCTCCTTGTCGATGAACAAGAAGAAGTCGTGGCCGACGAGCTCCATCTCGTACAGCGCCTGGTCCAGGGTGACCGGCGTGGCCGGGTGCACCTTCTCGCGGACCACCGGTGGACCGTCGCCGATGACCGTCAGCGGGCCGCGCTGTTCGGTGGGCTCCGGCTCCTGGTCGGCACCGGTCCCGGTGTCCTCGGCCCGGTCGGCCAGTGCCTGGGCCAGAGAGGTCGGCTTGCGCTGGCCGTGATGGATGCGACGTCTGTCGGCGGCCTTGCGCTCCTGCGCGATCAGCCGCTCCACCGCCTTGTCGAGTGCCGCCAGCTTGTCCTCGGCGGCCGCCTCGGCGCGCAGCACGGGACCGCGCCGGCGGATCGTTATCTCCACGCGCACCGCCTGGTCGGCCAGGCGAGGGTTCTTCTCCACGCGGACGTCCACCTCGACCCGGATGATCCGCTGGTCGTACTTCTCCAGTCGGGACAGCTTCTCCTCAACGTGGCTGCGATAGCGGTCCGACACCTCGTAGTTGCGCCCTGTGACCACGACTTCCACACGTGCCTCCTCTGGGTAGCCGCCGCGGCACCCACCCGGCCGACCTGGTCTTCGACCCCACACTCGCCTGCTGAGGCTTTCGCGGCTTGCTGCCACTAACGGCCTTCTCCCGGTCAGGGAGGGCGTCGGACCCTCCTGCAGGGCAGGACTTACTGCTAAGCCGCACCGTGATCAGACCGGCGGCCATGACGGCAGCCCGGTCCTTACGTGGGCCGTTTCGCCTGCGGCTGGCATCGGCTTGCCGGGTCCCGCCACGAGGGCTCGAGGATCCGGCGCAACCACGGACCCGGGTGGGTGCCATACCGCCAACATAGCCGTACGGCGACAGGCTGGCCGCCGTCGCGGACAGCCGTGCTCAGCCGCGCGGCGCCGACCGTCGACGGGTCGCTGCGACCAGCGCGACGCCGAGCACGTCGGCGCCCACCGCACGCAGTGCCCGGGCCGCCTCGACGGCCGTCGATCCCGTCGTCATGACGTCGTCGACCACCACCACCGGTCGCTGAGCGAGCCTCCGGCCGGCTCCGCGCCGGGACCCGTAGGCACCGTGCAGGTTGGCGAACCGCTGCTGCGACGACAGCCCGGCCTGGTCAGCGACCGACCGCCGCCTCACCAGTAGCTCGGCCGGGTCGGCGGCGATCCCGCTGGCCCGCAAGCTGCCGGCGCAGACGCGGCCGACGCGGGTCATCGGCTCGTGCCCGCGCTCACGGGCGGTCGCCGGATTGCCGGGAGGAGGCACGAGGAGGACACCAGTGAGCGCAGGTCGATCAGCACACGCGGCCAACACCGCGAACACGCTGAGGGCGAGCGCCCGACCCAGTGGCTTCGCCAGCGAGTAACGGGCCTGCTCCTTGTGGGCCAGGATCGCCGCCTTGGCGACACCGGCGTACTCCGCGACGGCGAACGAGCTCGGCAGCCCGTCCGGACAAGGATCGGGGCGAGTGGGGAACGGCACCGCCTCAAGTTCGCTTGCGCACGGCAAGCACAGCACCGGTCCGGGGCGCTGACAGCCCACGCACGAGCTGCCGAGCACGAGGTCCATCGAGGCGGTGACCAGAGGCACGAGTCGGTCCATCCGCCGAGGGTCGCCGCGCATACGGCCGCAGTCGAGGTCGCCGTACCACTTTGTGGATGCACCCGACCTGCCGCCGGCCCGGTGGACAGAAGGGTCAGCCGGGGTAAACCGGGGCGAACAGCGGGCGGCGGGAGTTGAGCGCCGACCACTGCTGGTTGGTGGTGCGGATGTAGAGGTCCCCGTCCCTGGCTCCGAGCACCGTCGGAGCGTCGGGGTTGGGCCCGGACGCCACGCTCACCGGCTGGATCGGCAGGAAGCCGCTGGTCGGTTGGATGCGTGACCCGTCGATGCTCACCTGGTACGGCTGGATGTCGCTGCCCTCGTCCTTGGCCAGCACCACAACGGCCGTCGGCGTGATCCAGGCCAACCCGCTCAGGTCCGACAGCGGGTAGTCGGAGTTGACGATCTCCTCGACGTGGGTGAGCCGCACCCTGGTGAAATCGTCGGCCGTGCGGCGGATCGTGCAGATCACCAGCCGGGTATGGCTGCCGCGGCCGAGGACCGCCGCGAACCTGACGCCGTCGCGGGAGAGTGCGAAGGCCTTGACGACCTCGCCGCTCACCCCCGGAGCGGACACGACATGGCTGCCCTTGCTGGTCACCGTGTAGATCACGGCGCCATGAGTGGGCGTCTGGTCGACCAGCCACAGCACGTCATGGACGTCCCAGGACGGCGCCAGGATGTCGCTGCCCCCGGAGAACCAGGTCGACACCTCCGTGACGGACGGACCGCCGTTGATGCCACCCACCAGCACCCGGTGGCCGTCGGGCGTGACCATGGCCGCGAGGGTCGCCGAGGTGTCGACGCCGACCGAACGGCCGACGACCTTCTTGGCGCCGATCGGCCCGTTGACGGCGACCACCCCGCCACTCGACGGGCTGTACAGGCGCCCCTTGGACAGGGCGAAGAGTGACCGGCTCGCTGCGAAGTTGGCCGGGTCGTAGCCCTGGAACTCCTCCACTGGGAACGTCGTACCGACGCCGGGTACGTCGAGCGGTCGGCCAGCCACCGTCAGCATCACGTGGTCGATGCCAAGCCGTTCCTGCCGCAGCGTCCAAGCGAGCTGGGCCGCGAAGTACTTCAGGTCGTCACGAGGGACGTTCAACACATCCCGGCTGAGCGACACCTCGGCCAGCCCACTGGCGGAGACACTGACCGGTGCCCGCAAGGTCGTCTGTGCCGGCACGCTGCTCTGCACGACGCCGGCTGTGTCAGGAGTCGGGCCGAGCAGCAGGTTCCGCACCAGAGCCGTCGCCGTGCGGGGGCCGAGCAGCAGGAAGACAGGGTCCGGGGTCAGGATCGAGCGCTGGTTGTCGAAGTAGTACAGCGAGTACTGGTGGTAGTAGTCGTAGAAGTAGTCGCTGTCGACGAGCGTCCCCTGCGGTGGGTTGCCAATCCGCCACTCACCGTCGACCTTGCTCAGCAGCAGCAGCGAGTTGAGGCTCTGGTTCAGTCCGCTGGCCGAGTGCCAGGAGCCGCGATGGTCCAGCGACCCCAGCAGCCGGCCCTTCAGCGATATGCCCGACGCGATATTCGTCAGCGTCGGCTCCTCGTACACGACGAGCCCGTCGTGCGGATTCCACGCCTTGGCCGCGAGCGGCGTGAAGAACTCGCGGACGACGTCGGGCGACTGGGGATAGGCGAGCATCGCCTCGAGATAGCCCTGGACGACGTCCTGCTTGCTCGCTCCCGGCTGCGGCCCCGGCGGCCGGTTGCGTGGGAGCGGTGGGCACTCAGCCACGGCACTGCCGGCCAGGCACTGCTGCTGGGCGGCGACGGCTCGGCCCGCTCGAACCTGCGAGCTCTCCGGCAACGCGATGCAGCTGCTGAGCAGCGTCGCGCAGAGCCCGACGACGAGCACGGCGAGCAGGCGTCTCATCGCGGCCCGCGCCCGATGCCTTGCGGGAAGTGCGCGTAGGGCGCACCGACCTGGTCGAGGGACTCTCTGGGGGTGCCGGCCGGGCGACCGTTCGGCGGGTCGGCCAACGCCTCCGGCCCGAGCGGTTCCTGCCAGAAGGGCTGCCCGACTTGGCGCGGCAGCGTCAGCCGGAACACCGAGCCCCGTCCCGGCTCGCCGAGCGCATCGAGCACACCGCCGTGCAGGGCAGCGTCCTCGCTGGCAATCGAGAGCCCCAGGCCCGTTCCTCCACGGGTCCGCGCCCGCGCGGGGTCGGCCCGCCAGAACCGGGTGAAGACCAGCTTCTCCTCGCCGGACTTGAGCCCGATCCCGTGGTCGCGCACCGTGACGGCGACAGCGTCGGCACGTGGGGTCACGGAGATCGCCACGTCGGAGCCTTCGCCGTACTCGACGGCATTGAGGACGAGGTTGCGCAGCACCCGCTCCACCCGCCGCGGATCGGCCACGACGACCGCCGGCTCAGCCGGAGCGGTCAGGACCAGCCGCGAGTTGTGGCTGGCCGCGACGGCGCTGGTGGAGTCGACGACCCGGTGGACCGCCTCGGTCAGGTCGACCTCCTCGGGGTTGAGGACGACGACGCCGGCGTCGTACCTGCTGATCTCGAGCAGGTCGGTCAACAGCCCCTCGAAGCGGTTCAGCTCGGCCTGCAGCAGCTCGGCCGAGCGGGCGGTGCCCGGGTCGAACTGACCGCGTGCCTCGTACAGCAGGTCCGACGCCATCCGCACGGTGGTCAGCGGCGTCCGGAGCTCGTGGCTGACGTCGGCGACGAACCGGCGCTGCACGCGCGACAGCTCCTCGAGCTGCCGGATCTGACGCTGCAGGCTGGTCGCCATCTGGTTGAACGACGTGCCGAGCCGCGCGATGTCGTCTTCGCCGCGGACATGCATCCGCTCCTCCAGCCGGCCTGCTGCCAGCCGCTCGGCGATCCGGCGAGCCAGCCGGACCGGGGTGACGACCTGCCGGGTCACCAGCCAGGCGATCGTCGCGATGAGGACGACGAGGATGGCACCCGCTGCGATCAGCGCCCGGCTGACCACCGCCAGCGTCTGCTGCTGCTCCTGCATCGGAAAGACGTAGAACAACGCGTAGCTGTCGCCGGTGGTGCTGGTCACCTGTGAGCCGACGACCAGGCCTGGTTCGGGATGCTGCCGGAGGTCGGCGAAGACAACCCGCGAGTAGGACCACCAGCTGCCCGGGGTCGACGTCACCTTCGACAGCAGCGGTCGCGGGATCGAGCTATCGGTGCGCACCAGTCCCGAGGTTCGCGGCGCCCAGGTCGACGGATGCGCAGGGTCCAGTACCGAGATCGGCCCGACGATGATCACCGAGTAGTCACTGTGTGCCTCGTCACGCGGTGACAGCACCTCGATGATGCCGTTGAGGACGCTTCCGATGTCCAGGAAGCCGTTGATCTCCGAGCCGTAGAGCCTGGCCTGTGCGGTGTCGAAGCCGGCCGCCGCCTGTGTGAGTGCCGCCTGCTGCTTGCTCTCCAGCAGGCCGCTGGTCACCTGGCTGAGCAGCAGCCAGCCGGCCAGCGAGGCCAGCACCGACGAGAGCACGACCACGCCGATGACGACGCGCGCCTGGATGGAGCGGCGCCACAGCCGGTAGAGGACACGCAGTGGACTGGTGAGCAGGCGCAGCAGCCCGAGTAGCAACCGCCCCACGGCGACGGCGACCGTGCCGAGTACGCCGGTCGGACGGCGGGAGCCTGTACCCGCCCGGGTCCGCGCCGCCCGGTCCTCGACAGCCATGACTAGCCGCCCACAACCCCGCCGGCCTTGTAGCCCACACCACGGACCGTCAGCACGATCATCGGGTTCTCGGGGTCGCGCTCGACCTTGGAACGCAGCCGCTGCACGTGCACGTTGACGAGCCTGGTGTCCGCGGCGTGCCGGTAGCCCCAGACCTGCTCGAGGAGCACCTCACGGGTGAAGACCTGCCACGGCTTGCGGGCGAGGCACACCAGCAGGTCGAACTCAAGCGGAGTGAGCGACAAGGCCTCGTCGTCGCGATTCACCGTGTGGCCGGCCACGTCGATGACCAGGTCACCGATCCGCAGCGCCTCCGGCGCACCCTCGTCGTAGCTGCGCAATCGGGCTCTGATCCGCGCCAGCAGCTCCTTGGGCTTGAACGGCTTGATGACGTAGTCGTCGGCACCGGACTCCAGCCCGACGACGACGTCGACGGTGTCGTTCTTGGCGGTCAGCATGATGATCGGGACGCCGGACTCGTTGCGGATCTCGCGGCAGACGTCGATGCCGTCCTTGCCGGGGAGCATCAGGTCGAGCAGCACCGCGTCGGGCTTGAACTCGCGGACGGCCCGCAGGGCGTGCTCCCCCGTTGCGCAGACCCTGGGCTCGTAGCCCTCGTTGCGCAGCACGATCGTGAGCATCTCCGCCAACGAGGAGTCGTCGTCGACGACGAGCACCTTGCCCTTGGGCGGCCTGTGGACCTCCACCGAACGTTCCCCTTGCACTGATCTGTCTCCTGCCAGTGTTGCGCGCAGGCGTCTGCAAGGAGGGTACGACGTCAACGACCCCTCAGACGTCGATCAGCCAGGAACCGCCGCCGGACGCCGCAGCGAGGTGGCGCTCAGTAGCGGTAGAGGTCGGGCTTGAACGGCCCTTCGGGCGAGACGCCCAAGTAGGCGGCCTGCCGGGCGGACAGCTGCGTCAGTGAGACGCCGAGTGCGGCCAGGTGCAGCCTGGCGACCTCCTCGTCCAGATGCTTGGGCAGCGTGTAGACCCCGAGCGGATAGTCCTCGGGCTTGGTGAACAGCTCGATCTGCGCGAGCACCTGGTTGGTGAAGGAGTTCGACATCACGAACGAGGGGTGGCCGGTGGCGTTCCCGAGGTTGAGCAGTCGGCCCTCGCTGAGGACGATCACCACGTGTCCGTCGGGGAACCGCCACATGTCGACCTGTGGCTTGATCGTCACCCGCTCGATGCCGGGCACCGCGGTGAGACCGGCCATGTCGATCTCGTTGTCGAAGTGGCCGATGTTTCCGAGGATCGCCTGGTGCTTCATCCGGGCCATGTGGTCGACGGTGACCACGTCGATGCAACCGGTGGCGGTGATCACGATGTCGGCCTCGGGCACGATCTCGTCGAGCGTCGCCACCTGGTAGCCGTCCATCGCCGCCTGCAGGGCGCAGATCGGGTCGACCTCGGTGACAACGACGCGAGCCCCCTGCCCGCGCAGCGACTCCGCGCAGCCCTTGCCGACGTCGCCGTACCCGCAGACCACGGCGACCTTGCCGCCGATCAGCACGTCGGTCGCCCGGTTGATCCCGTCGACGAGAGAGTGCCGGCAGCCGTAGCGGTTGTCGAACTTCGACTTCGTTACCGAGTCGTTGACGTTGATCGCGGGGAAGAGTAGAGAGCCGTCGCGCTGCCGCTCGTAGAGCCGGTGCACCCCCGTGGTGGTCTCCTCGGTGACACCACGAATGCCGCTGGCAATCGTGGACCATCGGGAAGGTGACTCGTCGAGGCTCCTCGTGAGCAGCGCCAGGATCTCGGCGAGCTCGGGGTTGTCGGCGGTTGCTGGGTCGGGGACGGTGCCCTGCTTCTCGTACTCGACGCCGAGGTGGACGAGCAGCGTCGCATCACCGCCGTCGTCGAGGATCATGTCGGGCCCGCGCGGCGGCGCGTCAGGGTCGTCACCGGACCAGTCGAGGACCCGCTCCGTGCAGGCCCAGTACTCCGCCAAGCTCTCGCCCTTCCAGGCGAACACCGGTACGCCGGCCGGCGCGTCGACAGTGCCGTCCGGACCGACGACAACCGCGGCGGCGGCATGGTCCTGGGTGGAGAAGATGTTGCAGCTGGCCCAGCGCACCTCGGCACCGAGAGCGGTGAGCGTCTCGATGAGCACGGCCGTCTGCACGGTCATGTGCAGTGAGCCGGTGATCCGGGCGCCGGCGAGCGGCTTGCTTTGGCCGTACCGCTCACGCATGGCCATCAGGCCCGGCATCTCGTGCTCGGCCAGCATGATCTCTTTGCGCCCGAAGTCGGCAAGGTTCAGGTCGGCGACGCGGAAGTCCATGGCCCAAGCGTAGTCAGCAGCGGCGCCCGCGCTGGCCCCGGCTGATGCTCAGCCGGTGGCGGTTCCCAGTCCGATGCCCAGGTACGTGGCGACGTAGAGCCCGGTGGCGAGCAGCGCCGCGTAGCGGGCCATCTCCGGGCCCTCGTCGGCTTCGACGACCTCGACCCGGACGTCGTGAGCCAGTGCAGTGGCGCTCAGCCGGCCACGCTGCTCTCTCACGAACGGCTCCTGGGCGCCGTCGGCGAGCACGAGCAGCGCCGGCCGGATCGGCTGGTCACCGTCGGCGGCCGGATCAGCGAACACGTCGCGAGGGCGGGCCGCATCCAGCACCGGCAACAGGTGACCCGCGTCAGCCGCCAGGGCCGGCCGGCCCGATGAGCGACGCAGCGCCTCCGCCACTCGCCTGGCGGCGCGGGCGGCCAGCACCGAGCCACCCCACACCAGCGGCAGCGCGTCAGCAAGGGCAAGCGCCAGGTTCTTCGCGTCATTGGTGGCCAGGTCACGGTGCGGGGAGCAGGCGACCGCGACCCGATCCAAGGCGGCCGCCACGTCGGCCGCGTCGACCTCCGGGCCGACACCGAGCCGGTGGAGAGCGGCGAGCATCGCGACAGCAGCGGCGAGTGCATCGCCGGTGCGGACGGGGAGCACCGTCGTGTGCCGCCCGGCCGCATGTTCGGCCAGGCCGGAGTCCGGGGGACAGCAGGCCACCAGCACGCACCCGCGCCGGACCGCCTCGTGGACGGCACTCGCCGCCTCCGGGTCGTGGCCCACCGGGTCCAGTACGACGACGAGGTCGAGCGCGCCTGCCCACCCGGGGAGTGCCGGACCCGGCCAGGCCACGAAGGGAACCGGACAGACCGGTTCGAGCACGGCCCGGAGCAACCGGGCGTCGGTGCCGGCGACGACGATGGCTCGAGGCCCGACGTCTGCGTCCAGGGCCGCGATCGCCGGCGCGGCAGCCTCGGTCTCGATGCGCACGCGGGCGCCGGACTCGGCGAGCCAGCGGAGCCGGGAGTCGCCCTCGCGCAGTGCGTCGGCGTCGTCGAGCCTGCCGTCGTCGAAGAGGTCGCTCACTGCTGCGCCGGCGGCTCCTGGTCGTCCGTCGGCTCCGGGTCCGGCCGGCCCTCCGGCCGCCGGGCCTCGTCGATCAGCATGATCGGGATGTCGTCGCGGACCGGGTAGATCAGACCGCAGCTGTTGCAGACCAGCTCGTCGTTGTCCTCGTCGACGGTGAGGGAGCCTTTGCAGTCCGGACAGACCAGGATCTCGAGCAGCACCGGGTCAAGGTTCACGTCGTCCTCCTCACCTGCGTCAGCACGAAGTCTCGCATCCTTTCCATCTGCGGCGCCGACTCGGCCTCCACGTTGAGGCGCAGCATCGGCTCGGTGTTGGACGGCCGCAGGTTCAGCCACCAGTCGGCAGCGGTCACAGTGAGCCCGTCGAGCCGGTCGATCGTCACGTCCGATCGCCCGACGAACGAGCGTTCGATGAGGGACAGCACCCGATCGTTGTCGTCGACGGAGACGTTGACCTCGCCCGAGGCGACGTAGGGGTCGAGGTCGGCAACAAGGCTCGACAGCGACCGCTCCTGGCCGGCCAGGGCGGCCAGCAGGTGCAGCGCCGCCAGCATCCCGCAGTCGGCGTACCAGAAGTCGCGGAAGTAGAAGTGTCCGGAGTGCTCGGCGCCGAAGACGGCGTCGGTGTCGGCCATCGCGCGCTTGATCAGGGCGTGGCCGACCGGCGTCCGGACCGGGACGCCGCCGTGCGCCAGGATCGCGTCGCGGACCGCACGGCCGGCGATCAGGTTGTGCACGACATGTGATCCCGGCCGGCGGTCGAGCTCACGGACCGCGATCAGGCTGCCGAGGGCCGCAGGCGAGACCGGGCGGCCGGTCTCGTCGACGGCGAAGCAGCGGTCGGCATCGCCGTCGAAGGCCAGGCCGACGTCGGCACCGCTGCGGACCACCTCGGCCTGCAGGTCGCGCAGGTTGGCGGGGTGGAGTGGGTTGGGCTCGTGATGGGGGAACGACCCGTCGAGCTCGAAGTACAGCGGCAGCACGTCGATGTCGAGGGGGCCGAAGACTGCCGGCGCGGTGAGGCCGGCCATGCCGTTGCCGGCGTCGGCCACCACCCGCAGCGGTCGGCCCTTCACCGGTACCAGGGCGTGCAGGCAGTCGGCGTACGCAGCGAGCACGTCGCGCGCGACGCACCGGCCGCGCGGGCTCCTCGACGGTGGCGGTTGCTCGGACCATTCACGGCTGCGTTGCTGTACGGCGCGCAGCCCGCTGTCAGCACCGACCGGCACGGCCTTGGCCCGGCACAGCTTGATGCCGTTGTACGTCGACGGGTTGTGCGAGGCCGTCACGACGGCCGCCGGCAGGTCGAGGTGGCCTGCGGCGAAGTACACCTCGTCGGTCGAGGCCAGGCCGATCCACCGGACGGCGACGCCGGCGTCGCGCACACCAGCGGCGAACGCCGCGGCGAGGCTCGGCGACGACTGGCGCATGTCGTGGCCGACGACCGCCTCGGTCGCGCCGTCGGGGCGGCAGATCTCCTCAGCGAAGGCACGGCCGATCAGGCCGGCAGCGGCGGCATCGAGTTGGTCGGGGACCACACCGCGGACGTCGTAGGCCTTGAAGATCGCGTCGAGGTCAGCCACAGGCCCGCTGCAAGCTCATGGGTCGATCTCGTCGGCGTCGCGGCCGAGCAGCTCGGCGACGTGCTCCACCAGGACCTCGTTGACCAGCGCGGCGCGCTCCTCGCCGGCCTTGGCACGCACCTCGACCGGGCGCCGGAAGACGACGATGCGTCCCGGCCGGCCCGGCTCCGGGCGGGTCAGGGCTCCCAGCGGCACCGGCTCGTCCCAGTCCGGCGGTATCACCGGCACGTCCTCGGCGCCGAACTCGACGTCACCGAGCTCTGTCCCCCAACGGTCGATCAGCCGGTCGGCTAGTCCGGCGACCAGCTCGTCGAACTGGTCGCGTCGGCTCCCTCGCGCCCTGGACCCGTCAGCGTTCAACGGTCCCGCCAGCACGAGCGGCCCACGCGGTCCTCGACCGTGCCTGCCCCGGACGTTGCCGCGACGCTGCTTGGATGCCTCGGCTGCTGCCACCCGGTCACAGTAGTGCGCGGCCGGCGCCGGCAGCGGCAGCCGTCAGGGACACGGGACGGGGCGCGTGCCAATCCCCGGCGGAGCCGAACGGCCGCGATAGCGTCGCTGCGTGATCCGTCGCCGGCTGTGCTCGCGCAGCACCTGCGCCCAGCCGGCGGTGGCAACGCTGACCTACGTCTACTCCGACCAGACCGCCGTCCTCGGTCCACTTGCCACGCTCGCCGAGCCACACACCTACGACCTGTGCGCCGTACACGCAGAGCGGCTCAGCGTGCCCCGCGGCTGGGAGGTCATTCGGCTCGCCGTGGACGACAGCGCACTCCAGCCCAGCGAGGACGACCTGCTCGCGCTCGCAGACGCCGTCCGCGAGGCGGCGCGGCCGGCGGTCCTTGAGGAGCCGTCCGGCCAGGGCGTCGAGGTGGTTCGGCGCGGACACCTGAGGGTGCTGCGCTCGACCGACGCCTGAGCGGCCGGTCGGTCAGCCCACCGGCGCGGGTACGACTCCGGCGTGGACCTCGGTCCACCGTCCCGATAGCACCGGCAACGTCGTCGTGCCGCTGCTGCTGGTGAAGGCGGCGGACGCATGCAGGTGCGAGCCTGCCGGAACGCTGACGACCACATAACGGGCTCGCGGCTGGGCCGAGCGCCAGGTCGCTGTCGCCTCCCTACCCACCGTCACCCGAGCGTGCTCCACGACCTGTCCGGATCCGTCGACGGCGGCGACCGTGACGACCGTGGGCGCCCGATCCGCAGACGAGAAGGCCAGCCGCAAACTGCTCTTCGGGATCACCGGGACGACCGCTTCGGCGCCGAGGGCGGCGGAAGCAGGGCTGACGGAGAAGTCGCGCACCGGCCGCGTCGACCGGTCCACCGATGCGGCCAGGACCGGCCTCGTCGAGGAGAGCCGGACGCCCATGGCCGCCGAGCCGACGACAGCCGAGACGTCGGTGACGACCGCTGCGCCTGGGGCCACGGAGAGGTCGGCAACGTCGGTGGAGACGAATGTGCCGGTGCCGGAGACGAACCTCAGGTGAACGACAGCCTCCCGAGTGCCGGGGTTGGTGACGACCAGACGTTGCGACGTCGACCCGGGCGCCGCCGCGCCGACCAGCAGCGAAGTCGACGGCGCCGCGGTGGCCGGCACCCAGTCGACGCCGGTCGGTGTGAGTGCGGACAGCGCACTGGTGCGGACCGCTGCCACGATGCGTCCACTGGTGGCGGACACGTGCAGGCCGAGCGCAGGCCGTCCGGGCGCGAACCCGGCGAGGTTGATCACCTGCTGGGAGTGGGGCGCGACCGCGATCCCGCGGCCGCCCGGCACCGCAACCGGGCCGGCCGGCCCGAAGACGCTTACGTCGACGACAGCGGTCCCTGTAGTCGGGTTGAGCAGCACGAGCGAGGTGGAGGTGCCGACGCTGGTGTCCACCCCCGCGAACCACCAGTCCTCGGCCGCCGACAGACACCACCCCGCGGCCAGTCCGGCGACCGACTTGCCGGCGTACGACGACCAGTGCGCAGCTGTCAGGCCGAGGGCAGCAGCGGCCATCGCGGTGACGAGCAGCGGCCCGCGTTGGGCGCCGGTCCCGGCCGGACCCGAGGTCGACGCGACGACCGGGCTGCCGGTACCCCGCTGCGACCCGAGGACGGCAGCAGGGGTGTCCAGGGTCCGGATCGCGGTGACCGCGGCCCCGGCCGAGGTCGCGTTGCCGACCGGTCCGGGCGCGACGGCAACCACGCCGGAGCCGGCGTCCCCAGCGGGGTCTGAGGGGCACCCGAGCCCGGCCGACGTCACCGGCATGGTCGTGGACGGCGGATGCGGGGAGTGAAGCGCAGGCCCGGATGTGTTCGCGAAGGAGAGCGCTGCCCCGCTGACGGCAAGCGCGGCGACGGTCACGAGCGGTACGACGACCCGGCCGGTCATGACGCTGCGCCCTGCTCGTCGGCGGCCAACCGCCGGATCGCCGGCGTTGCCATCACCACGGCGACGACCCAGCAGGCGAGCTGCCCGACCAGCCAGCCGGTGCGTGCTCCGGTCGTGCCGGCGCCGGGATGGGCGCTGGCGGGGTCACTTCGGACCGGGGCCACCTGCCAGGCGGCGTAGGAGCCGGCGACTGACGACGCCGACTGCAGCCCGGGCGTGCCGTCGAGGTTGACAACGCTGCCGTGGTCAGCCGGTGCCGGCAGCACGACGTAGCCGATGCCGAGCCTGCCGAGTCGCGAGACGTCGCTCGGATGCGCCCCGGACGTGAGTCGGCTGACCAATGACGTCATCCCGGCGGGCAGCCCCGGCGGCAGCACGGTTTCGTCCCCTAGCCGGACTCCGTCACCGGCCAGCACCCGGTAGGTGACCGGGCGGCTCGCGGTGTCGATCATGAGGACGCGGGTGTGCTCGGACTCCATCGCGGCGGTCATGTAGGCGGGCAGCGGCACCGGGTCGCCACGCTGCAACTGGCCGTGCGGCGCCACACCCACCCACCAGGCGACCGCCGCCAGCGGAGTGAGAACCGCCGCCGCCGCCGTCACCGCGGCCAACGGCTGGCGCCACCCGAAGGCGGAGGTCTGCATCCAACCCCCGAGACCCTCGGCGGCCAGGTCGGCGGCAGCCACCATCGCCGCCGCCGCAACGACCACCGGCAGGCCGAACCATGCATGCGCCTGTTGACCGGAAGCCGAGAAGGTCACCGTCTGTCGCGACGCGACAGCGGCCGTCACCAAGGACACCGCCACCACGATCCAGGCGCCGGCGACCCGCCCGCGCCGGTCCCGGCGAAGCAGGCCGGCAAGCGCAGCCAGCGCGAGCCCGGCGGTCAGCCAGAGCGGTGCCGCCCCGACCGCACCAAGCCGACCAAGCAGCAGGTGCCAACCGCTGCCTGCCACCGACGGCCCAGGTACGTCGACCGCCCCGGCCTCGTCGAGCAACCGCGCGGGATGCGCTGCCACCGAGAACGACCACGGCATCAGCAGGACGAAGGGCAGTGCCAGCGCAACACCCACCGCCGTGACCCGACGTGCCCGGCCGCCGGCCGCCAGCCAACCGGCGCCGATCAGCGCCAGCGCGCCGGCCATCGGCCACGCCAAGGGGGCGAAGGCGCACATCACCGCGAGCGCGATGCCGCAGCCCCAGCCCGCCCGCCACCAGCTGACCCGGCTGGCATCCACGATGCCAGCGGCGCCGAGCACGACCCACGGCAGCGCGAGCGTCGCGACGACTGTGCCGATGTGGCCGGTCGTGACGGTGCCGGTGACGACAACGAGGACAGCGAAGCTGAGGGTCATCCAGAGCCTCGCGGCGATCGACCCGACGAACCGGCCGGCGGCCAGATAGCCACCGACCGCACCGATCGGCACGGCCAACAGCATCAGCAGGTCGACGGCCAGCCAGGCCTTGCCGTCCAGGAGGCCACCGAGGACGCCGAGCAGGGCGACGTACGGCGCCGCCCCTCCCGTCGAGCCGAACCCCACGTTGTGAGTACTGCTCGTATAGAGCCCCCACCACGCGCCGGCACCGTCAGGGGCAGGAAGCAGGGCGCCGCCCTGCAGGAAGCCGCTGCCCCAGAGACCGCGGCCGGCGATCAGCGCGAGGACAACCAAGGCCCCCACCAGGCCCAGCCCCGGATGGCGCCGGAGCCAGACAGCTGGTCCGGCTCCGGTCGGCAGGTTGACCGCCTCATCCGGCACCGGCTCCGACTCCAGGGAGGCCGGGTCACCGGTACCGCGCCGCAGCGCCCGGGCCGACCGGCCAACCGTCGCGGTCGTGCCGCGCAACGCCCCCGCAAGCCGGCCGGCGGCGACGTCGACGCCGTTCGCGTACGGCGTCCACCACGGTGGCAGCAGCCGGCGAACCGTCGCGCGGGAGACGGTGCGGCGGGAGCGACGCCGCGCACCGGCGATCCGCCAGGGAGTGCCCAGTACGGCGACAACCGCAACGACCTCCGCCCCGGCGACGCCCGGCAGCTTGCCCACCAGGTAGCCGATGGCGCGCAGAATCGACCCGACAAGGAGCCGGAGGGCCATCGGCGCGACCACCCAGCCGGAACAGTTCGCGAGCACGGTGAAGATCGCCGCCTGCCGGTCGACGCGATGCTGACCACCTGGCGCGCAGTCGACGGAGCGCACCTCACGGGTCGCCGCCTCGGCGTGGAAGAGCACCGCCCCAGGCGCCACCACCACCCGGTGACCGGCCTTGGCGGCCCGCCAGCCGAAGTCGACGTCGTCGCGGAAGAGGGGTAACCATCGGTCGAAGCCGCCCAGCTCGTCCCAGACGCTGCGCCTGACCAGCATCCCGGCGCTGCTGACGGCGAGCACGTCCCGCACGTCGTCGTACTGCCCCTGATCGTATTCGCCGGGCTCGAGGCCGGTCTCGCGGCGACCCGACCCGGCGATGCTGACGCCGACCTCGAGCAACCGGCGACCGCGCGGCCAGGAGCGGATCCGGCAGCCGACCACACCGATCCGCTCGTCGGTGGCCCCCACCGCGAGCAGCTGCTGCAAGGCGTCGGGTGCCGGCGCGCAGTCGTCGTGCAGCAGCCAGAGCCACTCCTCGGCCGCCTCACCGTCGCTGCCGGGCAGCATCGTCGACTCGAGGGCCAGCGTGACCGCTCGGCCGAAGCCGGCATCCCTAGGTGCATCCAGCACGCCCGCTGCGCCGAACGCGTCGACGAGCAACTCCCGGGACCGATCGGTCGACGCGGTGTCGACCGCGATCAGCGCGCTGACGTCTCGGGTGCTCGCGGCCAACGCCGAGCAGAGCCGCGGCAGCCATCGCTCGCCGTCGTGGGCTACGACGACGGCGACCACGCGCGCCGGGGTAGCCGATGGGGCGACTCGGCTCATGGCATCAGGGCAGACCTCGTCGAAGAACGAACCGAACGGGGGCCTCCCGTCCGGCCCTGCCTCACCCTAGTAGCCCTTGGCCGGGCAGGGGTCAGACGGCCCGCTTCTTCAGCTTGCGCCGCTCACGCTCGGACAGTCCGCCCCAGATGCCGAACCGCTCGTCGTTGGCGAGGGCATAGTCCAGGCACTCGCCGCGAACGTCGCAGGACAAGCACACCCGCTTGGCCTCCCGGGTGGAACCTCCCTTCTCGGGGAAGAATGACTCCGGGTCCGTCTGTGCGCACAGCGCGCGCTCCTGCCACAGCAGTTCTTCGGCGCCTGCGTCGAGCACCAATGGGTCTCGCACCTCGATCGCCTCCTCGACCCTTGACCGGTTGTGCACCCGTCCCTTGTCACCGGCGAGCTGCCACCGAATAACAATGATGAAATTACATTCCCGTTCGGGCACTACGTCAAGTGGAACCGGAAAGTCGGCTTCGACACGCCGAGGAAACCAGAAAGTGTGTCGACTACTGTCCGTCGCCGCGGCGGGTGGGATCGTCGTCACCTGCCGCGGGCTCCGCAGGCTGCTCCGGCGCCGTTTGCTGCGGCTCCTGACCGCTCGATGGAGCCGGCTCACCCCATGTTGAGGTGTACGGCGGCTCCTCGGGGCCGGCCGACTCTCCACCCCAAACAGGCTGGTCGCCCCACTGCTGCTGCTGCTCGCCCCACCGCTGCTGGTCCGCCCACTGCTGCGGTTGCTCGCCCCACTGCTGCTGCTCGCCCCACTGCTGCTGCTGGGCGGTCGGCGGTGGTTGCTGGTGCCCGGGCTGTGCGGGCTGGCCGTAGTCGGCCGGCTGGCCGTAGTAGCCGCCGGTTTGGCCGTACGTCGGGGGCTGCGCATAGCCGCCCTGCTGCTCGCCGTACCCGCCCTGCGGCGCATAGCCGCCGGGCTGTTGGCCATAGCCACCAGGCTGTTGGCCATAGCCACCAGGCTGCTGCCCATACCCGGATCCCCAGCCCGGCTGACCGCCCCATGCCGGCGCGGCAGCTACCGGCTTCGGCAGCCGCTGCAGCACCAGGGCGCCGAAGGCGGTGGCGAGGGCGAGCAGCAGCCAGCCGGCGAGGCCGATCACCGCGGCGACCGCCTTGCCGCCGCCGAGGACGTTGGCGAGGCCCCCGAAGGAGCTGTCGGCAAGGAACCCGCTCAGCCAGCAGATCACCGCCAGCAGCAGGCAGAGTGCTCCGAGGGCGACCGTCACGAGCACGACGGTGCGCGCGTTGCGCGTCGGCTCCCACACCGTCACGAGGAGGATCGCCCCGACCAGGCTGCCGATCAGCAGCGGGTGGTCGAAGAGGTAGCCGTATGCGGCAGCCCGAGTGGCGAATCCAGCACCACCGAGCTGGTCGGAGCTCTTGAACAACATGCTCAGCCCGGCGATGAAGTACAGCGCCGCCACAACCAGTAGGCCGTAGGCGAACAGCTCGCGATGCTTCTTCAACGCGTCAGTGACGGTGGTCTCGACCACGGCTGCACTCCTGGCTCGGCAACGGGTGAGTCAAGCCTGACACACTTAGCAGCCATGCGGGTCACCGTGCTCTCGGGCGGCATCGGTGGTGCCCGCTTCCTCTCCGGGTTGCGACGGGTGCTCGACCCGAGTGACCCGATCACCGTGATCGGCAACACCGGCGACGACGCCTGGCTTTTCGGCCTCCGGGTCTGTCCCGACCTCGACACGGTGATGTACACCCTTGGCGGCGGTATCGATCCCGACAAGGGCTGGGGGCGCGACAGTGAGTCATGGCGGGCCAAGGAGGAGCTCGGCGCGTACGGGGCGGGGCCGGTCTGGTTCGGCCTCGGCGACCGCGATCTCGGCACCCACCTGGCGCGCACCCATCTGCTGCGCGAGGGGCATCCGCTGTCGGAGGTGACCCGGATCCTGTGCGCCCGCTGGCAGCCGGGCGTGCGGCTGCTGCCGATGACCGACGAGCCGGTGGAGACCCACGTCGAGATCGACGACCCCGAGACCGGGCTGCGGCGGTGGGTCCACTTCCAGGAGTACTGGGTCCGGCTGCAGGGCCCGGTCGCCCACGGCGTCCGGTTCGACGGCATCGAGGTCGCAACGGCCGGTCCGGGCGTTCTCCAGGCGATCGTCGAGGCGGATCTCGTCGTCGTACCGCCCTCGAACCCCGTTGTCTCGGTCGGCACCATCTTGTCGGTCGCCGGCGTCGCCGATGCGATTCGGACGGCACGAGCGCCGGTGGTGGGTGTTTCTCCGATCGTGTCGGGCGCGCCGGTCCGCGGGATGGCTGACCGGCTGCTCCCGCTTGTCGACGTGCCGGTGACCGCAGCCGGTGTCGGCGAGCACTACGGCAGCCGCACCCGCGGCGGCCTGCTCGACGGCTGGCTCGTGGACGCCTCCGATGCCGGCTGTGTCGCCGAGCTTGTGTCAATCGGCTTGCCCACCCGAGCGGTGCCGCTGCTGATGACCGACCCTGCGGCCACCGACGAGATCGCCCGGGCGGTCCTGGCGATGGCCGACGCGGTCGGCGGTCGGTGACGACGGTGGCCGTGCCCGCACCCCGATGGCTCGAGGTCGTCGCGCTCGACTGGCCCGAGATCGGCGCCGGCGCCGACCTGGCCGGTCTTCTGCAGGCAGCCGGCCTGCAGGACGGCGACATCGTCGTGCTGACCAGCAAGGTGGTCAGCAAGGCGGAGGGGCAGCGGCGGTACGGCGACCGCAGAGACCTGGTGGCCGAGGAGACCCGGCGGGTGCTGGCCCGCCGCGGCGACTTCGTTGTGGCCGAGACCCGGCACGGCCTGGTGATGGCCGCTGCCGGCGTCGACGGCTCGAACACACCGGCTGGCACCGTGCTGGCGCTTCCGCTCGACCCGGACGCGACGGCCCGGCGACTGCGTGCGGAGCTGGCCGACGGCGGGTCGAACGTCGCCGTACTCGTGACCGATACGGCGGGCCGGCCGTGGCGCACCGGGCAGACCGACATGGCCATCGGTTGCGCCGGGCTGGCCCCGCTCGTCGATCTCATCGGCACCGCCGACACGCACGGCAACGTGCTGGTGGTGACTGCGCCGGCCGTCGGCGACGAGATCGCCGCAGCAGCCGATCTGGTCAAGGGCAAGGCGACCGGCCGGCCAGTCGCGCTGGTTCGGGGGTTGGCCGACTGGGTGCTGCCGACGGGAGACCACGGCCCGGGTGCAGCGGCGCTGATCCGGCCGAGCGATCTCGACCTCTTCGGCCTCGGTGCCCGCGAGGCTGCGGTCGCCGCCGCACTGCGACACGACCCCGTTGCCCTCGAGCACTTCCCCCCTGTGATCGAGCCCGGGCTGGAACCGTTCGCCGGTCTGGTGGCCGCAACGGATGCCGCGGCTGACGGTGCTGGGGCGGCGATCTCCGTGACTCGGCTCGCCGGCGACGGGCCGCTCCCCGGTTGGCTGGTGCAGGTCGACGTACCGGCGGATGCCAGCGCTGCCGACCTGGTCGCTGCCGGACGGCTGATGGAGCGAGCGGCGGTGGTTGCCGCCGCGCACCGGCTTCGCGGACGGGAGGCACCCGGAGCCGGCGCACCAGGCCGGTCGGTGATCTACCGCGTCGCTTTCGCTGCGGAGCCAGCGGACGTGAAAGGATCGAGCGCGTGACTGCGGTCGGGACCGATCACCTGACCTGCGGGCACCGCGAGTGCGCGCAGGCGGACGAGCGCATCCTCACTCCGCCGACCATCGTCACGTTCGTCCGCACCCTCGCGACGCTCGTGCTGGCGCTTCTCGGTGCCCACGACGGTTCGCTCGACCTGCTGCTCGCGTCGCTGGCGGTCTACTGGGTCGGCGACATGGCCGACGGCGGGCTGGCCCGGATGACGGGCAGGGAGACCCGGACCGGTGCCCAACTCGACATCATCTGCGACCGGATGTCGGCTGCCTGCTTCTGCGTGGGGTTCGCGTGGTACGACCCGACGATGGTGCTGCCGGTCGGTATCTACCTCAGCGAGTTCCTGGTCATCGACCTCTATCTTTCTTTGGCCTTCCTGGCCTGGCCGATCCGCAGCCCGAACTACTTCTACCTAGTGGACCGGACGCTCTGGATCTGGAACTGGTCGGTGCCGGGAAAGATGCTGAACTCGTCGCTGTTCGCGGTGCTCATGGTGGCGACCCGCAGTGTGTGGCTGGCCAGTGCGATCGCTGCGGTGATGCTCTCAGCGAAGCTCGCGTCGACGGTCAGGCTCAGCCGGATCGGCCTACCGGTGCCCACGGGCTGCGCCCATGCGCTGCATGACGAGCGGTCTGCCGCGCGGGTATGAGGCTGCTGCTGGCCACGTTCGGCGTGGCTGTGGCCTCCGCGCTGTTTCCGCTCATCAACATCGAGGCCTACATCGCCGGTGTCGGCGCGTTGGTCGCGAACTACGGCATCCTGCCGGTGTCACTGGTGGCCGGTGCCGGCCAAGCGGTCGGCAAGGTGCTCTGGTACGAGGTCGGCCGGTCGTCACTGCACTGGTCGTACATCAAGAAGAAGATGGAGGCGCCCGGATGGAAGCGTCGCTACGAGCGCATCTACAGCATGACCCAGCGACGGCCGTGGACCGGAATGGCCCTGCTGCTCGCCTCGGCGATCACCGGCTTCCCTCCGCTGGCCATCATGGCCGTGCTGGCCGGCCAGCTGCGCTTCCACCGCTTCTGGTTCTACGCGCTCACGTTCATCGGCCGCACGATCCGCTTCGTCATCGTGCTCGGCGGCGTCGCCTGGATCCGCAACTCCGGCATCCTCCCCTAACCCCCCGCCGAGACGGCAACAATGCGCCGCTTTTGCCGGCGTGTCGGTGCAGTTTTGGCGCCTCGGTGAAGGGAAGCCGGCGATGAGCGGGTCGAGACCGGACCGGGTGGCGATCGTCAGCGGCTACTTCAACCCGCTCCACGTCGGCCATGTGCGGATGATGAAGGCAGCCAGAGCGATGGCCGACGCCCTGGTCGTGATCGTCAACAACGATACGCAGCAGGTCGCCAAAAGCGGCCGGGTCATCCGGCCGCTCGCCGACCGGCTTGAGGTGGTCGGCTCGCTGGCCGTGGTCGAGGAGGCGGTCGGCTCCGTCGATGACGACACCACGGTGAGCCGATCACTGGCCGCGGTGCGAGAGCGCTACCCCGCTGCGACGCTGGTGTTCTGCAACGGTGGCGACCGCAGCGACGAGTC
>JAICMS010000118.1 GCA_025929075.1 Propionibacteriales bacterium
GAGTACGACGAGCGGTCGCTGTTCGACGTACGCGGTCGGTATGGCGCTGCAAACCCGGTGCCGCTACTGCTGATGGCGGTGAGCATGGCGGTCGGGTGGGGGCTCGTCGTCCAAACAGCGAAGGGCTTCGGCTGGCAGGGCTACCTGCTTTCACAGCACTCAGTCACCCTGCTCAACCACTCCGTCACATGGTGGTGGTGGCCTTTCGAATTGGGTGGCAAGTCGGGTGCGTGGGCGTTCGCCAACTTGGGCGTCGCGTTCGCGTTCGTCATTTCATTCCTTGGCTACTTGCTGATCTGTGCCGTCCGGGTGAGGCGGCAGGAGTCGATCGGGCCACACGAAGAGGTCGCCATCGTCGAGAGCTCGATGGTCTGAGGGTTCGGCCGCGGTGGCGAGTTGCTGCTCGGATCTTGATGGATCCGGGTCGCTCTAGCGACCGCAATCCCTCAAGTTCGGTTTGGCAGCTCAGCGGCGTGGACGAATCTTGATGGGTCCGGGTCGCTCAGGCGACCACAACCTCTCAAGTTCCGTTTGACGGCTCACCCGGGTGCGGTGGCCTCGGCGACCGCTTGGTGGTCGATGACGCGCATTAGGCTCACCGGCTATGGCGACGGCTGAGGTTTCCGAGCTCTTCGACCCGGTGGCGTGGCGGCCCGTTGACGGGTTCGGCGACCTCACCGATGTCACCTACCACCGGGCCGTGGACGGCGGCGTGGTGCGCATCGCGTTCGACCGGCCCGAGGTGCGCAATGCCTTCCGCCCGCGTACCGTCGACGAGCTCTACGCCTGCCTCGACCATGCCCGCATGTCGCCCGACGTCGGCTGCGTGCTGCTCACCGGCAACGGGCCCTCGCCGAGGGACGGCGGCTGGGCGTTCTGCTCCGGCGGTGACCAGCGGATCCGTGGAGCGAGCGGTTACCAGTACGACGACAGCGACTCACCAACCGGCCAGGGCGCGGCCGATCACTCAGCGACCAGCGCCCGACTCGGCCGGCTGCACATCCTCGAGTGCCAGCGGCTGATCCGCTTCATGCCCAAGGTGGTCATCGCGGTTGTTCCAGGGTGGGCTGCCGGCGGTGGCCACAGCCTTCATGTGGTCTGCGACCTCACTCTGGCGTCAGCGGAACACGCGCGCTTCAAGCAGACCGATGCCGACGTGGCGTCATTCGATGGCGGGTACGGGTCGGCGTACCTTGCGAGGCAGGTCGGGCAGAAGTTCGCCCGCGAAATTTTCTTCCTGGGTCGCGAGTACGACGCCCAGGCTGCGCATCAAATGGGGATGGTCAACGCGGTGGTGGCGCACGCCGACCTCGAGCGAGTTGCGCTGGAGTGGGCTGAGGAGATCAACGCCAAGAGCCCGACCGCGATCCGGATGCTCAAGTATGCGTTCAACCTGCTGGACGACGGGCTTGTCGGGCAGCAGCTTTTCGCCGGGGAAGCGACCCGCCTCGCCTACGGCACCGACGAGGCGGCCGAGGGCCGCGACGCGTTCCTCGCCAAGCGCGATGCCGACTGGTCGCCATACCCCTGGTACTACTGATCTGGCGCGTTTGCGCAGGCCAGAGGGCCGTTAGGGCCTTGTGCGTCGCCGTGCACGGTCTCGATCTTGGTCTTGGGACCTGGCTGGCCGGCGTGGCTGACAGGGGGGTACTGACTTGGTGCCGAGGGGTCATCGTGATGGATCGGCTCGCCGACCCCAAGACCGCTTTGCTTGACCTCGAGGATTGCTACCCAACCCTTCCAGTGTGGCTCGACCCGAAGGCTGGAGAGCGGCTTGAGAGGTGTCGGGATGAGGCGACACGGAGCAGGAAGCGGGTCGCCTCCGTCGAGCCGCGACCGGCCTTCGCCGGATTCGAGAAGGTGCTTCATGTGGTGACTCCGCCTGTCACCTCGCGACAGGACGGTGCCCGTCCTGAGGTCTGGTCGCGCCAGGCCGACTACTTCACCGCCTGATTCCCGAGGTGGTCGGCAAGGACGGCTGCCGCCATCCCGGAGGCCGCCGCGCGGATCTTGTCCTCGGCCGTCGGCCACAGGTGCGCGTAGGTGCTCAACGTCGTCGTCGCCGACGCGTGGCCCATCGCGCGCTGGACGGTGACGACATCACACCCGGCGGCGATGAGCCCGCTGGCGAAGTAGTGCCGGAGCTCGTGCAGCTTGTAGGTCACTTCCGCATCGGAGCGGGTTGACCGCCACCGGTAGTCGACGAGGTTGTCGTGCCACGGCCTGCCGCCCTCGTCGAAGAGCCACCGGGTTGGCTCGCCATTCGGAGTGTGCAGCCGTACGTGCTCGGAAAGGATCGTGACGACCTCGTCGGGCAGGTAGATCGTGCGCTCGGACTCGTACTTCGGCGCTCGGATGACGACGGTGATCCCGCCTGCTGCCGCGGCCAGGTTCTTGCCCGCCTCGATGTCGGGAGGCGCCGTGATGGGAAATGAGAAGGTATCCGTTGGTTGCCAACCAGGCGATCGTGTCCCGGACGTCCTCTGGCGCATAGCGCTGCAAGAACTCATCGATCTGGGAGCGCTCCCACGGCGACAGCCTAGGAGAACGTCCGCTACGCCGGGGCCGGATGCTGAGGCCAGCCCGTCATCGTCTGCCAGTCGTACACTCATGGCGTGACGTTCAGTGCGGCGGAGTTCTACGAGGCGGGCATGTCCCTGCCTCCTGACGTGCGCAAAGACGTCGCTCTCCGGCTGCTCGAGTCGGTCGAGTCCGACGACGCAATCGACGAGGCAGCCGAGAGTTGGCTTCAGACCGAGGCGGCTGCCGCGTACGACGCGCTGAGGGCTGACCCGTCCCGCGCGATTCCTGGCGAAGACGTTCGTGCCGAGTTCGAAGCGAAGTGGGCCGCCCGTTCATGACGGGCAGGACCAACTACACCCCCGAAGCGCAGCAGCAGCTCAACGAACTCGACGACTGGATCACAAAGGCGGCGTCGGCCGAGATCGCTCGGCGCTTTGTGTCCGCGATCCTGGACCACATCGACGGCATCCTTGTGTTCCCGCACGCCGGCCAAGCGCGCGACGACGTTCGACCGGGCATGCGGACGACCAGCGTCAAGAAGCGGACCCTCGTCGCTTATGAAGTGGATGAGTCGTCCGGTGAGCTCGTGGTCAACGTCCTCGGCGTCTTCCACGGCGGTCAGGACTGGGAGGCCGCGCTCGGCGACAACCAGGGCGGTCCAGAGGCGGCACGATGACGCGTCCGTGCGTGGCAAAACCGTGGCAGGAGAGTCGTCGGAGCCCGTCGACGACCAACGCCCACAATCACGTTTGTGCAGGTCAGCCGCACAATGCCAACAATGACCGTGAACAGCCGCCGAGCGTGCCGCACTTCCCCTGGCACTACTGATCTGGCGCGTTTGCGCAGCTCAGCAGTCTAGTGAGCGAAAATGCGCTCCGCTAGTTTCGTCCGTGGTAATGTGTACACATTGGTTGCACAAAATGAGGAGGCGTCATGACCGCGACGAAGGTGGGGATCAGGGAGTTCCGGGCCGGCCTGTCCGACTTCGTGGACTCTGACGCGCCTGTCGCCGTGACCCGTCACGGGCACACGGTCGGCTACTTCATCCCGGTCAAGGAGGACCGCGCCGCTGACGTCGCCGCGCTGAAGGCGGCCGGCGAGAAGCTGGATGCTCTCCTGAGCCTCACCGAGGATGAGGTCGACGCCGCGATCGAGGACTTCAAGCAGCTGCGGCGCGAGGGCAAGCAGAAGTCGTAGTGGCAAGCGAGAGGCGACTGGTCCTCGACGCGAACATCCTAATGCGCGCTGTGCTCGGGCGCCGCGTTCGCCAGATCATCGAAACCCATATCGAGCACGCTGCGTTCTTCGCGCCCGACGTTGCCTTCGCCGACGCGCGGCGCCATCTGCCGGACGTCGTACGCAAGCGGGGCGGTGACGACGCGGCTGTAGTGGCGGCACTCGACATGCTTGACGCCGTTGCTCGCAACGTCGAGGAGATCGAAACCGAGGCGTACGAGCCCCATCGCTCCGCAGCGCTGGCGCGCATCGAGAGGCGCGATCCCGACGACTGGCCGATCCTGGCAACGGCGATGGCGATGGACTGCCCGATTTGGACCGAGGACAACGACTTCTTCGGCACCGGTGTGCCGACTTGGACGAGCGACCGCGTCGAGCTCTACCTCAAGGACGAGGATTAGAGCGCCTCGGATGGATCCGTGCGTGGCAAAACGTGGCAGCAGAGTCGTCAGAGGTCGTCGACCCCCAACGCTGACAATCACGTTTCCGCAGGTCAACCGCCTAGTGCCGTCAGCAACCACCAACAGCCGCTGAGCGTGCCACGCTTCCGCTGGTACTACTGAGCGGGCTCGCTGAGTCGGGCGGCGACTAGGGTGCGGAACAACGTCGGACCGTCCAACTCGCCCCGCGGGAACAGGTCGGCCACCTGCGCCATTGCGCTGACCGGGTTGCCGACGTCCACCCTGCCGGCGACCACAAGCACTGGGACATTGAGCTTTGCTAGCGCTGCTCTCGTGGCCGGCGGGTCGAAGGCACCTTTATCGGCGAAGGCCGCTGCCGCCTCGGGGTTGCGCGCTTCCTCCATGTGCCCGTTGTAGGCGGCTGCCTCCGCATCCCCGCGCCCATAGCTGAACGGGACCAGGGCCGCCCAGTCGGTATCGGTCGCAGCGCCCGCGAGGGCACGGCCCAGAGCCGCAGCGGCGTCGTCGTACCAAAGCTCGTGTTTCCGGGACCGCGCGACGACTCCCTTGGCGATGGCAGCGTCCGTGGCGTCCGGGTCAAACACTGCAGTCGTCGCGTCAGTCCGGCCCCAGGGTCATCGGCGCAGGGCCGGTGGCGCCGTCGGGCCAGGCGCACAGGCAGACGCGGTTGCCGGCTCGGTCGGCGAGTGTCCAGTGCGAGGGGGCGTTGGAGTCGTCGACGATCCGGCCGCCAGCGGCGAGCGCCGCCGCCAGCCGCGCCTCCACATGGTCGTGGGCCACCGATACGTCGACGTGCATGGCGTGCCGCAGCGGCTTGGCCTCGTCGAGACCCTGCATCCACACCGTGGATCCGTGACCGAGGGGGTCGACTGCGTTGTCGTCGGCCAGCTCGGCGTAACCAAGGACGCCGCGCCAGAACCCCAGGTCAATCGCCTCAGGCAGCGCCGAAATGGCGAGTTGGACCTCCTGGACCCGGCTGCGGTCTGCCACTGCTCCACGTCGACGTACGACGGCAGAGATCGCGCGGGCAAGCGCGACGTGGCGCGGTTCGAGCCGCTCGACGCCGCGCGTCAGCCGCACCGACAGGTGGTTGTCGCCAACCGTGAGCAGGACACCCTCGCCCTCGACGCCGGGCGCCTGAGCGACCGCCTCGGCAAGCCGTGCCGCCTCGCCGAGCGATGACACCAGGAAGACCGCCGCCGCACCGCTGTGCAGCACCACCCAGTCGTCGAGGCCGTCAGCGGCCAGGAAGTCTTGCCATCCCTGGTTGCTCATGTCCACTTCCAAAGGTGTGAGTGCCTTGAGCATGAAGCAGGCTAGCGGGGTTCGAGCGTCATGAGGTCTCTGACGGCGTACCGATGGTGCTCCCACTCCTCGTCGAGGATCACGTGGAGGCACTCGAGGACCGTGTGCGGCGAGTTCGGGTGGCCGGGCGTGCTCGGGGGGACGCACACGCGCTCGAGCTCCTGCGGCGTCACGTCAACGATTGTCTGCCTGACCTCGTCCATCCGACCTCGCCGTACGGCAAGGACCTCGTCGAGGAAGGGGGCCGCGTCCGGGTCGAGCCCCCAGCTGACCGGATCGCTCAGCCAGCTACCCGACAGCCCCCAGGGGTGGTACGGGCGGTCGATGCCCTTGACCATGCGCCGCAACCAGCAGTCTGTCGCCATGATGAGGTGGCGGAGCGTTTCGACAAAGCTCCACTCGTCATCGACTCGCTCGAAGAGCGACGCCTCGGGCAGCGTGCGAGCGCGGGCGACCGTCCGCTCCCAGATCCCCTCGATCATCGTCCATGCCTCAACCAGCCCCTCGGGCTCGGTGGCCCGCAGCTTGACGCGCTCTGGGAAGAGCCGCTCCAGCTCGGCCATCACCAGAGGCGCCACCTCGACGCCGTTCACCCGGAGGCCCCGAATGGCTCCCGAGAGGTCAGCGCCCTCGAGGATGGCGTCGGTGATCTTGGCGCCCTCGAAGTTCGGGGCGTGCAGGCGGGCGTTCGCGAAGTCGGCATCTTCGAGCCGGGCGCCTGCCAGCGACGGGCCCTTGTCGTATCCCATGAGCGGCCTCCTTACATCCGGCCTCGGCCCGGCTCCGCGACGACGGGACGAGGACACCATCCTTGCGTGCAGCAGCGACACTTTGGGCCGGCAGCCGAGTCTCCAGCCGGAGCGCCAGCCCTCCGGTGAACACGGCTAGCCCAACAGGCCCCGCAGCCAACCCCACATAGCATTCCTTGCATGGCGACTCGCAATGCGCGGTACGACGAGGTCGCGGACTGGTACGTCGGCTTCACCCGCGACTGGTCAGCCGAGGCCCGCCCCTTACTGCCGAGTGATCTCTCCGGTCAGCAGGTCGTGGACCTGGCGTGCGGTCTCGGGGACCTCAGCCGGCTCCTCGCCAGCAGTGGCGCATCGGTCACCGCCGTCGACCTCTCGACCAACATGCTCGCTCGAGCCACGGACCAGGGGGAGGCACAAGCGCTGGGCATCCGCTACCTGGTCGGCGACGTGACGACGACGAGCTGGTGGGACGGCGAGCCCTTCGACGGTGCCGTCTGCAACATGGCGCTGATGGACATCGACGACCTCGACGCCGCCTTCGCTACTGCGGCCCATGTGCTCAAGCCCGGTGGCTGGTTCAGCTACTCACTCCTCCATCCCTGTTTCCCCGGTCTGCGGGAGAGCGCGTCGGAGCAGCTCTCCAGCTGGCCGCCCGATCGCGGATACGCGTACGAGGGCTGGTGGACAACCCAGGGCGACGGAGTACGCGGCCGGGTCGGCGCCAACCACCGGATGCTGTCGACGTACCTCAACGCCACTCTGCGTGCCGGCTTCGAGTTCGAGGAGTTTCGTGAGCCGGCAGCTCCGATGCCGAGATTCCTCGTCGTTCGATGTCGCCGCGGCGCGGCCTGACGAGGTCGCCCGTGTTGCCGATCGCCGTGGAAGGTTTCGAGGATGTCGTCGTACGGGAGCTCGAGCCGCCGGACGAACCGGCCGTCCAGGCGCTGTTCGAGGCGTGCGACGACTGGTTCGAGGC
>JAICMS010000052.1 GCA_025929075.1 Propionibacteriales bacterium
ACTTGCCCATCTCGCGGGCAGCCGGCGGCTGTCCGGGCTGGGCGACGAGGTCGGCGACCACCCGCAGGGCGACGTCGAGCACGTCGGCGTCGTCGAGCTCGCCGGGCAGCGGGGCCAGGCGGGGCTCGAAGACCGGCCGCAGCTCCTCGAGGTCACCGATCACGGGATACCCGGCCGCGCGCAGCTCCTCGATCGCCTCCGTGGCGATCTCCTCCACCGTGGGCCGCCAGTGCTCCGGGACCGTCAGCCGACCGCGGGTGTCGAGTCCGCCCAGCACGCGCTCGGCGAGCCTGCGCTTGATGCGGATCTCGTACGTCGGCCAGTCGAGCTTCCGCTTCAGCAGCGGGTTGAGCCGGCGGAGGAACTCCGACTCGGCGACCCCGAGCGAGGGATTGCCCTCCACGTCGAAGGTGTACGGGAGCTCGGGCAGCGCGGTGGCGCGGGCGAACCGCCGCCACAGCTCCTGCCGGTCCGCGCCGCTCGGCGGGACGGTCACGACGGTGACGTGCTCGGCGCCCACGACCTCGGCCCAGCGGGCGCACAGCGCCACGACATCCTGCGGGATCCAGAAGCCGCTGTGCTGGACGTGCCGCTTGGGCCAGGCACGGAAGATCTGGGCGAGGAAGAGCCGGTAGGTGACCTTGCCCCGGTTCTTCAGCTTCTCCTGCCACACCGCCGGCACCTGGCGGCCGAGGTCGCGGCAGGTGACGACGACCTCGACGCGTGCCGGGGAGAAGCCTTCCACGGCCTGCCGGATCTGGTCCGGCTTGGCGTGTGCCAGGGTCTCGTGCGAGATCAGCGTGTTGCCGGCGAACGCGTTCGCCTCAGCCGTGAGCCGACCCCACATGCCGGCCGAGCCCGGGTAGGTGTGGCCCTTGAACGTCGCACCCCTGAGGTCCAATGAGCCGAGGAACTGCGCACCCGGCCCAGGGCCGGGGTACAAGACGCCGCCCTGACGCAGCAGCTCCTTGTTGGCGAACAGCGTCCGCTGGAGGTACGTCGTGCCGGTCTTGGCGATCCCGACGTGCAGGAAGACCGTGCGCGACACTCCGCCTCCTTCGGTCAGCCGACCACTACGCGGCGACCTTGTGCTGCTCGGAGTCGTCCTCACCGATCGAGACGCGGCGCTGCTTGGACACGTAGACAGCTCCCGCGACGATCAGGGTCGCCACGATGGCGATCGCGATCCGCAAGGCGGTGTGCGCGTCGGCGCCGTACGAGATCTTCACGACGGCGGCGGCGATCAGCAGCGAGACCAGGTTCATCACCTTGATCAGCGGGTTGATTGCGGGGCCGGCGGTGTCCTTGAACGGGTCGCCGACGGTATCGCCGATGACCGTCGCCGCATGCGCGTCAGAGCCCTTTCCGCCGTAGATGCCGTCCTCGATGAGCTTCTTCGCGTTGTCCCACGCACCACCGGAGTTGGCGAGGAAGATCGCCATCAGGACGCCGGTCCCGATGGCCCCGGCGAGGTAGGCGCCGAGCGGCCCGACGCCGAGGCCGAAGCCGACGGCGATCGGCGCCAGGATGGCGAGCAGGCCGGGGGTCGCGAGCTCGCGCAGGGAGTCGCGGGTGCAGATGTCGACGACCTTGCCGTACTGCGGCCTGCCGGTGCCTTCCATGATCCCGGGGATCTCGCGGAACTGCCGGCGTACCTCGAAGACCACAGCGCCCGCCGCCCGCCCGACGGCACTGATCGCCAGGCCGGAGAAGAGGAAGACGACCGCGCCGCCGATCAGCAGGCCGACCAGGTTGGCGGGGTCGGCGACGTTGAGGACGCCCTTCAGCCCGGCGATGTCGTGCGCGCTGAGGCCGCCGACATTGACGCCGGTGAGCTCCTTGGCCGAGACCGTGATCGCGTCGCGGAAAGAGCCGAACAGCGCAGTCGCGGCGAGCACTGCCGTGGCGATCGCGATGCCCTTGGTGATCGCCTTGGTGGTATTGCCGACAGCGTCGAGTTCGGTCAGGATCGCGGCGCCACGCTCATCCACATCGCCGGACATCTCCGCGATGCCCTGGGCGTTGTCGGAGACCGGACCGAAGGTGTCCATCGCGACAATGACGCCCACCGTCGTCAGCAGGCCGCAGCCGGCGAGCGCGACCGCGAACAAAGCGATGATCACCGCACCGCCGCTGAGCAGGAAGCAGCCGTAGAGCGCCAGGGCGATGACGATCGCGGTATAGACGGCGGACTCCAAGCCGACCGAGATCCCGGCCAGGATCACCGTGGCTGCACCGGTGAGCGAGGTTTTGCCGACATCCTTGACCGGGCGATGCTCGGTGCCGGTGAAGTAGCCGGTCAGCGACAAGATGATTGCGGCGAGGACGATGCCGATGATCACGGCCACGAAGGCGATGACGGCGGGGTTCCCGGTCCCGTGCCCGGTCGCGCCGGTGAGGTCCTTGAAGCTGCCGGGCAGGTAGACGAAGGCCACGATCGCGCAGAGGCCGGCTGAGATCACCGCCGAGATGTAGAAGGAGCGGTTGATCGTCTTCAGCCCGCCCTCAGTCGGACGCGGCCGGGTCAGGTAGATGCCGATGACGGCGGTGATCGCCCCGATCGCCGGCACCAGCAGCGGGAAGACCAGGCCCTGCTCGCCGAAGGCGACCTTGCCGAGGATCAGGGCCGCGACCAGGGTCACCGCGTAGGACTCGAAGAGGTCGGCGGCCATCCCGGCGCAGTCACCCACGTTGTCGCCGACGTTGTCGGCGATCGTCGCGGCGTTGCGGGGATCGTCCTCGGGGATGTTCTGCTCGACCTTGCCGACCAGGTCGGCGCCGACGTCGGCAGCCTTGGTGAAGATGCCACCGCCGACACGCATGAACATGGCGAGCATCGCGGCACCGAAGCCGAAGCCCTCCAGCACCGATGGCGCATTGCTCTTGTAGACGAGTACGACGAGAGACGCACCCAGGAGACCGAGGCCGACGGTCGCCATCCCGACCGCGCCGCCGGTGCGGAAGGCCACCCGCATGGCGGGGTCGCGACCAGTGGTCTGCGCGGCGGCCGCCACCCGCTGGTTGGCCTTGACGGCCAACGACATGCCCATGTAGCCGATCGATGCGGAGAAGCCGGCGCCGATCAGGAAGAAGATCGACCGCCCGATCCGGATCGACGCATCGCCGGGCAGGACGAAGAGGAACGCGAAGGCGATCACCGCGAAGATCGCCAGCGTCTTGAACTGGCGGGTGAGGTAGGCCTGGGCGCCTTCCTCGACGGCTGCCGCGATGCTGCGCATGTTGGGGGTGCCCTCGGGCGCAGCCAGCACCTCGCGTCGGAACATGGCCGACATCACCAAGCCGGCGACCCCGATGGCAGCGACGATGATCACCAGGGTGAAGTTGCCGCCGGCGAGCGGGATCGACGGACCGTCGGCGAGGGCGAACCCGGACATCAACTACCTCCAAGGGCCCGCGGCCCAGTCACGATCGTGGCGTCTCACCTGATCGGGGACCAGGCGACGGCTGTCAGGACGTGTAGAGCGACCCGCTGACGGGTCGCCCGGAGTCTAGCCAGTCCAGCGGGGGAACGGTCGCCCGCCCCTGTTTCATTGCTCGGCGGTCGTAGCCGCCTCGAGCGACTCGTAGATGGGGAAGACCTTCGAGAGGCCGGTGATCCGAAAGATCTTGAGCAGACGCTCCTGGCTGCAGACGAGCCGCAGAGCGCCGCCTTGGGCGCGAACCCGCTTGAGCGCGCCGACGAGTACACCGAGCCCTGTCGAGTCGAGGAAGTCGACCTCGTCGAGGTTGACAATGAGGCGGTAGTGGCCCTCGTTGATCAGCCCAACGAGACGTTCGCGCAGCTTGGGAGCCGTGTAGACATCGATCTCGCCGCCGACGTCGATGACCATATGGTCGCCGCTGACCCGGTTGTCCAACGACAGGTCCATCAGCGTCCTCCTCATGGGTGACGGGCTTCGGGCGCCTTCACGGAGGGCGGGCCGTGCCAAGATGCATTCAACCATGTCGGGCCGATTCGATCCCACCGCTACCGCCCAGCGCCTCGCTGCCGCGCCCGGTCGGTCGGATCGGCTCGTGCATCTGGTTTCTCGGCCCGCGCGGTCGGCCGAGGTCACGGTGTGGCCGGAGTGGGTGGGCCAGGACCTGGTCGCTGCGCTCGCCGGGCGCGGAGTGGCCATGCCGTGGAGCCACCAGACGGAGGCCGCCGAGGCGGCGTGGGCCGGGCGCAACGTCGTCATCTCGACGGGCACCGCCTCCGGCAAGAGTCTCGGCTACCTGTTGCCGAGCCTGTCGGCGATCACATCCAGCGTCGGCTGCGCCACAGACCGCGGTGACTGCACCCTCTATCTGTCGCCGACGAAGGCCTTGGCTCGCGACCAGCTCGCGTCGGTGTGCGGGCTCGGGCTGTCCGCCGTACGAGCGGCTGCGTACGACGGCGACTGCTCCACCGACGAGCGCGACTGGGCTCGCCGGCACGCCAACTTCGTCGTGACCAACCCCGACATGCTGCACAGGTCGATGCTGCCCCGCCATCCGCGCTGGGCCGACTTCCTGGCCGGACTGCGCTTCGTCGTCGTCGACGAGTGCCACCACTATCGCGGCATATTCGGCGCCCACGTCGCGCTGATCCTGCGCCGGCTCCGTCGGGTGGCGGCGCACTACGGCGCGACGCCGACGTTCGTGCTGGCGTCGGCGACCACCGCCGAGCCGGCCGAGACGGGGAGTCGCCTCGTCGGGGCGCCGGTCGAAGTGGTCGCCGACGACGGCTCGCCACGCGGCCCGCTCGCCGTAGCGTTCTGGCAGCCGGCGCTTCAGCCGGCGGCCGAGGCAGACCAAGGTGACACGACGCGCCGGTCGGCGACCGCCGAGGCGGCAGACCTGCTCGCCGACCTGGTGGCCGACGGCGTCCGCACGCTTGCCTTCGTCAGAAGTCGCCGCACCGCCGAGACGGTCGCGGCCCAGGCCCAGCGGCGACTCGGGGAGGTCGCCCCCGAGCTGGCGGCCCAGGTGTCGCCGTACCGGGGTGGCTATCTGCCAGAAGACCGACGCGAGATCGAGCAGCGGCTGCGCAGCGGCGAGCTGCTCGGGGTGGCCGCGACAAACGCGCTCGAGCTCGGCATCGACATCGCCGGGCTCGACGCCGTGCTCGTCGCCGGATTCCCCGGCACGCGGGCGTCGTGGTGGCAGCAAGTAGGGCGAGCCGGCAGGTCGAGTGTCGGTGGGCTGGGCGTCCTGGTCGCCCGCGACGACCCGCTCGACACCTACCTCGTCAACCATCCGGAGGTGCTGACCGACGCTCCGGTGGAGGCGACGGTCTTCGACCCCTCGAACCCCTACGTCGTGGCGCCACACTTGTGCGCCGCTGCCGAAGAGCTGCCGCTGGCCGAGGGCGATCTCGAGGAGTTCGGGCCCCATGCACATTCCGTGGTGGCAGAGCTTGAGCGGCGGGGGCTGCTGCGTCGACGAAGTCGGGGCTGGTTCTGGACCAGCAGGGACCGGGCGGCCGACCTCGCCGACATCCGGTCCAGCGGCGGCCCCCCTGTGCGCATCGTCGAGGCAGCGACGGGGCGGCTCGTCGGCACCGTGGACGCTGCGTCGGCGCACAGCAGCGTCCACACCGGCGCGGTCTACCTGCACCAAGGCGACACCTACGTCGTCGAGGAGTACGACGACGCCGAGGCACTCGCGTTGGTCCACCGCCGAGATGTCGACTACTACACGACGGCCCGCGACCTGACCGACATCACGATCGTCGACATCGAGCGCGACGATCACTGGGGAGGGGCGACGCTGAGCTTCGGATCGGTGGACGTGTCGTCACAAGTCGTCGGGTTCCTGAGCCGGCGGGCCGTGACGGGCGACGTGCTCTCCGAGCAACCCCTCGATCTGCCGGCACGCCATCTGCACACCAGGGCTGTCTGGTGGTCGGTGGAGCCCGACCTTCTGGAACGGTCGGGGCTGTCGGCAGCCGATCTGCCCGGTAGCGCGCACGCCGCCGAACATGCGTCGATCGGGTTGCTGCCGCTCTTCGCCACCTGCGACCGGTGGGACATCGGCGGAGTCTCCACCGCGCTGCATCCTGACACCGGACGGCTGACCGTTTTTGTGTACGACGGCCACCAGGGCGGCGCCGGCTTTGCCGAACGCGGGTACACCGCGGCGCCGGAGTGGCTGGCCGCGACCCGGGAGGCCATTGTCTCGTGCCCTTGTCGCGAGGGCTGCCCGTCCTGTGTGCAATCCCCGAAGTGTGGGAACGGGAACTCTCCGCTCGACAAGCGGGGTGCGGTCCTCCTGCTCGACCTGCTGCTCATCGGCAGCAGACCAGTGGAGACGAGGCGGGCCGGCTAAGAGACGGGAAGGGAGCGGCCTGATGGTGATCCTCGGAGCGATCGTGCTGCTGATCGCGATCGTCGTGACGGTCACAGTGATCGTCAACGGCGGCCAGTCAGTTCACATCAATTTGCATTGGGGCACGCTGCACACCAACTCTGCGGCGGTCTTCGTTATCGGCGCGGTCTGTCTCGCGCTGGCCGTGATCGGGCTGTGGTTGTTGTTGGCCGGACTGCGCGGCGGCTACCGACGCCGTAAGGAAGTTCGCTCGCTGCGTGACCGCGCGGAGGGTCGTGAGCGGACCCGCTCGGAGTCAGCAGGAGGCGAACAGTCGACCACGGCGGCCGCGCCGTCGGGGTCGCGCGCCACCACCAGAACCAATGAACCCGGCGCCGACGACTACTTCGACACCGCCCCCAAGGACGACGGCACCTCCTAATCGCTCGACTCAAACGCCGTTCAGTCGGTCGGGCCGGCGCGGGCTTGGGAGCCGATCGGGACCGAGATGTGGAAGGGAAGCTCGAGGCGGGTCCGTATGGAGACGAGGACGTCCTCCCCGTCGATGTCGCATGCCGTGAGCGTTGCCTTGTTGGCAGCCGCGACTGATCGGGCAGCAGCGCAAGGGTCGCCGCCTCGCCCGAGCTGAGCGGCAGCCGAGATGGCCGAGAGGTCAGCGGCACCGTCGAGGTGGTGCTGAGCAGCGACGGCTGCCGCGGCACAAAAGGCGATGGCGCCGATCATGAGCAGCAGCCCTATCCACGCACAGGCCCAGATCGTGGCCGAGCCGCGTTCGGCTTCGTGAGGGTCAGGTGTTCGGCGACTCGTCACCTTCGACCTCCACCGTCGACGTCGATGACAGATGGACGGGCGGCAGCGGCACCAGCAGCCAACGCGGTGCGTGCGCGACGACGGATACCGTGACCGCGACCATGTCGCCATCCCGATGGAGCTGAATCCGGGAGCCCGAGGGTGCCGTGCGCTCGGCGGCCTCGCGGACCGCGGCTGGGTCGTCTCCGCGAGCAGCCTGGCGGGCACCGTCTCGGGCCGCGTCGACAGCGCGGATCTCTGCGACCCCGAGCGACAATGCCCAGGCTACCACCAGGACGACGGCCATCACGACGGGAAGCGTCAGCGCTGCTTCTGCTGTGACGCTCCCTCGCTGTCCCTGGTCGGATCTCGGGGGAGTTCGTTGCATCGGGTTGCTCCTTGCGTGGGGTGGGCCGGGCGGCGGACCGACCCACCCCTTCCTGGTGATCAGAAGGGCAGGATGCCGACGATCTTGTCGATGATTCCGGTGAGCAGGTTCTGGCCGAAGTCGGATGTCAGCAGCTTGTAGAGGAGTCCGGCGAAGCCGCAGGCAGAGACCGTGCCCACGGCGTACTCGGCGGTTGCCATGCCGCGCTGGTTGCGGACGGCGGTCGTGGCCATGACAGCAGTCAGGCGCTTCTTCATGATGGGTTCCCTTCGAGAGATCCGGGTCCGGTGCAAGACCCGGGCTGGTGCGTTGGAGCCAGCCTGACGAGTCATCCAGTCAGCAGCCAGCCCAAAGTGCGAAACTGTTGACGCCGCAGGATCCCAAGCAGGGTTGGGGAAAGTACCTCAGAGCAACAGGTGACTGACCGCGCCGGCAATGGTCGGGACGACGCCGATCAACATGAAGGCGGGCAGGAAACACAAGGCGAGGGGTCCTGCCGCCTTGACACCGCAGCTTCGGGCTCGCGCTTGAGACCGCGCTCGATGCCGACGACGCTGATCGTCGGACAGCCGCAGTAGGCCGTCCACAGGAGCGGCACCGGTTGCCGCCGTCCGGCGCATCGCCCTACCGAGCGGCATCAAGAGCGGATCAGCGGCGACCCGGCCCCATTCGGTCGCGGCGTCGGCACCTAGCTCGAGCCGGCTCGTGATCGCCTCGAACCGCCGGCCGAGCTCGCCACCGACCGCTTGCGCGACCACGTGCAGCGACCGGTCGGCAGGTCGGCCGGCTTCGACACATGCGGCAAGCAGATCGACAGCCAGCGGCAGGTCTCGCTCGATCTGCTCCCGAGCGCGCGCCGCGCTCGGCGACTCCAAGCGGCCCAGCCACCACGAGACGGCGGCACCGACTCCGATCCCGATCAGTCCGAGGAGCGCGCCGCCGACGACCCAGCAGACCGTAACGGAGGCCGCCATGCAGGCAAGCGTGCGGGTCGACCGGTTCTCGACCCACGGACCCCGACTCGGCCGGCTCACCTTTGTTGGTCGCACGGGCGAGACCCGCCGAAGCGGCTCACGGTTCGACCCATGCAGCACCCAGACCGCGGTGAAGACGAGAACTACGGCGAGCATCGCCGGCCTCACGCCTCGGCGGCCGCAGCGATGCGCTCGACCCACAGAACGCCTGCGACCACCAAACCGACACCGAGCGCCAGGCACGCCGTTCCGATTGCCGAGCCGAAGAGGAAGTCCAGCGGCCTCGCATCCATGGAGACACCGAGGAGCAGGCCGAAGACCGGCAGCACCGCCAACAGCTTCGCCGTGGCGCGTGGTGGCGCCAACGCAGCCTCCACCTCGCTTCGAGCGTCCTCTTCGGCGCGCAGGGCAGCACCGACCCGGTCGAGTACATCGGCCAGGGCAGCGCCGGAGTCGGCCGCGACCTCCCAGGCGACCGCCACCGCGCGGAGCCCTTCCGCGCCGGGCCGGCTTGCACAGTCGCGCAAAGCCTCCGCGACATCACCGCCGAACCGGACGGCTCTCGCCAGCACCGCCAGATCAGCCATGTCGCCACACGACGCCTCCAGCGCTGTCGCGACCGGCTGCCCGGCCCGCAGCTCCGCCGCGAGCCCGTCGCAGAACTCGAGCACCTCCTGCCGACGACGGCGTTGATCGGCCCGCCGACGGCTTCTGCGCGCCAGCGCGACCGCTGCCAGCACGACGGCGCTGCCAGCGCTCATCACGCTGAGGCCGGCGACGCCGGCGACACTCACCGCGGCCGCCAGGACGACGACGCCCGCGGCGACAAGCATCGGCATGGCCGGGCGGCCGGCGATCGGCCAGGCGGGCTGGCGACTCCGTACGGCGAGCCTGCCCAACCCGGCTGAGCCGGGAGTCGCCAGCCAACCGGCGGCCGCCATCAGCAGGACGAGAAGGTGCGTCATCTGCGCGCCCTCCCGGCCAGCAGCTGCTCCAACTCCTCAGCACCGCTGCCCAGGACCGGATCGCCACCCCTCGGAAAGCCGACCGCCGGCACCACCTCGACCAGACCGGAGGTGCCTCGCCGCGCGACGCCGATCTCAGCGAGCCGCCGTTGGCCGTCCCGGTCTTGCCGCAGGTGCACCACCGCCTCGAGCGCCGCCGCCATCTGGGCGTGCACCGCCTCGCGGCTCATCCCGGCGGCCACCGCGAGCGCCTCGAACCTCGCCGGCACATCCGCGGTGGCATTGGCGTGGACCGTGCTGCACCCTCCCTCGTGGCCGGTGTTCATCGCGGCTAGCATGTCGACGACCTCTGCACCGCGGACCTCACCGACCACTAACCGGTCGGGCCGCATCCGCAGCGCCTGCCGGACCAGGTCGCGCATCGAGACGCGGCCGGCACCTTCGACGTTCGGCTCACGGGCTTCCAGGGCGACGACGTGTGGATGGTCCGGCGACAGCTCGGCCGCATCCTCCACCACCACCAGCCGCTCCTCGCCGCCCACGAGCCCGAGCAGCGCGGCGAGCAGCGTGGTCTTGCCGCTGCCGGTGCCACCGGAGACGACAAACGCGACCCGCGATCTGACGATTTCACCGAGCAGTTCGGCGCCGGTCCGGTCGAGGGTGCCGCGCCCTACCAGGTCGCTGAGCGTGAACGGCTGACGGGCTGGAACCCGCAACGAAAGGCAGGTGCCGGTCCGGGCGATCGGTGCGAGGACTGCGTGCAGCCGGGTGCCGTCACGCAGTCGTACGTCGACGAACGGCGCGGCGTCGTCGAGCCGGCGCCCGGCCGAAGCCGCCAGGCGCTGCGCCAACCGTCGTACGGACGCATCGTCGGCGAACCGGACGCCCACCCGCCGCAGCCCCGAGCCGGTGTCGACGAAAACCAAGCCGGGTCCGTTGACGAGGATGTCGGTGACGCCTGGCATGGACAGCAGCTCGTCGAGCGGCCCGGCGCCGAGCGTCTCTCTACGCAGAGCGTCGACGAGCTCGAGGACGGCGGCGTCACCGATCAGCCCGCCCTCGGAACGCACCGCCTCGGCGACGCGGTTGGGCGTCGGCTCGGCTCCCTGCTGGGCAAGCCGCGTTCGCACCCGGTCGAGCAGGCTGTGATCGACCGCCGCCACCATGGTCACGCGGCCCCAACCTTGCTCAACACGTCGCGGCAGGCGCGCTCGAACCCGCGGTGGCAGAGCGGACCCGATCCCTCATCGACCGCTCTGGCGATCGAACGCCTGGTGGGCAGTCGTGCGAGCAGCGGCAGGCCGACGCAGTCGGCCAACTCGTCGGCGGACAAGTCGGCCGGCGGGCGTTCGCGGACGACGAGCCGCACGTCGCTGGCCGAGTCGCCCCAGACGACGGCTGCTTGTCGGGCGGCCGCTGCCGCGCGCACCTCCCCGGCGGCGATGAGCAGCAACAGGTCACACGCTCGGGTCAGCCCCCGCCACGGCTCCTCCGGGCGGCGCCCCAGGTCGAGCACAACGACGTCGGAGCCCCGGCGCGCCGCCGCAAGCATCGTCCGGGCAGTGGCTGCCTCCGGAATCGGCGCAGGCTCCCGATCGAAGGACAGCACCGCCAGACCGTCCACCTGGGGGAGCGCCTCCCGCAACGCGGCGGCACCCACCCGGCCATGGGTAGCGGCAATCTCGCGCCAGCGCAGCCCCGGCGTGTCCTCGCAGCCCACGACCAGCTCGATGCCGCCGGCGAGCGGGTCGGCGTCCAACAGCAGAGCACGCCGTCCGGCGGTGGCCGCGGTCAGTGCCAGTCCGGCGGCGAACGTCGACGCGCCGGCCCCGCCGTGTGCCGCGGCGACCCCGATGGTCACAGCCGTCGTCGCCGTACCGTCCGCCGCGTCCCTGAGCTGCTCGGCGAGCTCGTGCTCCTGCTCGGGCAGCACGAACACGCTCTCGGCCCGTACGCCGAGGACCGCCCGCCAAGTGGAGTCGCTGACCGGTTGTCGGCTCACCACGACGACGCGCCGCCGCGAACCCTGTCCCCATTCGGGGCGTGCCTGGGTCAGTGCGTCGACACCCAGCAGCACCAGGTCAGCCTCGTCGCGACGGCCCGGCTCGGCAGCGTCGGAGGCTGCCTGCGCCGTCAGCGCGGCCCCGGCACAAAGCCGCAGCAGGTCCTCGCGCAGGGCAAGGTCGGCGGTGATGATCCGGGCCGTGACGATCTGGGCCTCGACGGTGGGCTGAGGGGGCACAACAGCGAGGCTGCCTGGTCGGGGAGCGCTCACCGAGCCACGGCTGGCGCGCTGTGCATGACCGAACAGCCGAGAACGACCTGTGGACATGAGATCCGCTGATCGAGAAACTGATCCAAGCGAGGAAAACAAAGCGGCAGCCCCCGGTGGGGGGGTACCGGGGGCTGCCTAGGGTCTCGGTTCCGGGGGGATGGAATCCGGACCCACCGTCCAGCGGCGGGGGGAATGCCGCTGGAGCCTGGAGACCGTCGTGACTGACGGGTAGCCTTTTCGATTCCTACGGTACCCCTCGCGTCGAGTGATCGTGCAACTCCGCGACAACGCGCCGTATTCTCGTCGTGTCGGACAGCAGCAGGAGGGCGGCTTCAGCATGGCCACGAGTGCTGCGTTCTTCGACCTCGACAAGACGATCATCGCCAAATCCAGCACGTTGGCCTTCAGCCGCCCGTTCTTCCAGGGCGGCCTGATCAGCCGACGATCAGTCCTGCGCAGCAGCTATGCGCAGTTCGTCTACCTGGTCGGCGGCGCCGACCACGACCAGATGGAGCGGATGCGCCGCTATCTCTCCGAGCTGGCCGCCGGGTGGGACGTTCAGACGGTCAAGGACGTCGTCGCCGAGACCCTTCACTTCATCGTCGACCCGCTGGTCTACGACGAGGCGGTCGCGCTGATCGAGCACCACCAGCTGTTGGGGCACGACGTCGTCATCGTCTCCTCTTCCGGCGCGGAGGTGGTCGAGCCGATCGGCGCGATGCTGGGGGCCGACAAGGTCATTGCGACGCGGATGGCGCAGGTCGAGGGTCGCTATACCGGCGACATCGACTTCTACGCGTACGGCGACAACAAGGCCAGCGCGATCCGCGACCTCGCCCGCCAGGAGGGCTACGACCTCGACGACTCCTACGCCTACAGCGACTCGGCCACCGACCTACCGATGCTCGAGGCGGTCGGCCATCCGTTCGCGGTCAACCCCGACAAGGCGCTGCGCAAGGCCGCCGTCGACCGGGGCTGGCCGGTGCTCGACTTCACCAAGCCGGTCGCGCTGCGTCGCCGTACGCCGTTCGAGAACCGGCGGGCGACGGCGATCGCCGCTGTCGCGCTCGGTGTCGGTGCGGCGGCCGCGGGGGCGGCGGTGCTGGCCTCACGCCGGGCTCGGCGAGCCTGAGCGCGACGCGCCGTCAACCCCTTCCTCTACAGGGATAACCGGCGTAGAAAGGGAACCAGAACTGCAGACGGACACATGGGCCTAGTACCCACGCGGCGATCCACCCTTCCTACAGGGCAGTCGTCTCGGGGGTTCGCCCCCGCGGCGACGGCTAGATCAGTGCACGCCTGGTAGCCAGGACCCATGTGCCAGCGGCGGCGTCGCCCCTCCCCGGGAGGCGCCGCTTGCTCGTCCGAACACCGTTTCGGCAGCCCCGGGCACTACCCTCGGGGCCATGGAGCCCACGGACGAGTCCCGCAACGAGGTGGGCGACCGGGACCTGGGCGAGGAGCACCGTCGGCGGGCGGGGAGCTATGGCGACTTCGCCGAGGACTACGCCCGTTACCGCCCGGGCTATCCGCCGGAGGCCGTTGCCTGGCTGACCGGCTCGAGCCCGGCCAGGATCCTCGAGCTCGGCGCCGGCACGGGCAAGCTCACCGCCGTCCTCGTCGGCACTGGTCACGACGTCGTTGCGATCGACCCTGCGGAACCGATGCTGCGCCAACTCCGGTCCGCAGCCGGTGGCGGCTCCGCGCGACGTGTTGTCGCCCGCGCGGAGGACATCCCCTTCTCGTCGTCGAGCGTCGACGTCGTGGTGGCGGCGCAAGCCTTCCACTGGTTCGACCCCGAGCGCGCGCTGCCAGAGATCGCCCGGGTGCTGCGGCCCGGCGGGGTGTTCGGGTTGCTGTGGACGGGCGGCGACTGGAAGGTGCCCTGGGTAAAGCGGCTCTTCGCGCTGATCGAGGCGGACGACCTCGACGCCGTCGACGACCCACTCGCGGGCTCGGACCTCTTCGCGACCAGCGACCGCAAGGTCTTCCGGCATTGGCAGCAGTTCGACAAGCCGACGCTGAGCGGCTTCATCTGCTCCAGCTCCCGGGCCGCGATCATGACCGACGACGAGCGGTCGGAGCTCGCGACGGCGGTCGGCGACCTCTACGACAGCTACGGCCGCGGCCACGACGGCATGCTGATGCCATGGAAGACCTACTGCTACCGGGCCAGGGTCACCGGGCTGGCAAACTTCCGCCGCGAGTCCGCCCCCGACGGTGACGAGGGGCTGCTGATCGACTTCGGTTGAGTCGCGGCGGAGGCCGGCTGAACAAGCCCAGCGCCGGAGTCTCATCTCGACCGGACACCTCGCCCGGCCCAAAATGCCGCCGGAGATACCCGATTTCGCGCCTCCACAGGTGCCTGGTCCCGACTGGGCACCCCCGCCACTACGGTGACGCACGTGGACAGCTTCCGCACCGCGCTCGTCGTGATCGTGGTGATCGCCGCCGCCGGCCTCGTGCTGGCGTGGATCGCCAGGCGGCGCCGCGACTTCGGGTCTCGGTCGGAGCGCGCGACCTTCCGGACGTTGCACACCGCAAGCCTGGCCGCACCGCCGCTGCGCCAGGGCCTGACGCCGGCGGCGTCAGACAAGGCGCTGCGCTACCTGCGAGCCCTGCTCGGCGCCCCAGCGGTTGCGTTGACCGACCTCGACGGCGTCCTCGGCTGGGACGGTCGCGGTGACCACCACCGCCCGTCGACGTACGACCTCGCCGTCGACACCATCACATCCGGCAGCACCCACGTCGATCGGATCAACTGCCGGCATTCTGGCTGCTCCCTGCGCGACGTCATCACCGCGCCGCTGACCGTCGGCGACCAGATCGTCGGCACCCTGCAGGTGTACGTCGCCGGGGCGAGCGCCGGCGTCGTGCGGGCCACCGACGAGGTCGCCCGCTGGGTGTCGGGGCAGCTCGAGCTCGCGGAGGTCGACGAGTCGCGTGCTCGGCTGATGGAAGCCGAGGTGCGGGCGCTGCGGGCCCAGATCTCGCCGCACTTCATCTACAACTCACTGTCGGCGATCGCCTCCTACATCCGGACCGACCCGGAGCGGGCGCGCGAGCTGCTCGTGGAGTTCGCCGACTTCACCCGGTACTCCTTCCGGCGGCACGGCGAGTTCACCACCCTTGCCGAGGAACTGCGCTCGATCGAGCGCTACCTCGTCTTGGAGAAGGCGCGGTTCGGCGAGAGACTGCAGGTCACGCTGCGGGTGGCGCCCGAGGCGCTGCCGGTGGCGCTGCCGTTCCTGTCGCTGCAGCCGCTCGTGGAGAACGCGGTGCGGCACGGCCTCGAGGGCAAGCCCACACCGGGGCGGATCACGATCGTGGCCGAGGACCACGGCGCCGATGTCAGCATCGTGGTCGAGGACGACGGGGTGGGTGAGGATCCGGAGAAGGTACGGCGAGCGCTGGCCGGCGACGCGACAGCGGACTCGATCGGCCTGGGCAACGTCGACGAGCGGCTGCGCAGCGCGTTCGGCGACGACTACGGCCTGGTCATCGAGACGGCGCTGGGTGCCGGCACCAAGGTGACGCTCCGCGTACCGAAGTACGCGCCCGGCGTCCATCCCTGACTGCGCACACCCGACCGTGCCAACCTTGGCCGCTGGACCCTGCAACCTTGGCCGCTCAACCCTGCAACCCTGGCCGCTCAACCCTGCAAGCTTGGCCGGTCAACGGGGGTCAGTCGCGGCGGCGGGGGAGGATGAGGCTCAGGCCGATATAGGTGCGGCGGTCGGCCCGGGCTTTGCCCTCCGGGAGGG
>JAICMS010000015.1 GCA_025929075.1 Propionibacteriales bacterium
CCTTCGGCGGCAACGGCAAGTCGGGCAACGGCAGCCGCCAGTCGGGGATGTGGGTGCTCGACCAGATGACCCGTTGGCAGGCAGTGAACTTGGACTACTCCGGCTCGCTGCAGAAGGCGCAGATGGACGTCGCCGAGCTCGTCCCGGATCTCGACTTCCGGATCTGAGCCGCGCTGGCAGATGAGCCCCGACGATGCGGAACAGCGCTTCGCCTCCGCCGTACTCTCGCTGCAGTCTCCAGACGAGGCCGCTGCGTCGGACGGAGCAGTCCGCGCCAGCAGCGCGCTCACAGTGGCGACCTGCCGGGAACTGTTCGACGCGCAGCTGACCAGCCGGCACCTCGACTACGCCGCCCGCTGGATGCAGGAGCAGGGCCGCGGCTACTACACGATCAGCTCCGCCGGCCACGAGGGCAACGCGGCCGTTGCGGCCGTGCTGCGACCGACCGACCCGGCGCTGTTGCACTACCGCTCCGGTGCCTTCTACGTGCAGCGGGCCAGCCAGGTCACCGGCGTCGATGCGGTGCGCGACGTCTTGTCCGGCGTCGCAGCCGCCACCGACGAGCCGATCGCCGGCGGGCGGCACAAGGTCTTCGGCCGGGCCGAGCTCGCGGTGATCCCGCAGACCTCCACGATCGCCTCGCACCTGCCGCGGGCGGTCGGGGTCGCGTTCGCGATCGACCGGGCGAAGCGGCTCGGCATCGAGACCCGGTGGCCGGTCGACGCGATCACCGTCGCCAGCGTCGGCGACGCGTCGATGAACCACTCGACCGGTGCCGGCGCGATCAACAGCGCCTGCCTGGCGGTCTACCAGGGGCTGCCGATGCCGCTGCTGCTCGTCTGCGAGGACAACGGAATCGGCATCAGCGTGCGCACGCCGACCGGCTGGGTGCGGGCGGCGTACGGCGACCGCCCGGGGCTTCGCTACTTCGCCGCCGACGGGTGCGATCTCGCCGCCACGTATGACGCCGCGCTGGCCGCCGCGGACTGGGTGCGCACGCAACGCAAGCCGGCGCTGCTGCACCTGGCCACGGTCCGGCTGCTCGGCCACGCAGGCTCCGACGTCGAATCCGGCTACCGAACGCCGGCCGAGATCGCCGCCGACGCCGACCGCGACCCGTTGGTCACCACCGCCCGGCTGCTGGTGGAGAGCGGGGCGATGACGTCTGACCAGGTGCTCGAGCGCTACCGCGACATCCGGGCCAGGGTGTTCGACGTGGCGGCGGAGGCGTTGCGGAGCCGCCCGCTGGAGTCGGCGACTCAGGTGGTCGCGCCCCTTGCTCCGCGGCATCCAGAGCAGGTCGCGGAGGCGGTGTGCTCGTCGCCGTACGAGCACCACGACGGTGCCGACCGCGTGACGGTGGCGCAGGCGATCAACCGGACGCTCGGCGACCTGCTCGAGCAGCACCCGGAGATGCTCGTCTTCGGCGAGGACATCGGCCGCAAGGGCGGGGTCTATGGCGTGACGCGTGGCCTGCAGCGCCGGTTCGGTGCGATGCGTGTCTTCGACACCCCGCTCGACGAGCAGACGATCCTCGGGCTGGCGCTCGGTGCCGGCGTGTCCGGCCTGCTGCCCGTGCCGGAGATCCAGTACCTCGCTTACCTGCACAACGCCGAGGACCAGTTGCGCGGGGAGGCGGCGACCGAGCAGTTCTTCTCGCAGGGGCAGTTCCGCAACCCGATAGTGCTGCGGGTCGCGGCTTATGGCTACCAGCGCGGCTTCGGTGGCCACTTCCACAACGACAACTCGGTCGCGGTGCTGCGCGACATCCCTGGGCTGGTTGTGGCCTCGCCCGCACTCCCCGACGATGCGGCTTCGATGCTGCGGACCTGCGTGGAGGCGTCTCGCGTCGACGGCTCGGTCTGTGTCTTCCTGGAGCCGATCGCGCTCTACCACGAGCGTGACCTGCACGAGGACGGCGACGGGCTCTGGCTGGCCGACTACCCGGAGCCGGCGGCACACGTCGCCGTCGGCAGCGCGCGCGTCCACGGGTCGGGAATCGACGTGACCGTCGTGACGTTCGGCAACGGGCTGCGGCTCTCGCTGCAGGCCGCGATGGCGCTGGAGCGTGACGGGATCGGCGTTCGGGTGCTCGACCTTCGATGGCTCGCGCCGCTGCCGGTGGACGACCTGCTGCGGGAGGCCCGTGCGACCGGGCGGGTGCTAGTCGTCGACGAGACCCGGCACACCGGCGGAGTCGGCGAGGGCGTCGTCACGGCTCTGGTCGAGGCTGGCTACGACGGGCGGATCGCCCGGGTCGCCGGGACCGATAGCTTCGTGCCGCTTGGCGAGGCGGCCAACCTCGTCCTCGTCCAGCGGTCCGAGGTCGAGTCGGCGGTACGTCGGCTGGCGGCTCAAGGGCCGAGCAGTTGATCGTCAATCGTCAGACGGCGCCTTACCTGGCGCTCGGCGCGGCGTGTGTTGTCGCCGGTGGACTGGTCTCTGCCGCCACCGCCGGAGCGCCGACCGAGCACAGCGCCTGGGCAGTCGCGTACCTCGTGCTGGTCGCCGGCGTGGCGCAGATCGGGCTCGGCTTGGGTCAGCTGTTGTCGAGTCGGCGCACCGACGCCACGTCCACTGCCGAGCTGGTCCTCTGGAACGCCGGCAACGCGCTGGTGCTCGCGGGTGTGCTCGTTCCGGTCGGCGTACTGGTCGACGTCGGCGGCGCGCTGTTGGTGGTGGCCTTGGTGCTCGCCCTCTACGGTGTCCGCAGCGCTCGATCGAGTGGTGCCGAGCGCTCCGTGCTGGCCGGCCGGAGCCGGCAGTGGCTGCTGGTCGCCTTCCGGTTGCTGGTCGCCGTACTCGCCTTGAGCATCCCTGTCGGGCTCATCCTCGCCCGGCTCTGAGGCGGCCTGAGTACCTCCGAGGATCGCGAGTGTGGCCGATCCCGGCAGCAAACGCCGGTTGTGGCCGCAGACTGCAGCGATCCGGCCCAGATCCCTGCGCCTACCGGCCACTTCCAGCCGCATACCTACCGGGAGCTGGCCGCCAACGCCGACGTCGTGAGCAATCTCGCTGGCTATACTCTGAGTATGGCTAAGGTGATGGTGTCGCTGGCTGATGAGTTGCTTGCTGAGATCGACAGCGAGGTACGACGGCGAGCGACGACGCGGAGCGCGTGGCTCGCCCTTGCTGCCAGGCAGCAGTTGCGCCGGCGTGACCCAGACGATGTGGCGGCCGCGATCGCAAGATCCGAGGTGAGGTTCGCGAGTGCTGGCTCCTTCGAGTCTGCGGACATCCTCCGTTCTGATCGCGATGCTCGCCGGTGACGCACCTCCTGCTTGACACCTCAGTGCTCGTCAAGTGGTTCCACACGGTGGGGGAAGGCGACCTTCTCGAGGCGCGAGCATTGCGTGCAACACATGCGTCGCACGAGCTCGAGGCGCACATCTTGGATCTCGGCCTCTACGAGCTGGGCAACGTGCTGGTCCGCGGGCTGGGTTGGTCTGCGGTCGAAGTCTCGGACCAGCTCGACGATGTGTTCGACATCGTCGGGCCGCCGATAGTTTTCGAACGGTCATGGTTCGGCGATGCTGCGCAGATGGCCGAAGCACACACCCTTACGTTCTACGACGCCTGCTGGGCTGCCGCCGCACGGGCACTCACCATCCCGCTGGTCAGCGCTGATCGGCAGCTGCTGGCCGCCGGCCTTGCCGAGTCCCCTCGAGAGGTCGTCGCGCGCCTTCGGCTGCGCGTGAACTGACCGCGAGGAGCCCCTGGCGGCCACCCGTCGCTAGTCCCCTTAACCGGTCCGAGGCAGAGGCAGCCAGAAGGTCGCCTGGCCGTTCATATCGAGGTAGTGGTATCCACCCCCGTATACTTTGAGTATGATCACGACGATCAAGGTTTCCTCTGACGTGCGCGATCGCCTCAAGCACCAAGCCTCGCAGGCACATCGGACGCTCGGTGAGCATCTGGCGCACCTGGCCGACCTCGGCGACAGGCAGGACCGCTTCACGGCGCTGCGCGAAGCCATGGCAGCCACCCCAGCCGATGCGATCGACTCCTATCGAGCCGAGACCGAGGCGTGGGATCGCATCGACCGTGGTTGACGTCGCTCAGGCCGATCTTGTCCCGGGTGAGCTGGTGTGGGTTGCGCCGGATCCGACGGTCGGACGGGAGCAATCAGGGAGTCGGCCCGCGCTCGTGGTCTCCGGTGTCGACTACCTCGCCGTCGTGGGCACGCTTGCGATCATTGTCCCCATCACCACAGTCGACCGCGGGTGGCCCAACCACATACCGATCCGCGGCGGAACGCTGCCGCGCGAGTCGTGGGCGATGACCGAGCAGGTACGCACGGTCTCGCGCGAGCGGATCGTCGACCGTGCAGGCCGGGTGTCGCCCGAGACGCTCAGGGCCGTGCGCACCTGGATTCGCGACTTCCTCGACCTGTGAAGGACCAGTTCGTCGATGGCCGGCCACTCCTTTACAAGCCCAGCCGTACGGCGACGTCGTGGCCGCCGATCCCCCGTACGACGTCCGGGTCGCCCACAACGACAAGTACGTCGGTGGCGCGCGACATGCCGACGTACAACCGCTCACGTGCCCGATCACGATTGCCGGCCTCGTTGACACAAAGGACGACGACGGCGCGTTCGAGCCCCTTGCTACCGAGCACGTGGCCGTAGAAGACGTCCTCGCCCTCCCAGAAGCTGCGCCAGTAGCCGAGCTGCCCCTCGCGCTCGGTCTGCGCCTGCTGCTCGGGGTGCCGATGACCGGTCGTCAGCAGCGCGATGTTCGACGGATCCCAGCCCTCGTCGAGGAGCGCGACCACCTCGTCGTCGGCGACGCCGAGCGCCTGCTCGGTGCTGGCCGGCACGAACCGGACTGCGGGACCCTCGCCGCCACGGGCGTACATCCGGCTGGGAGCCAGCGGGCCGAAGCACTCGTGGATCTGCTTGGTGTTGCGAAGGTTGTGATCGAGCACCAGCGGCACAAGCTCGACAGGTGGCCGGCCGAACCTGGCGAAGATCCGCTGGTTCTCATCGGAGTAGAGGTAGACGCCGCCGTGCTCCTCATCGCGGAGCGCGCCGAGGACGGCGTCCCACCAGGTCTCGGCGAAGTCCTGCGCCTCGTCGACGATGACGGAGTCGTAGCGCTTGCCGTCCGGCAGGCCTGCCGCCAGCCGTGCCATCTCGCGCGGCAGCTCCTCCTCCCAGAACTCGCTGTCCTCACGGTCACCCGTCGGTGCGCCCCACTGCCGGCCGAACTCCTCGTAGGTGCCCACAAATGCGGGACGATGGTTGCGCGGCCAGGTTGCGACCACGCGCTTGAGGTATTCGGCCAACCCGATCGAGTAGCAGAGCAAGGCGACGCGTTCGGCCTTCCGGTCGGAGCGACCGCGGGTCAGCTCTTTTGCCTGCTGGAGGGCGAGCACCGTCTTGCCGCTGCCGGCGCCGCCTCTCACCTCGACTCGACGGAGCAGCCGCGTGACCTGCAGGATCGTCGCCTGCTCCTGGGTCAGGCGGTCGGCCTCGGCTGCCCGCTCTACTGCGTCCGCGTTCACGTCGTACGACGAGTGGTGCCGCCCAGCAAGGATCTCGACGATCAGTTCCACGTCCTCTGCCGTCGGCCGGCGCCGATTCCGGCCGACTCGCTGGGTCGCATCTTCGACACGGTCCGCTAGCGAAGCCTGGTCGTCTCGGTCATGCAGAGCCCACCGAGGCAGTTCGAGCACGGAGAAGTCGGCATCGAACCTCGCATGCGGCGTCACGAGCCCGTGCGCCCAAGCGAGGTGGGGGCCACCGCGCCAGCGCGGGTCGGCCTCGACATACTTCCGTATCGCGTACTTGACCTCACGCACCTGGTCGACTGGGTGAATCCGGACAGCGTTGTTGCCGCGCTTCTGGTACCAGCCGTCTTCTGCATGCCAGACCGAGCCGCCCTTCACCTCCAGCACGCAGATGCCGACAGCGGGCAGCAGCACCACAAGATCCGCCTCGTAATCCAACTCATCGGTCGTCAGCCGGAGATTGGCCAGCAGTACGGCGTCCGGCCCGAGAGAGGTCCGCAGCCGCTCCCAAACCTCCCGCTCCGACCCCGTGGCAAACGCCGGCCGCTCAGGGATGCATCGCGTCATGGGGCCGCGACCGCCTCGCGCTGCTGGCCCCGGACCGCAGGGCGGATGCCGCCAACAGCTCCTCCTCTCGGGGCGACGTGACCGAACATCAGCCCGACGGCCCACGGCGGGGTGGCGCCTCCATGGACGGCATGCTTCCGCCGAGCCGGGCAAGCCGGCCTGCGGCCTCCTTCTCGATCAAGGCAACCAGCGCAGCACTGAGGAGCGTCGATCGGTCCGTGATGCCGGTCAGCCGTCCTGCCTCAGCAAGCAGATCGTCAGCGATCCGCACCCTAACCCGCATCGCTGCCCACCGTTCGCCTCGTCACAGACACCACCTGCTGCTTCGTTTCCGCCGTACAGCGAGAACGCCGTCAGCCGTGATACACGACATCGTTGTGCCACTCGAGATATTCGACGTCGGGTTGCTGCTCCAGTCGCTCCGGCACGTGGACCGGTTGCCCTTGCAATTGGTAGTAGCTGTGGCCGTTGTGGTACTCGACGCGGAGTCGATCACCGACAAGGAAGGTGAGATCCGTCTTGACGGTCACATAGCCGAGATCGAACAGTCGGTGGAGGTCCCGACGCAGCGGCAGCCCGTTGCTGACCAGATGTTCGCCGCCCTTTGAGTACGGCTTGATGTGAGCGGCTTCGAGCACCGGCAGTGAGTGTTCGCCGGTGATACAGCATGCCCGGCCGTAGGCGTCGTAGACGGCGAGCCGGAAGCCGCCCTGACCAAGCCGTGGCCGGATCACCAGCGGCTTACCGAACCGTGCGGCAGCCAGGGCCTCGACTGTCCAGTCCAGCCCACTCCTCAGTTCGGCGGCCCGTTCCAGGCACTCTTGCCAAATGCGGGCTCCTTCGCCAGCAGAGAGGTCGTAGCGCTTGCCGGCAACGATCGAGCGCTGCCAGTCAGCCGGAGTCGTTACCCGCATCGAGGGCGGGAAGAAGATGGGGTCGCCGATCAGGCGGCAACCCAACGGGCTGGCGCTGGAAGCGGGATTCGTGGCGGAGCGGTTGGCCGAGACTCGTCGAATGAGTGAATCCTCGTCGCGAGCGCCGTTGCCCTCTCCGAAACTGTCCCAAGCGAGCCATAACGGAAGTTGCTCAGATCGCACAAAGATGCCGAAGCCGCCGATCGAGTTGTCCGTGCCCTTCAGTTTGAAGAAAAAGGGCTCGCCTACGGCAAGGGCCGAGAAGCCGCGGCCGGACGGTGTCCAGAAGTTGACCTCAGAATGCGGCCCGGTGCTGGCGAGATAGTCGAACCAACCCTTGTCAGTCGGCGCAACGTAACCGAACACAGCCGGCCCTCCGTCCCCTCGGCGGAAGATTAGTCACCACGGCCGACTCCCGCGACCATTTGGCCCAATCCCGGCGTTCCGCGGCATCGCATCGGCTGTGCTGGCCGCCCTCAGCGCCACGACGTCCTGCAACGAGGACGGTATAGCGCGCCACGTGCAAGACGTTGGCGGCGGTGAGTTGTCGGCGGAGAGGGGCAGAGTGTTCGGCGTGAGAAAGGTTCAGTACTTCACGGCTTGCACGCTCGACGGGTTCATCGCTGACGAGAACAACTCGCTCGACTGGCTGTTCGAGTCACCCCACGACGGCGACGACACCAGCTGGGACGAGTTCATCGGGCCGGTCGGCGCGCTGGTGATGGGCGCGACGACGTACGAGTGGATGGTCGACCACGACGACCTGCTCGACCATCCGGAGAAGTACGCCGAGTACTACGGCGAGCGACCGTGCTGGGTCTTCACCCACCGCGACTTGCCACCGATCCCGGGCGCGCCGCTCACCTTCGTCAGCGGCGATGTGACGCCGGTGTACGACGACATCGTCCGCACTATCCCCGACGGCAACATCTGGCTGGTCGGGGGCGGTGACCTCGTCGGCCAGTTCGACGATGCGGGGCTGCTCGACGAAGTGTGGCTCGGCATGCGGCCGGTGTTCCTCGGCGCCGGGGCTCCCCTGCTGCCGCGGCGGATCACGTCGAAGCGGCTGCAGATCCGCGAAGTTCGCCATACCGGGCAGCAGCTCCGACTGATCCTCGACGTCTCTCGCCCTCAAGGTGGGCAACCGGCCATCCGGCCGGGCTGAGCCGACGTCGATGGTGGTGGTCCGGCGCGGTGACCGCTACGGCTTCCTCTTCGGGCCATGGCCGGGTCCGTGGCCTTTGCCCTTCTTGGGTCCGTGGCCCTTGCCGTGCTTGGGAGGAGGCGGCGGTGACGGCTTGGTGTGGGTGGTGGTTGTCGGCGATGGCGTCGTACTCCGCGGGGCGGAAGGGGTCGTGTTGCCAGCAGTGTGAGGAGTGTGGGCAGGCGGGCTCGTGGGGTGCTGGCCTCCGCCGCCGGGCAGCAGGACGACTCCAATTGCCACGAGGGCAACCACCGCGAGGACACCCGCGATGCCGAGCACCACGAGCCTGCGTCGCGCCGGAGCAGCCGCGGTCGCTGGGGTGGCTGACGGCGTGCTGGGCGCTGCGGCGGCTGCCTCGTCGACCGGCAACACGGCCGTGGGGGTTGAAAGAACCGTGGTCGCCGCCAGCGGCGCCGCGGCAAGGCCACGCAGGGAGGCGGCGACGTCGCGACTGATCGGGCGCTGCTTTGGGTCGCTCGCGACCATGGCAGCGAGCAGGCCGGCGAAGGCGGGCTCGACGGTCGGCGGGATCTGAGGGCTGCGGTGCAGGCGTGCTGCGGCGGACTCGACGTCATTGCCGGGGTACTCGCGGTGACCGGTCAGCGCCTCGAGCAGCACGAGGCCGAGCGCGTAGACGTCTGTTGCTGGGGTCACGGGCGCGCCGCGTACTTGTTCGGGCGCCATGTACGCCGCCGTACCGATCGTGAAGCCACTGGCGGTCAGCCGAGCCGCGTCGGCGAAGCGGGCGATGCCGAAGTCCGACAGCAACACGCGCGGCGAGGAGTCAGCCGGGTCGGCCACCAGCACGTTGGCCGGCTTGACGTCGCGGTGCACCAGCCCGCGCTGATGGACGTGGTCGAGCGCGTCGGCAACCTGGGCGCCGATGTCGGCCACCATCGGCATGGGCAGCTGGCCCTGCGACATGAGGCGGGCGAGCGTGGTCCCGTCGACGAGTTCCATGACGATGAACGGTTGACCGCCGTCGACCCCGGCGTCGTAGACGGTCACCAGGCTTGGGTGGTCGAGCGAGGCCAGGACAGCGGCCTCGCGTCGGGCGCGCTCCTGCTCTGCGGGGTCGATGCCGGTCGGCCGGAACAGCTTCACGGCAACGGGCCGGTCGAGCACAGTGTCGGTCGCCCGGTGGACGGTTGCCATGCCGCCGCCTCCGATCAGCGACTCGATGGTGTAGCGGCCGGCGAGCTTACGGGGTTCGGTCATACGCTCCTTTGGTCGATCACTCGCTCAAGCCGGACGGCTCACGTCGGAGGTTCTGCCTCGCCCCGCGGACGAACCGCCGCAGCGTCTCCGGTTCCCGCGAGTGATCAAAGTAGTCGGGTGCGAGCGTGACGGCAGCCTCTCCCGCATTCACGGCCGATAGGCGGTAAGCGGCAGACGGTGCGAGTCTTCACGAGCAACGCCCCGGCCACCGACCGCGTAACGGTCATGGCAGCAACTGGCTCGGCGGCCGGAGTCAAGCTGCACGGCAGCGGACCTTCCACCCTGCTCTGCGATGCTGAGCCCCATGAACGACTACAAGGACGACCTACACGACTACCTCGTTCGGGCCAGGGACGCACTGGTGTGGAAGCTCGACGGTGCCTCGGAGTACGACGTCCGGCGACCGCTCACCCCGACCGGCACCAATCTGCTCGGCATCGTGAAACACGTCGCTAGCGTCACCCTCGGCTACTTCGGCGAGGTCTTCGACCGGCCGTCTGGCGTCCCCTTGCCGTGGTTCGCTGAAGGGGCGGACATTAACGCCGACATGTGGGCCACCGCGGACGAGAGCCGAGCGGAGATTCTCGAGCTCTACCGCCGAGCCTGCGCCCATGCTGACAGCACAATCGACGCGTTGGACCTCGACGACGTCGGTGAGGTTCCGTGGTGGCCCGAAGACCGCCGCCGCGTCACGTTGCACCAGGCGCTGGTCCACATGCTTGCCGAGATCGAGCGCCACGCCGGCCACGCTGACATCGTGCGCGAGTTGGTCGACGGAAGCACCGGTGTGCGCGAGGCGGCCACGAACCTGCCCGACGAGGACCAGGCCTGGTGGTCGGCGTACCGCGAACGTCTCGAGCAAGCGGCCCGCGACGCCGCCGCCGCTCGGATTGAGCCGACGAGAAGCCGGCGACAACCACCCCTATGAGCCAGCGTCACCCGGGTTCGTGCGAACCGGGTCGGACTTCCTCGCGCGCCGGACGAATCGGCGTTCGTGTCCCTGTAGCCAAGCAGACGGGTGACCCTGCCTCCCGATGTCCACGCCTTCCGAGCGCTTGAGAGGCTGGCGCTGTGAGTCACGATGAGTCGCTGCAACCGAGCCAACTGCAGCCGACGCGGCTCCCCGACCTGTCGACGCCCTGCCTCGTTGTCGACTCTGACCGGCTCGATCGGAACATCGCCGAGATGGCGTCGTACGCCGATAGCCACCGCCTCACGCTGCGGCCGCACGCCAAGACCCACAAGTGCCACCAGATCGCCCGTCGGCAGCTCGACGCGGGTGCCGCCGGGCTCACGGTGGCGACGATCGGCGAAGCGGAGATCTTCGCGGAGGGCGGCTGCGACGACCTCTTCGTCGCCTACCCGCTCTGGGTCGACCAGCGCCGCGGTCAGCGGCTGCGCGACCTCGCCGACCGCTGTCGGATCGCGGTCGGGATCGACTCGGCCGAAGGCGCCGAAGCGGTCGCGCGGCACGCCGGCGACCGGGTCGAGGTGCTGGTCGAGATCGACAGTGGCCACCACCGGACCGGAGTGCCGCCGCAGCATGCCGGTGACGTCGCGACGGCTGCGCGGCGCGCCGGGCTGGGCGTGCGAGGCGTGTTCACGTTCCCTGGCCACAGCTACGGACCGGGCATGGCCGGCCGGGCAGCGGATGACGAGCGGCGGGCGCTCGAAACTGCGGCGGCCGCACTGCAGGCCGTGGGCGTCGACGCCACCACCGTCAGCGGCGGTTCGACGCCGTCTGCCCATCGGACCGACAGCGGTCCGCTGACCGAGATCCGCCCTGGCGTCTACGTCTTCGGCGACGCCCAGCAGGTCGAGCTCCGCACCTGCGCCTTCGACGACGTCGCCCTCTGCGCGGCGGCCACCGTGGTCAGCCGCGGCACCGGCCGGGTGACCCTCGACGCCGGCGGCAAGGTCCTCGGCGCCGACCGCGCGACCTGGTCGACCGGCTACGGCCGCCTCCCCGACCAGCCCGACGCCCGGATCACGGCGCTGTCGGAACATCACGCCACGGTGTCGTGGCCTGAGGGGGTACGTCGACCAGAGCTGGGCGCCGTCGTACGCGTCATCCCCAACCATGTCTGCGCCACCGTCAACCTCGCCGACGAGCTCATCGTCGTCAGCGCCGGGCAAGTGGTCGACACCTGGCCGGTGGCGGCCCGCGGCGCCAACACCTAGGCCCCCGCCACGGCCCCCAGCCGCCGAACGCACCTTGAGGGATCCGGGCAGCTATGGCGACCCGAACTCCTCAAGATCGGTCGAACCGGGACGCGACCCAACAGCCCCTGATGATCACCACCCGAGCGCCGAACGAACCTTGAGGGATCCGGGCAGCTATGGCGACCCGAACTCCTCATGATCGCCACCCGCCGAACCCGAACTTGAGGGATTTCGGCGGCCGGAGCGACGGCAATCCCTCAGGACCAGAGCGCCAACGGACGTCGCGACCACGGGCGAGGATCGGACCCCAAACCATGCCGGCCACATAGAATCCACCGGTGATCTTCCGTGGAGTGCGCGCCACGAGGCCCTACCCCGACCACGGGCTGCAGTCACGCGACTGGGCGCACCTGCCACCGCAGCAGGTGCGGCTCGACCAGCTGATCACGACCAAGGACACCCTCGACCTCGCGACGTTGCTCGACGAGGACTCGACGTTTTACGGCGATCTCTTCGCCCACGTGGTGCAGTGGCGCGGCGACCTCTACCTCGAGGACGGTCTGCACCGGGCGCTGCGGGCGGCTCTGCAGCAGCGCCAGGTGCTGCATGCCCGTGTGCATGTGCTCGACGGGTAGATCACACTTGTTGACGGGCTCCTGCCGATCAGCGGAGCCGGGCCCAGTCGGCGACCGAGAGGAGGGGCAGCAGTGGCGGTGCGTACGCCGATCACGCTGCTCGTGCTCGTGGGCATCCTGCTCGGCGCTGCCTACTACGGGTGGCAGACGGTCATCAACCCGGCCACGGAGGCCACCACGACTCAGGGTCCCACCCACGCGTCCAAGCCGACATGTGTGAAGCAGAAGCAGTTCCTGAAGGGGCAGGAGATCAAGGCGGCCGACATCGTGGTCAACGTCTTCAATGCCGGCACGATCAGCGGCCTGGCCGGCGACGCGTTGTCCGCCCTGCATCAGAAAGGCTTCCAGATGGGCATTGCCGCCAACCCGCCGGGCGGCGTGGGCGCCACCAATGTCACCGTGCTGACCGACTCGCCGCAGTCGCCGGAGGTGAGGCTGGTTGTCAGCCAATTCCTCGGCAAGGTGCTCGTGCGTAAAGGGCCGAACCTGGCGCCCGGCATCGACGTGGTCATCGGCCAGGACTTCAAAGGCATCGCGGAGAAGGCGCCGACCACGCTGCGGCTGAGCCACGACGTCACCACGTGTCTGCACCTGGTGACGCCGGCCGCCTGACTCGGCTGCACCGACGGCCCGAGGCCGCGGGACGTGACCGGTCCGATCCGCCCGACCGGCCCGCAGCCGTCGTACGGCGACACACTCAGCGCGGGCGCGACGTCCGCAGCCACCCGGCGAGCCGCCCATCCCGGCTGATCGCCTGCAGCCGTCGCTCGGTCGCCTCCCTATCGCCACGTGGCGTGACCACGAGCAGGTCGTCGCCACGTTGCAGCACCGTCTGGGCGGTCGGCGTAAAGCTCACGCCACCCCGGACGATCAGCGACACGTTGGTGCCTCGCCGCAACCGCAGCTCACCGATCTCCACGCCGTGCAACCGTGACTGCGCCGTGACATGGATCTGCAGCAGATCGGCGGCGATCCGCTCCAACGGCGCGGCCTCGACTTCGACATCGCGACCCCGCTCGACCGTCACTCCCAGCCGACCGGCGATCCACGGCAGCGCCGGCGCCTGCAGCAGCGTCAGCACGATCACCAACACGAAGACGAGGTCGAAGACGTCACCGGCCCGACCCACCCCATGAGCCAGCGGGATCGTCGCCATCACGATCGGCACGGCCCCACGCAGTCCGCCGATCGACAAGAAGGCCTGCTCTCGCAACCGCAGCCGGAAGGCCGCGCTGCTCAGCAGCACACTCACCGGCCGCGCCACAAACGTGAGCACCGCACCGACCACGACCCCAGTCACCACATGTGTCCAGCGGAAATGCGCCGGTGACGCAAGCAGCCCGAGCATCACGAACAGCCCAATCTGCGCCAGCCAGCCGAGCCCCTCGCCAAACGACCGGGTCGCCATCCGGTGCGGCAGCTCGGCGTTTCCGAGCCACAACGCGGTCACGTAGACGGCGGCGAAGCCGCTGGCATGGATGGCCGACGCGACGCCGTACGACAAGACCGTCAGCGCCAGCACCGACACCGGATAAAGGCCGGACGCCGGCAGCGCCACCCGGCGCAACAGCCACGCCCCCACGACACCCAGCGCCACGCCCACGAGCAGCCCCACGACAAGCTCGTAGACGACAGTGCCGACGAATTCCAGGGCGCCACCGGCGTCGGCTTTGCTGAGCAGTACGACGAGCAGCACCGTGGCGGCGTCGTTGAGGCCGGATTCCGCCTCAAGCGCCCCGCGCAGCACCGGCCGCAGCGGCACTCTGCGCAGGACGGCGAAGACCGCCGCCGCGTCCGTCGGCGAGGTCACCGCGCCGACCAGGAATGACAGGTGCCACGGGAAGCCGAGCAGCACATGAATGAGCGCGGCCACTACGACGACGCTGACCCCCACGCCGACTGTCGCGAGGGTGAGACCGACACCGGCCGACGGACGGACCTCCGACCATTTGGTGGTGAGGCCGCCCTCGGCCAGGATCACCACCAACGCGGCGAAGCCGAGAGCCTGGGCCGTGTTGGCGTCGTCGAACCTGATCCCGAGTCCCGCGTCGCCGAGCGCAATGCCCATCCCGAGATAGATGAGCAGGCTGGGCAGCCCGATGACCACGGTGCCGCGCACGGCCAGCACGGCGAGCAGCAGCACCGCAGCGCCGACCAGCAGGAACTGGTCGAGCGACTGCACGTCCATGCCCAGACCCTATGAGGAAGCCCTGGCCCCCGGCTGGTCTCAGCGCCGCAGCCACCAGTCGTCAGCAACGACAACAATCCCAGCCGCGCCGCGCCCCATGCACGGTGCCGATGCACCGGATCTCATTGCGCAACGCAGTTTCTGCGAGCTTGCGGAGAACCGCGATCCGCGAAAGCCCCTCCGGAAGACGCCGGTGGCCCCGTCTCAACGGAAGAACCGCTGAGACGGGGCCATCAGACTGTACGGCGACGGCTCAGGCTAGGGGTGCGAGGTCGCCCGCGCCGTCAACATCGATCAGCTCAGCGGCACCATCTTGAAGTTGGTCTTGTGCCGGATCGGCGTCGCGGTGTAGATCGTCGAGCTGCCGCTCTGCGTGTCGTACTCCGTCGGGCTCCAGCTCTTCAGCGACTTGCCGTTGAACTTCACGTTCGTGAACTTCTGGACCTGGAAGTCCGGATAGCCACCGGGTGCCTCGATGACCGCCTCGGCCGACAGCCGCTGAGCGCTCGCCAGACTCTGGGTGACCGACTCGGTCCAGCCCTTGGTCACGTCGGAGATCTTGAGGGTGAACTGGGTTCCGTTCGCCGTGACCGAGGCGTTGAACGTGTCACCGACCGAGATCGGGTCCGAGTAGTAGACGGGCGACTGCGGGTACATCTCGTACCACGCCGAGTACTCAGGGGTGCTCCCGTTGCACTCGGTCTGGACGCCGGTTTGCTCGACCGTCGAACTGCCGTCACCGTCGATCCCCACCCATGGCGCGAACAGCGCGAACCCGTTGCACGTCACCTTGGCGACCGTCCACGAGGCAGATGCCTTGGTGAACGTCCCGGCGCTGCGGATGGCGACGTAGCCACCCCAGTTGGAGATGGTTCCCGGCCCGACGTGCAGCGGGCCACCGATCGTGACGTGGTGGTCGATCGCGCCGAACGAGGCGGTCGCGGCAGAGACAGTTGGCGCCGCCGCAACGGCGGTGACCGCCATCGGGGCGAAGAGCGCCAGTGCAGAGACACCGATCGCGGTGCCTCGACGCAAGGTGAACATGGACAAGGTCTGCTCCTTGCTTTGACATGGGTAGAGGTGCGACGCGCAGTTGGTACCTTCCTCCGTCGCCGCCGACGCGTCAACAGGCACGCCGCTGTCGACTTCTCCCCAACAAACCGTCAACGACGGCCATGGCATAACGGAACCTTCGGTCTCTAGGGTTGGCTCATGGCGCGTCCCTGCAAGATCGGTGTCCAGCTGCCTGAGGTCGAGAGGTTCGTGGCGTGGCCTGAGTACGTCGACATGGCGCGGCGGGCAGAGGACGCCGGCTATGACTCGATCTGGGTCGGCGACCACCTCCTCTACGACCTGCCAGACGGGTCGACTCGGGGGCCGCATGAGGCGTGGACGACGCTCGCAGCGCTGGCGGCCTGCACCGACCGGGTGCAGATCGGCCCGCTCGTTGCGGCCACGCCGTTTCATGCCCCGGCGATGCTGGCCAAACAGGCCGCGACCGTCGACGCAATCTCTGGGGGCCGACTCATCGTCGGGTTGGGGGCGGGCTGGAACCGACGGGAGTTCGACGCGTTCGGCTTTCCGTACGACCACCGCGTGTCGCGCTTCGAGGAGGCGCTGGCGATCATCGTCTCGCTCCTGCACGAAGGGCGGACAACCTTCCACGGCCGTTTCTACGACGTCGACGACTGCGTCTTGGACCCGCGACCCGTCAGAGAGGGAGGGCCGCCGATCATGTTGGGCTCCAACAGCCCCCGCATGCTGAGCATCGGGCTGCCGGTCGTCGACTCCTGGAACGTCTGGTGGAGCACCTATGGGAACTCCATCGAGGGGTTCGCGGAGACCAAGGCAGCGGTCGACGCCGCCACGCCACAGGGACGTTCCGTCGAGGCCACGGCTGCGGTTCTGGTCACGATGACTGCCGGTCGCGGCCGCCTGATGGGTGAGCGGTACGACGACAACGTCGCAGTGGTCACGCCCGACGACCTGGACGACCACGTGCGCGGCCTGGCCGGCGTCGGAGCGACGCACCTACAGCTTGTGCTGGACCCGATCACCGCCGAAAGCATCGAGACGGTCGGCTCAGCACTGGCTGACTTCGACCATCCTGCGCAGGTCCCCTGACTGACATCTTGACCGAGCCCGGAAGAGCAAACGTGCGGAGGCCTTCCGATGCTCACGCTGTGGCAGTGCGGGTGGTCCGTTGCGTTCCCCACACCGGGGGCACAGCCGCGCTGCGGCGGTAGCCTGATGAACTCGACGAGAATTTTGGGTGTGTGCTGTGACTCGGCGGGTAAAGTACGGTGGGCGTGGCCAACGTCCACGAAGGGGGGATCCGATGTCTGTTCGCGCGCTGCTGAGCAGCCTCTTCGCGGCCTCCGCCATCGTCATCGCCAGCGCGCTTCCGGCCCTGGCAATCAGCACCAGTCCCGATTCCTCCTCAGGCACCAACGGTCGTGTGGAGGCTGCGGCCCTGATCGGCCCCGACCTCTACATCGGTGGACAGTTCACCGCCGTCGACGGCAACCCCTATACCCGCCTTGCGGCCCTCGACTCCAGCACGGGCATTCTCGACCCCAGCTTCTCGGTGCCCGTAAACGGCGAAGTCCGGTCGATGACCGCATCCGGGACGACCCTCTACATCGCTGGCAACTTCACGACAGTCGGATCGGTCGACCGCACCGACGTGGCAGCGATCGACACCACGACAGGTGAGGTCTTGCCGTTCGCCGCGAACCCCTCGGGGATGGTCGAGTCAATCGACGTCATGGGCGGCGTCGCTTACCTCGGCGGCAAGTTCACGAGCGTCAACGGTGTCTCCAGGCCACACATCGCCGCTCTAGATGCCGACACCGGCAGCCTCATCACGACGTTCAACCCAAAGGCGACCGGGCTGGTGTGGGTCGTCAAGGACGATGGCACGAACCTCTACGTCGGTGGCAGGTTCCTCAAGATCGGCGGCGTGGCGCGCAACTATGTGGCAGCACTGGATCCGGCGGGCAACGTCTTGGCATGGGACCCAGGGCTAAACACAGATAGCCAGGTCATGGCGATCGCCTTTGACCCCGGTCACGTCTATCTCGGCACCGGTGGCCATCTCCCGGCAGGCAACAGCGTCTACAGCATCGACGCCTCGACCGGCGACCAGCTATGGCAGGTCCAGACCGACGGCAACATTCAGGCACTGGACGTCACTGATGACACCGTGTACGTCGGAGGGCACTTCAACAACCTTGAGTCCTGCAACCCAGGTGTCTGCTCGATGACCGTTCCGCGCAAGAAGGCGCTAGCGATCGACCCCAGCACCGGGTCCGTGCTCGGCTGGAACCCTCGGTTCAACAGCAACCTCGGCGTCTGGGACTTCGCTGACACCGGTGGCAACCTTTATGCCTTCGGTGACTTCACCACGGTCAACAGCGTGACGCACCCGCACATCGCCCGATTCTCCCTTCCTTAGTTCCGCCCTTCATCGGCATTGCCGCGGGTGCTACGACCAATGGGCAATACCCGCTTCCGTCTGTAGGCCATAGCGTCAGCCGGAGCCCGGTCATCAAGCCGGCCACTGGCAGTCAGACAGAGGTCATACATGCGCAAGCAAGGCGTCCTATTGAGTACGGCGGTCATCGCCGCTGCTTCCCTGGCGGCTCCCGCAGCCGCCATCTCACCAGCCGTCCAGACCGTCCGAACCGCCCGAGTCAGCGTCGACAGTCGGGAGCTGCAGGGCAACGACATCAGTGGCCGCTCGGCGCGGCCGGCGCTCAACGCAGACGGCACGGTCATCGCCTTCGACTCCATCGCCGACAACCTGGTGACCGGCGACACCAATCAGTCCGACGACGTATTCGTCCGCAATCGCACCACGGGTCGCACCCACCGGGTCAGCGTCAGCTCTACCGGCGTCCAAGCCAATGGCACCAGCAGCCGGCCGGACGTCAGCAACGACGGGCGCTACGTCGTCTTCGACTCCTCCGCGAGCAACCTGGTGCCCGGCGACACCAACAACCGGACCGACGTCTTCATGCACGATCGGATGACCGGCGAGACCACGCTCGTCAGCCAGAGCTCGAGCGGACAGCAGGGCAACGACTCGAGCTTCTCCCCGGTGATCAGCGGCAACGGCCATCTGGTCGCCTTCACAACGAATGCCACCAACCTGACCCGCAGACCGACAAACGGCGCCATCGTGATTCGCAACCTCCTGACCGGCCGCACCTCGATCGGCAGCTTCCGCCTTGACGGCACCGCGGCGCCGGCCGCATCGCCGAGTCTGAGCGCAAACGGCCGTTATCTTGCCTTCGCGTCATTCGTGCCGGACGTCGTGGCGGGTGACACCAACGATGCCTTCGACGTCTTCGTGCGTGATCGCCGCCTCGGCATCACGACCCGGGTGAGCGTCGATAGCGAGGGCGCTGAAGCACAAGGCGGTGGCAGCTTTGAACCGTCGTTGAGTGCCGACGGCCACGAGGTCGCCTTTGCATCGGAAGCCACGAATCTTGTCGCCGACGACACCAACGGAGTCCAAGACATCTTCGCGCACGATATGTCCAACGGCACAACACAACGAGTCAGCGTCGCTTCTGACGGCTCTCAGGCCGACGGCCAAAGTGACGGACCGGGCATCCGTGGCGGGTCGACATTCGGTCCGGATATCAGCGCCGATGGCACCAAGGTGGCCTTCGATTCCATTGCCACCAACCTGGTAGCGGACGACTCGAACATCTGCACCTACAGTCCCGGCGGTCAGTCGTTCCCCGAGCCGGGTGAGTGCCCCGACGTCTTCGTCCGTGACCTCTCTGTCGGTACGACCGTACGGGTGAGCGTCTCCACCGCTGGAGCACAAGAGGACGACGCCAGCACAGATCCGGCCATCAGCGCCAACGGGCTACGCGTGGCGTTCTTCAGCGCGGCTGCCTTCGTCACCGACGACACAAACACCTGCCAGCCGTTCTTCCTCTCCCACGCCGGCCAGTGCCCGGACGTCTACCTCCACACCACGAAGAACTAGCGGATGATCTGCTTCACGTGTCCGCAGCCCTTCCCACAACGAACACACGATGTCACGCGGACGACGCCGAGCTGACCGCATGGCGCTGACCAGTAGGGCCCCGGAGCGACTCCCTCGGTTGTAGCGTCTGCCCCATGGAGGTATTTCGCACGGCCGATGACCGTGCCGTGGCGCGCGGTGGCCATGGTCACCGCCGAGGTGAGCCGTGACTTCGACGCGATGATGCAGGTTCCGGCGAGTGAGTTCGAGGCGGCGTTCTCCGGCGTGACCCCTCCTAGCGAGCACTACTTCGACACCCGTCCCGACGACCGGACGACCTTCTTCGCCGATATCCACAGGGGGCTTGAGCGCTACGACGGGTTCGTACGCGACAACCTCAGCTGGCTTGGAACCTGGGACATCGACCTTGCTGATGTCCTGTCGCCGGTCGAGCTGCATTACGGCGGCACGGATGCCATGTCGCCGGCGGCCCACGGTGAGTGGCTCGCCGCGCATCTCCCAGCCGCCGAGCTCGTTATCCATCCGGACGCCGGCCATGGAGACATCTGCTTCGGGCTGGCGGAGCATCTGCTCGGGACGCTGGAGTAGTGGAGGACAGGCGGGCACCAGCTTCGGGTCCCTCGCCACGTCCCAGCGCCTGGCCAGGCGATGTTGCACCCCCAGTCGATCGCCTGACGCGAGGCGTATAACACTCGGACGCCCCGGTCACGCCTCGTCAAATCTGGCTGCTGTGCTTTGGCTGCGGGCGTCGTTTAACGTCAGCGGCCTGGGAAACCTGATCGATACGTTCTCGGCCGCTTTGGGAAAGCGTCTTGGAGCTAGGCGCTGCTGTCCAGGTCAGAGGCACCGGCGCTGCCCGGGAACAACAGCCGAGATCCTCAGCGGAAGGTTGTGACATGGAAGGGCAGGACGACCTGCAGGAGCAGATCGACGGGCTGCGCCGGCGGATGGACGCGAGCCGGGTCGACAGCGACGTGAGTCGTGCCGATATCGACCAACTCCAGAAGGGGGCAGCCGTCGACCGTGCCGACATCGACCGCTTGCAGGTCGGAACGGAAGTCGACCGCCACCTGATCGCCGAGCTGCAAGCCGAAGGAGTGCTGCGGGCCGAGCAGGCGGCCCAGCTCGAGGAAGCGCTGAAGTCCGCGCGGGTGATCGGCTCCGCGATCGGGATCGTCATGGCTGCAGCCCACTGCACACCTGAGAAGGGGTTTCAGATCCTTACGAAAATCAGTCAGGACTCGAATCGGAAGGTGCGCGATGTCGCCGCCGACGTGGTGATGACTGGGGCGCTCCCGTAGGCGCGGCAGGACCCCGCCGGCCGCGTTCGCTACCTGTTGTTGGCCAGGTCGAATGCGAAGTCGGCGCCTTCGGTCGAGGGCATGCACGTGAGCAACGGGGTGAAGTGCGCGCAGCCGGTGCCGAAGCCGTCTTGGTTGTTGCGCCACGACGCGGGGTAGCCCCGTTGGGTGTTGTTGGTGCTCCAACCCCATTCGCCGCCCGTGCTGAAGTCCATGTTGACCTGGACGGAGACGATGTAGGTGTGCTGCGCCAGTAGCGGGACCGGATTCGAAAGGGCGATTCTGAGGTTTCCGGTGCCATCGTCGATGCCCGGTAGGTCCGTCTGGTTCGAGATGACGCTGCCCGGAAGCCCACCGTTGTTGCGGTAGATCGTCACGTTCTCCGAAGCCGCGGGGCCAAAGCCATTGAGATAGGCGCCTGCTACGTCGATCCTTCTGACCACGCAGTCCCGGGTCAGCGTGAAGTCGTCTGCGCCTCGGGTGTCGTAGGCGTCGAAGGCGGCCTCGAAGTTCTGGGAGACGATGCTGACTCCGTTGTCGGCGTCCATCTGGGTGTAGCAGATCCGGTTGCGTTCCGGAGCGACACGGCTGCTCGATGTCGCCCCACCGCCCTGGCTGCCGGACAACACGATGGAAGTGACCAGATCATTGAAATCCCCATCTCCACCGGCATCATCCCAGTGAATCGTCCACTTGACGGGCGAGACGGCCCTAACCCGAGCATGGTTGGGGTCGGTGGACAGATAAGTGGTGCCATGGGTGCGATCCCTCATGTAGAAAACCAGCGTCGAGCCGACATCGAACACACCAAAGTCTCGTTGCATGCCCGGCGTACAGGTCTTGCACATGAGCCGGTGCTCAGGCGAGCTCATGCCGAACGCCAGCGCATCACCGGCGTTCCTGCTGTCCACCGTCAGCGTGATGTCCCCCAACACCGGAAGGATGATCGGAGGTTCAGTCGCAGCGCCGATCGCCTGCGGCGCCGTCGCTGGCTGAGCAGCAACCGCCGAGCCGGCCGACGTCGCGGTGAAAACGACCAGGAGGCTCACTAGGCCGACGAAGAGCCTCATTCGACGCCCTCGATCCGTGAACTGCTCATAGAACTCGCCGCCCTGTCCCGATGGCCCTCGAAGTTGCTAAGCGCTGCGGTTACAGTGCCACCGGACCGGCGAGAACGCAATGGGAGCCGACTATCCACGACCACTTCGCCTCGCGACCAGCCCGAAGTTATCCGGAACCCCTGGAGCTGAGCTCTCGCAACCACGTCGGCTGACCAGAGAGAGTGCTCGACACCGGCCCGAGTGGTCGGCCCTATTCCCTGAAAGGAGAGACCGGTGTAGATGACGGGGCGATCGGGGTACGTCGAGTGAGACGAGTGACCAGAATCGCGGCTGCGAGAGCGCCCGCCGTACCGAGCGTTTCGTCACCCAATGTGTCCTGGTAGGCGGTGTCGAGTTCGGTGCCGTGCCGGATGAACGTGTACCACTCGCCGAGTTCCCATGCGATCGCGAGCACCGCTCCCAAGCCGGTGATCACCGCAGGGAGAAGCCAGGGCGGCCTGATGTCGAGACGGGCCAGCAACAGGCCAAGCCCGCAGCAGAGCAGTAGCCAGTTAACGAAGTGGTTTGCATCGTCCCACCAGCCCACGCGGTCGTACAGGTCGAAGGTGTTGCCGGTCACGTCGACCAGGAATGGCGACATCACGAGGGCGTGGCCAGCCAAGGGAACGGCGTTCCTACCGGCGTACGACGTCGTACCAGCCAGCACGCGACCGGCACGACGGCCATCAAGCAGGGGTAGAAGATCAGCCGTGCACCAAACGCCTTGCCTTCGAACTGCGGAAGGCCAGGGACGAACGTCGCGACCGCGAGCTGACCGACGGTCAGCAGGAAGACTACCGGCGCAACGATCCGGGCTCGGTCGGCCATCCGCTGCGACTCGACCCATGCGACTTTCCAGCTGCTCCCAGGCATGGGTCGAGTATGGCGGCGCCGGGTCGGGGCTGGAGACGTCCGCTGACCCGAATCGGACAGCCATTGTGACCACTGTGTGCTACTGCGCCCCTCAACCCCGGTCCGGCGCATAGCAAAACCCCTGACCCGGGCGTTCGCGGGGATGAGGAGCGGTGGCGGTGGGATTTGACCTCCGAACATCCTCAAAGCCCTCGGTGCTCTGAGACGCCTTTAGGCGCTCCCCGGGCGTACCCGCTCGTGACTGCTGGGCCGCTCGTGGCCCTCCGTTCCCGCTGGTATCCGCTGGGCCGTGACCACTGTCGTGACCACTCAAACGGCGGTTCCGTACTTGGGTCATCGCCGTTGGGCTGGTATCTCGGACGGAGTATTCGTCGCAGAACAATCCGAGTGCTACCCCCTCGCGAGGGGGGGTTGCGCCGCGGTGGCCGGGTGACGGGACAGAAGTGTCGACTGATAGCGGTGAGTCAGACTCGCATCTGGGCGATGGCGAACTGGTCGTCGGCGTTGTTGGTGATCACCGCGGACCGGAATCCCGCCTTGGCCTTGCAGCCGAACAGTCTGGCTCCGGCGTTGCCGTTGACGTCGCGGGTGATCGTCCCGACCAGGGTGCCGCTGCCGTACGGGCCGGAGAAGAAGCTCACCTTCACCGTCTCGACCTTGAGCGTGCTCGGCTCGTACTCGAACCCGCCGGTGGTCACCGTCGTGCCGAAGTCGATGGTCGCCGCGGTCGCTGAGTGGCTGTACATGATGTCGGGTGTGCAGCTCTCACTGACTGGCGGGCATGACCAGTTGCTCCAGCTGTGTGGGACCGTCAGCCGCTCGAACACCGTCGAGAAGGTGACCGTGGTGCCGCAGCCCTGCACCGTCGTGTGCAGGCTGAACTCGGCGTACCCCGACAGGTCGATCACGCAGCTGTGGCTCGTGTACCGCGCCGTGGGCCGGTGATACACCCGGAACGCCAGCCCAGGAGCCGACGAACTCGACCCTGTCGGCACGGCCACAGGCACGCTGCCGTTAGCCGGTTCGGCGTAGGACACCCCCGCCAGTGCATCAACCCAATAGCGGCCGCCATGACTGCAACCGCTAGCCCGATCCGGAACGCACGCACGACCCACCTCCGCTGCTTAGACGACTCGGGGGAACAGTTCGCGTCCCTTGGTGGTGCCCAGCCCGAGCTGGCCGCGCAGGTTCGAGCCCCAGCACAACAACCCATGGGTGGTCCGGATCGCGCAGGTGTGCCCACCGCCCGTGGTCACCCGCATCCAGTCGCTGCGGGTCCCGACCCGCAGCGGAGCCAGCTGATCGGTCGCACCCCCATACCCCAGGTCGCCGTGGTGGCCGGCACCCCAACAAAACAGCCCACCATCGACCGACAGCCCGCAGGTGTGGGCGCTGCCGTTGCTCACCTCCGCCCAGAAGTCCCCCACGAGCGGGGTCGGCACATGCCGGTCGACTCGGTCTCCCACGCCCAGCTGGCCGTTGTAGTTGTAGCCCCAACACCACAGCGTGTGCGCCGCCCGCACCCCGCAGGCGAAGTCGTAGCCGGCGCTCACCTCGGCCCAGTCGGTATGGCTTCCGACCTCGACCGGCACGTTGTGGCTCTGGTCGCCATCACCGAGCCCGAGCTCTCCGTAGCCGCCCCCGCCCCAGCACCACAGCGAGTGGTCGACCTGGATCCCGCAGGTGAAGTAGCCGCCGGCACTCACCGACAGCCACCGCGACCCCGGCGCCACCTGCGACGGGTCATACACCTCGTACTCGTCGCTGCCGATCCCCAACTGCCCGCCGTTGTTCAACCCCCAACACCACAGCGACTGATCCACCCGGACGCCGCAGGTGTGGCCGTAGCCGGTCGACACCGCCGACCACTGCGCCGACCCCTCCACCCGGGTCGGGACCAGCCGGTCGGTGTGGTCTCCGGTACCCAACTGGCCGAAGTCGTTGTACCCCCAACACCACAACGACTCATCGACCTGGACCCCACAGGTGTGGAAGTAATCACTCCCATCCACCTGCAGCCACGACGCGTCGCCGACCCGGGTAGGCACCAGACGGTCCTGATAGTCACCAAGCCCCAAAGCACCATGACCGTTCCCACCCCAACACCACAGCGACCCGTCCAGCCGGATCCCGCACGTGAACTCGCTGCCACCGGAGATCGACGCCCACACCCGCCCCGTGTGCTGCCCCGCCGGCGACCCGGCTGCGACGCCCGGCGCCGCGGCAGCCGCCAACAACCCAGCCACCAACCCCGCCCCGACGACCACCACCGAGCGCCGACTCACCACCAGCAACCTCCGCTCGGCCAAACCGCAATTGACGCGTCACAGGCGCCGGTGCACAGCCCCTGTCGATTCGACTCCCCGCCGCCTCGGCTGTCAAGGAGGCCGGTGCCGACACGTTTGATGGTCGAGGGCCGCCCGTTCATACATCGAAACCCTGGGGTGACCCCCCTACCTGTCTCCCGGCATTGGCGGCCATACGGCCGGGCCGAGATGAGGGTCAGCGCCGCCGCGACCGCGGCCACGGCCACGGCCACGGCCAGCATCTCCAACACAGCCTGCGCCCGCCGCCGACCGCCCGGCAATGGACCGGTCGGCGGGAGCAGTTGCCAGGCCGGGTATCAGCCGGGCCCAAAGTGTGCAGTCCCCCAGCCACCGCCCAGACCGCGAACGCAGCCTGATCGATGAAGAACGCACCGACGCGGAACCCGAGCGCCGAAACAAGCACACGATGGCTCGCCGCCTCGCCGCCTCGCCGATGCCCACATGCCCATCGATCAGGCCACGGACGTTGAGAAAAGTGACGATCTCGGCGAGGAACAGCACCAACTGCACCAGCCCCAGCCAGGCGGTCAGTTCAGTCCGCACGCCGCGTTGGACAGCGCTGCGCGCAGGTCGTGCCCTATCCTGTCGGGCGCGTCTGCGAGGTCAAGCGTCGGTACTGGTTGTGGCTGACTCAAGCCACCGGTGCCGCCGGCCCCATTGTGTTCGCCTGTTGGGAGCGAGGTCACGGCATGTGCCGGTTCGGATGGGTGGGGAAGTCACCTGTCGTGTGCGCTGCCGCGGCTGTGGCGTGTTCGGCGCTGTTGGGCTCGGCCGCTGCAAGCGCTGCGCAGCCCTCGCTGGGCTGGGCGGCGGTAGCTCGGCTGGTCGGCCCAGCCGACAGGGGCGGCGGCACCGACTTTGGCAACGCCGTTGCTGTGTCATCGGACGGGTCGACGATGGTGGTCGGCGCGCAGTTCGCGCACTCGCTCGCTGGGGCGGCGTACGTGTACAAGAACCTTGATGGAAGTTGGACACGGCAGGCAGTTCTCAGGGCGGCCGACACGGCCGCAGACGACCAGTTCGGCTATAGCGTCGCAATTTCCGGTGATGGCTCAACGATCGCGGTCGGCGCACCAGGACGACACGACTACACAGGAGTCGCCTACCTGTTCGCCGACGACGGGTCGCGCTGGGCGCAGACTTCGGAGCTGTCGGCGTCGGACTCGGTGCCGAACTCCAGCTTCGGCCAAGCGGTCGCGGTCTCAGGGTCGGGATCGGAGGTCGTGGTCGGCGAGTCCTACGAGCCGAAGGCGCACGGCGGGGCCGCCTTCGTCTACAGCGATCCAGGCGGCAGCTGGAAACTCGTCGCGAGACTCACCGACCCCAACCCCGAGGAGGGCAACTTCTCCGAGGTTGCCCTGTCGTCCGACGGCTCGGAGATCGTTGTCGCCACCTTTGTGGGCGGCCCGCTTGGCGGTGGGGATGCTCACGCGTTCACCGGTCACCGTCGGACATGGACCGCCGACGGCACCATTGAGGCGAGCGACACAAGCTACTACGACGGCTTCGGCGCATCTCTCGCGCTGTCTGCCGACGGATCTCGGATCGCCATCGGTGCGCCGCAACATCATGCCAGCAATGACCTGGGCGCCGTTTACGTCTTCGATCACCGCGGCGACGGCTGGGATCAAATTGCTGAGTTCGCGCCCACGCGACCGCTCGGCGAGGCTCAGGCGGATTTCGGCTGGTCGGTGGGAATGAGCGCAGACGGGTCCTTGGTCGTCGGCGGGACAACGAACAACGAGTCCCGGGCCCGCGCCTGGGCCTACACCGCCCGCCACAGCGCCTTTCACCAGAGCCGGGTGGTCGCGCCCAGGGACAGCAAGTCCGGCCCAGAGGGCATGTCCCTTGCCGTCTCCGCCGACGGCTCCAACGTCTACCTGGGCAGCGACGACGCCGCTCACGGCCGCGGCGCCGTCTACGTCATGAACCGCACAGTCAGCCAGCCGTGACTTTCACTCGAGAACGACACAGATTGAACGGTGGCACGCCCTTTCCCTCCCTGCGAGGGCCATGGTTCCAGCCGCTCTGCCATGCCGCAGGGGTTTCCCACCACTTCCCGGCAGGCGGCGGCCACCCGCCCAGCCTGACCGCCATGAAGCAAGCACCGCCCGCTGCCGGTTGGCGACCAGCAGCACCGAGCCGGGGCCGTCCGAGCATTTGTCAGTGGGCCGCTTCGTACGCCTCGACGACGCCCGCCGGGATTCGGCCGCGGGGGCTGACGTCGTAGCCGTTGGAGGTTGCCCAGTCGCGGATGGCCTTGGTTTGCAGCGGATCACGCCGAGTGATGCTACGGCTACCGCGAGGCTCGGTGCGACGGCTGGTGCGGCTCACCCGGCGGCCAGCCTTGATGTAGGCCGCCATCGCGGCTCGAAGCCTCTCCGCTGCCTTGTGGTCGACATCGAGCTCGTACTGGTTCCCGTCCAGAGCGAACGACACGGTCTCGCCCTCGCCGTCTGCTAGCTCCTTGCCGGTGATGTCGTCGATCAGGACGGTAACCGTGCGCTGTGCCATCTGAGTCCTTCCAGTCACGCGGTGACGTATAAGCAATCGGAAAGTCTAAGGTCCCTGTCCGCGCCAGACTTTGATAAGGCTGTCCACGACCCGAAGGCCTGCGATCAGCGATCAGTATCTAGGCCTTCACCGACCGCGGTCCGGATCTGGCTGAGCCACTCCGTGCCCAGCTGGCGCCCGTTCGGGAGCTGGTCGACTCGATCCCAGCGCCAGGCTGTGATCATCGCCAGCGCGAGGATCCGGCACTGGTGCAACAGGCCCTGGTCGACACCTGGGTAGTGCTCGCCGACTTCTTCGGGGGCATGGGCGAGATCGAACTCGACAGGCCCACGGCAGCACGTCTCGAGGTCGATGAACAGCAGCCCGTTGTTGGTGGCGAGCAGGTTGCCTGGGTGGGGCTCGCCGTGCAGGAGCTGCTCAGCGGCATCGTGCCGAACGATCGCTTGCCTCAGGCGTCTTAGCGTGTTGGCGAGGAGGTCCCGGTCGGCGTCGGTGAGCCCCGGACTTCGGTCGCGGCTTGCCAGGAGCTGTTGTGCCTGCTCGACTCGATCCGTGAAGAGCGGCGCAGGGACATCCAGCGTCCGCATGCCGGCATGCAGCCGCCAGAGCGCATCGGCGTAGTCGGCTGGTGAAACCTGCCGCGGGACCGCAGGTTCGTAATAGGGCCATAGCGTGATCACGAAGCCGTCCCGCTCGTAGACGCGTGGCTCCACTCGAGGCTCGACCCTAGCCACCGGACTGCCAGATTCCGCGAGCCGTTGAGCAATGTCGATCTCGAACGTTGCGACGTGATGGCCACCAGGTGCCACCACCCGTGCCACGACGTCACAAGGCTGCAGACGCACAGACAGCTTGTTCGAGTCATGAAGAACAACCGCGTCGGCAACGGCGAGACCAAGCGATGAGACGGTCGACATGGCAGCAGCCACCGCACGCGGAACCTGCGACGCCCGCATCGCTTCCCGGCGCCTCCCCTGCGCGTCGTGCCGAACTGATCCTGATGACCTGCAAGCACCGGTGGACGTGTCGTGCGGCGAGCATCAGCCATCGCCGAAACCCATGCTCTGCCGAGCCCTGGCTGACAGGCACGGTAGTCAGGCTACGCACCCGCGCCGACGCGTCGGAGATCTCCGACCACTACCCGCTGTGGATCGAATTCACAATCGTGACCGCAGGTTGTCTGTGGTGCTGTCGTCTCGGCTCAGCAGGGAAGAGGTTCGTCAGCCATGGGCCCAACACTGGAAACATCCACCAGGACCCCCACACCCTCAACGCGGCAGCGCGTTCAGCCAGACGCTAGCCGATGTGACCACTTCGTGACCAATCAGGCCCTCAGCGCACGAGTCACAGGCTTGCAAAACTCGCTGACCTGCGGCTTTGGCAGGTCGGGATGGCGGTGGCGGTGGGATTTGAACCCACGGAGGGCGTAAACCCTCACACGCTTTCGAGGCGTGCTCCTTCGGCCGCTCGGACACGCCACCGCGGAGTAGGTTACCCGACTGCGGACGGCGACCCAGCCTCAGCGGTGCCGGGCACAGACCGCCCCGCGGCACCTCACCACCATCGTTGGCGAGATGTCGAGGTCCGAACGTGCTTCATCTAAGACCCAACTCGTCGAGCTTGAGATCGATGAGCCTGCGGATAAGGTCCTGCGGAAGCGGTGAGTCGACCGGGAAGTGCAACGCGCTCTTCGTCTGCGAATAGCCGCGCGTCTCGTCCTCAGCCGCAGGGAGGACTGACCCGCAGTGAGGCAGGTAGCTGAGATGGTTCGTGAATGCCGCGAGTCCAGCCACGACCTGTCCGTTGACCTTGAATGCCGGTACCGAGTAGGACAGACCCTGCTCGGCATCCGGGACCACAGCCAGGATCCTGCGACGCATCTCGTCGAGCGTTGTGCGCTTCGGCTCCGGCAATCCGGCGAGGTACTGGTCGATGTCCGCGGTACCCACTTGCCCTCCCGAGGTCCGGCAGCGTTCTGACTCTCCATCATGGGGCTCGACGTCAGCCCGCCGGACGTCCGCCTGGGTTTGGTGCTGGCGGACTGCTGCGTCACCGGTGGCCGGCGAAGAAGCGCCGCAGCACCTCACCGCATTCCTCGGCGAGCACACCGCCGACCACCTCCGGCCGGTGGTTGAGGCGGCGGTCCCGGACCACGTCCCACAACGAGCCGACGGCGCCGGCCTTGTCGTCGTACGCGCCGAACACCAGCCGCGCAACCCGTGCGAGCACCAGCGCACCCGCGCACATCGTGCAGGGTTCCAGCGTCACGACGAGCGTGCAGCCGTCGAGGCGCCAGGTACGGCGGCGGGCAGCCGCCTCACGCAGGGCGACGATCTCCGCGTGGGCGGTGGGGTCGGCGACCTCTTCTCGCCGGTTGCCCGCCGACCCGATGACCTGGCCTTCGGGGTCGAGCACGAGCGCACCGACCGGCACATCCAGTGAGCCACCGGCGCTCTCGGCGATCGCCAGCGCTTGGCGCATCGCATCCTCGAGGCGCCATTCGACGTCGGGCATCAGCGCCGGGCGGTCAAGCGTCGACCGTGTCGAGCGCCTCGTCGAACTCCCGTCCGAACCCCAGCCGGCTGGCGATGTCACCCAGCAGCTCGTCGGGGTAGGCGTCGACGTCGTCGCAGATCGCACCGAGCTCCATGGCTGACAGGCCGAGGTCGGCGACGATCGAGAGATCGCCGGCGGGCTGGATCTGGTCTTCGTCATCGTCTGGTGCTGGCAGCTCGAGCTGCTCGACGACCGACCGCGCCAGCGGAGACTCCGTAGCGGCCCCCACATCGGACAGCAGGAGGCGCGTCTGGCCGCCGCCGACCCGGACCAGGACGAAGAAGTCCTCGTCGATGCTGACCATGCCGAGGGTGCCCGACTCCGACGGCAGCTGGCCGAGTGCGTGCAGGAACGTGTCGAGTTCGCACGCCGCGCGCGGCGGCAGCGCGCTCACCTGCCAGACGCCGTCCTCGCGATAGGCGGCGAGGGCGAAGTCGATGGCGTCGGCAGGTTCGGCATCCATGGGTGCCATGTGTTCCAGACTGACAGATGCGTCGACCGATGGCGACCCCGAAAGTGGCGGCCGGCCGGCCTGAGACGGCCCAGGACCGTATTTGCGGCAGATGCGAACGGTATGGAGAGTTCCGGGGCAGTCACCCGGACAGAAGCGCCCCGCATGGCTCCGAATCGTGATCAGGCCACGTCGAGCCGCGAGGAGCCGAGGCCCGAAGCCCGGCGCGGCCTCGGCGCAACGGCCGACCAACTCCAAACGCGGGCCACTAAGTTGGCGGTCATGCGGATCCAGGTCGTCGAGCATCCCCTTGTCGCGCACAAGCTCACCGCCTTGCGCGACAGGACCACCAACTCCCCGACCTTCCGCCGGCTCACCGAGGAGCTCGTCACGCTGCTGGCCTACGAGGCGACTCGCGAGGTGCGCACCGAGCAGGTCACGATCAGCACGCCGGTCGCCCAGGCGGAAGGGGTGCGGCTGGCAGCGCCCAAGCCACTCGTCGTACCGATCCTGCGGGCCGGGCTCGGGATGCTTGAGGGGATGGTGCGGCTGTTGCCGACGGCCGAGGTCGGGTTCCTCGGGATGTTGCGCAACGAGGAGACGCTCGAGGCGTCGACGTACGCCGAGCGGCTGCCCGACGACGTATCGGGGCGGCAGTGCTTCGTGCTCGACCCGATGCTGGCGACCGGTGGGACGCTTGCCGCGGCGATCAGGTTCCTGGTGCACCGCGGCGCCGACCACATCACCGCGATCTGCCTGCTGGCGGCTCCGGAAGGCTGCGCGCGGATCGAGTCCGAGCTCGCCGACCTTCACGTGCCGTTCACGATTGTCGTCGCCGCGATGGACGACCGGCTCAACGAACGCGGCTACATCGTGCCGGGGCTCGGCGATGCCGGCGACCGCCTCTACGGCGTGGCGGGCTGACCGCCTTCAGAGCGCCTTGACGGCCGACAGCAGCTTGCTCATCGTCTCCTTGGCGTCGCCGAAGAGCAGCGTGGTCTTCGGGTCGAAGAGCAGCTCGTTCTCGATGCCGGCGAAGCCCGGACGCATCGAGCGCTTCATGAAGACGATCTGCCGGGCGTCGGCGGCGTTGAGGATCGGCATGCCGTAGATGGGCGCGCCAGGGGTCGTCTTGGCGGCCGGGTTGACGACGTCGTTGGCGCCGACCACAAGCACCACGTCGGCCTGCTTGAACTGGCCGTTGATGTCGTCCATCTCCTTCAGCTGCTCATACGGCACCTGCGCCTCGGCCAGCAGCACGTTCATGTGGCCGGGCATCCGGCCGGCGACAGGGTGGATGGCGTAGTCAACGGCGATCCCCTTGGCGGTGAGTACGTCGACGAGCTCGCGCAGGCTGTGCTGAGCCTGCGCCACTGCCAAGCCGTAGCCGGGCACGATGATCACCCGCTGGGCGTAGCCGAGCAGGATCGCCACGTCGGCAGGACTGGCCGAGCGCACCGGCCGGTCCGACACCGTGCCAGCGCCGAGCGTTGAGCCGCCCTTGAGCGCACCGAACAGAATGTTCGGCAGCGACCGGCCCATGGCCGCGGCCATCATCCTGGTCAGGAACGTTCCGGAAGCCCCGACCAGAGTGCCCCCGACGAGCAGCAGCGTGTTGCCAAGCACATAACCGCCAGCCGCCACGGCTAGACCGGTAAACGCGTTGAGCAGCGAGATCACGATCGGCACGTCCGCACCACCGACCGGCAGCACCAGCAGCACCCCGATCAAGAGTCCAAGCAGCGCCAGGATGGCTGCGACCCACATCCTCGGGTCGATGACGACCCGCACGGCCAGCACCACACTCGCCGCTAGCGCGATCGCGAAGATGTAACGCAGGGCCGGGAAGATCACCGGCCGTGTCGTCATCAAC